>NZ_BLRL01000002.1:350411-700823 GCF_015082335.1 Moritella sp. F3 | reverse complement strand
TGTGAGGCATTGAGCTAACTTGTACTAATTACCCGTGAGGCTTAACCATACAAATTAAAGTATGATTAATTGAAATAATCGACTTAAGAATAGATTGAACACTTTATGTTTTAAAGACTTCTTTATTTATAGCTTTTCAGATTTAAAACGAAGTGAGAACTTCTATAGAAAGCAAACCAGATTTGCTTGGTGACCATAGTGTTGCGGTACCACCTGACTCCATTCCGAACTCAGTAGTGAAACGTAATAACGCCGATGGTAGTGTGGGGTTTCCCCATGTGAGAGTAGGGCATCGCCAAGCGCCAAATTAAGACTGATATTATATCAGCACAGATTGTGCGGAGTGGTAGTTCAGTTGGTTAGAATACCGGCCTGTCACGCCGGGGGTCGCGAGTTCGAGTCTCGTCCACTCCGCCAACTAATAAAAAAACCTGAATCATTGATTCAGGTTTTTTTATGCCTGAAATTCAAGAATACAAGAAATACAGATTGTGCAGAGTGGTAGTTCAGTTGGTTAGACTCTTTATAAAAAGATAAGCGGCCTGACACGCCGGAGGCCGCGAGTTGTGGTTTGTAAAAAGTCGTCCACTTTCTCTTTGCCAACAAACAACGAAAGCCTGAATCTTACGATCCAGGCTTTTTTTATAGCTGTAATTCATTAACGATAAAGATAGGCCCGTAATGTTTGGCCTAATACTACTTAGATCTTCGCGAGTGATGTAGGATAATTTCTATCTTGGGCTATATTGCATGCGAGTGTATCGATATCACTTTCAGATAAATCGACAAAATTTGCTTTACTCATATCGCTGAGTTGCTCATATGAATAATCAAAAAGTTTATGAATTATTTGATCCGCAACAGTCAGTGCTGACGAAGCTTTAACGATTTCAGCTCGAGCATATTGCTGGCCCTCAAACGACACGTCATAAGCACGTAGTGAGACATCTTTACCGGGTATTTGCTGTGCGCCAAATAAAGGTCTACCAGCGATAGTGGCCTTATTAAAACTCGGAATGAAGTGACTAATATGATGAATCGCTTTTTGAGTTCGGCTATCAGACTCTTGCTGATCCCAACCTTCGACTAGTTTATTAATAAAGCTTTTATCTAGTTTAGGTTGAGCACTGTCTGCTGTCGTTTTAGCAAGTCCATTTTTAAATAACGTAATTTCTTCAGTCATACCGTGTAACTGGAAATAACCATCAGGATATGGCGTCAATTGTGCCATACCTTCAGGTGTCCCACGTTGACCGTGAAAGACAACTTCAGGCCAACGCTCGCTTTGCTGCCAGCGAGTAATGTAAGCGGCCTTAAATTCAACCATACGTTCTTTTGGTGTATCTGCCATGTCATCAATAACACCGGTTCTATAACCACAAGCATTGATTAAGTAATCAACTTCTGTAGTTGTCTCTATACCATTTTCAGAATGGCTGATTAACCACGTCTTATCGGCTGTGTAAGAAACATTAATGACTTTATTGTTGACGAGTAAGTTACAAGATTTAGATGCGTTCAGGCTAAGCTCTGTGCTTGCAGCGATACGGAATAAGCTTAAACCGTATTCTTGCACCATCAATAATGGGAATTTGACAGTATTGAGATCAAGATTTTTAGCAAGTGGAATCATCCAATCAGAAAATTTGGTTATTTCTGACGGTTGTGACGTTGTTTTTAATAACTCTAAATCCTCACGTGAAAACATTTGATAGTAATCACCTACATCACCAAGTACTTTATTGCTGTCATCGATTTGAATTAATGTTTTGTAGCGCTGTGTTAGCTGTTCAAGTCGGGGTAGTAGCTTTTCAATATTACCGGCGTCGCGTTGGGGAATTGCAATAACAGTCGGACGTTTATTGATGCAGTGTGGATAGATCTTTATTGTGGCGATCGATTGCTCTAATAACGTAAGGCATTGCTCATCGGAGATATCTGGGTAAAGGTTACCGCCAGCATGTAAATGGCATACCGGTGGCCCATTGACTAAGCTAACACCTTCTTCAAATAAGGTGACATTAATGTCTAACCCAGCCAAGCGCAGTGCTATTGTACTACCAGCTATACCACCACCGATAATTGCAATGCGTTTTGATTTTAGAGTTGAAGGTACGTTCTTGATCATTCTCTTCGCAATGTATAAATAATTAGATAATTTATTATGCCAATTATTTATACGGGAATGAAACTTATTTTTAGTTAAAGTGCATTTATCCTAACTAAATAGAGCTATCTTTTAGGATTAGTGCGAACTTTATCCGGTCGCTAACCAGATCCCAACAAACACCATTAACGAACCTGCGATTTTATTGAGTAAACGCACATTATTACTTTTTTGTAAAAATAGACGTAATGTTTGCCCACCACTGGCATACATTAATAAGCAGCTAAATTCGGTAATGAGGATGATAGCTACAAGCACTGATAATTGTGGTGTTAATGCTTGTGTTGGATTGATAAAAGGCGGCAATAACGAAATCATAAATACCCAACCTTTTGGGTTCGCAATCGCTGTGACAAAACCTTGACTGGCTAACTGAAGAGGTTTCATTGTACTTTCAGAATCTGTGCTATCAGAAATAGCCAACTTGCCTTTAGAACGCCACATTTGGATGCCAAGATATATCAAATAACTGCCACCAAGATATTTAAGTGCTGAAAAGGCACTTGGGTATTTCAACATAATAGTTGCTACACCAATTACCGCTGAAATGGCTACTAAGCCGACACCGAGTAATTCGCCCCACATCATGTGGAGACTACGCTTTACGCCGATTGTCATGCCTAAAGTCATCGATAACGTCATACACATACCTGGTGTAATAGAAACGAAGAAAAAGGTAGGAATAAAAAGCGCTAAAAGTTGTAAATCTATGGCAGACATTGTGTGAACTTAGTTATTGGGATATGACTTGATAATATCACCATTCAATACGCATTCTATATTCTATTGTTGAATGAATATAAATTAGCCGTTTTTAACTTAGCTAAGTTGACGAAACTATTCATTTTAAAATTTAACCAAGTATAGGTTTAAAAATTTATCCTTAAGCCTATACTTATAAGTTCTGCAATTGTATTTAGTATTTAGACTGGAATGACGCTTTAATGATAAAATTTATTACTTCTCCGCAAGAAATGCGACTCTCTGATGTTGAAACAGCACAGTATGATCAAATCGTAGATTATGTTACTGAAATCAGCTTAAATTTAATGGCTGTTAAAGTTACGAACCGCCCTGAAGATTTCCTCGGCTGGTGTAATGAATTATATAATTATGTACGTTACGGTATAAATATGGATTTGCTTGATGAAAAGCATGAAAAACCGTTACAAAAATTATTACAGTTATTAGAGAAAGCGATTACTTGCCGTCAAGTTAAGACTTCTCGCATTACGCCTTGGCCATTTCTAAAAAACTTCTTTATTGATCAATCAGATCGTCAAGCATTAACTGAACGCCTACGGTTATTAAACTATATTAGCTCATTACGTATTAGCACGTTAGCGGATATGTCTGAACTTGAGCGCCTTGCATTTGCGGGTAAGCACTTATCAGCACATGAACCTACAAAGTTTGATTTTGATGTTGAGCTATTTGGTAGCACACGTGGTGCGAAAGCGTTACATGAGTTATTACAGCATACTCCCGCTTTATTGGATGACGCACTCGCTGCTATTCCTTTAGAAGGCGAAGTAACTGAAGCTGACTATAACGAATTTGTAAAACTGTATCGTGCGGCGTTTGCGACATTAGATAAAGCGAAAGCAGGCTTATTTGCTGCGACTCGTTTATTAGCGATGCGTCGACCTGATGTATTCATGGTGCTTACTGCAGCTAAAGTCGATGCACTTTGCCAAGGTTTCGGTTTAGTTAAATTAAACGCGACTGATTTCTCTCGCTACTGGTTTGATATTATAGAAGCTATCCACCGCCAACCTTGGTTTAAGTCATCACAGCCAGAAGATGCCACTGAACTTGATCTATGGAATAACCGTGTAGTGCTATTTGATTTGTTCTTCTTTGTGGATAAAGATTTTGCAGATAAATCTAATTACCTTAAATTGAAAAACAAGCCGGTTGCGGTTCGTTCAACAACCGGTGGACGCACTCGTGCTACTGGTGTTGTACGCCAGAAACGCACGAAAGAAAGCGCGACTGAAGCGGTAGACCGTTTATTAGCTGAACCTGACTTACCTGCATACTTACAAAGTAAGCGTGACTCAATGATTGTTGAAGTTGAAAAAGGTAAAAGTGCAACAGAAGTAATGCAGTTATTAAGAGCTATCTTTGGCTAGGTTAATACCTTAATACTAAATTTAAGATATAAAAAAAGGCTTCATTAAGAAGCCTTTTTAGTATCTAGTGTTTATTGATTAAAGGCTAATTAGACCTACTGCTTGCAAGAATACAATTGCAATGGCTACTGGAGATAAGTAACGTAAGCAGAACATAACCGCTTTATAAGCGACTTCAGATAAACCAAACTCTTCACGAGTTATGTTCTCTTTAACAACCCAACCAACTAATACCGCAGTAAATAGACCTGCAAGTGGTAGCATGATGTTTGCAGTTAATTTATCTAATGCATCAAAGAAGTTTAGACCCATAACAACATCTTGAGCCCAAGGTGCACCACTTAGTGAGAATACCGTGAGTAACGATAGCGCCCAAATAGTACAACCCGCAACGATTGTTGCTTTAGCGCGGCTTAAGCCAAGACGTTCATTTAGGTAAGCTACTGGAGACTCAAGTAGTGCGATCACTGATGTGAATGCTGCAAACGTTACCATGACGAAGAATAGCGTACCGAACAAAGTACCTAATGGCATTTGACCAAACGCGATAGGTAATGATACGAACAGTAGACCCGGACCTGCAGAAGGTTCCATACCATTAGCAAATACGATTGGGAAGATAGCCATACCTGCAATAAGTGCTACAGCTGTATCCATGATCGCGATATAGATAGACGTTTTCGCGATAGATGTACCTTCTGGCATATATGCGCCATAAACCATCATGATACCTGATGATAAACTTAGCGTGAAGAATGCATGACCAAGGGCTGTTAACACACCATCAAATGATAGTTTAGAGAAATCTGGAGAGAACATGAATTGTGCTGCTTCGCCAAAGTTACCTGTTGCTGCTGCATAAACCATGATGATAGTTAATAGTATAAACAATAGTGGCATTAAGTAAGTTACAGCTTTTTCTAAGCCTGCGTTAACACCACGAATCAATACAAGCATTGCTGCAATGATTGTGACTGAAGACCAGATGATTAATTGCGTCGTATCTGTGATTAAACCAGTGAATAGCGCACCAATTTCATCTTTATGAGCAATTTCAGAACCAACTGTTGCAAGGAAGTCTCCGCTGATACCAAAGAAGATATAAGCAGCTGCCCAGCCTGCAATGACGATGTAGAAACTTAAGATGAGTGAGCCAGCGATAACGCCAGATGCACCGAGTAGTGACCAAATACTTGAACCGCCTGATTCCTTGGCAATGGTTGCTGACGCATTTGCAGGAGATGTACGCGCGCGCTTACCGATCATTACTTCTGCCATCATGACCGGAATACCAATCAGCAGAATACAAAATAGGTAAACGAGTACGAATGCACCACCACCATTTTCGCCCATAATATAAGGGAATTTCCACAGATTGCCTAAACCTACAGCTGCGCCTGCTGCTGCAAGTACGTATTTAAATTCGCTAGACCAGCGGTTATCAATTTTTGTGCTTGTTGTCATTTTCCCATCCTGGGTTATGTACATAATAGTTATGTACATACTAATAACATATTAAAAACACCGATATAAGCTCTTTATTCAGAGGATAACTCTAAAATGGTGGTTATTTATTTAGTTAATACTTATGAATTGTTAATTGTTGGTTAAACATTTCAGTTGGGGTTGCCGCTGTAGAGTTAAATGCTTATATTTTGAGTATGCGGTGTATATTGCTGTTTTTTACAAAAGTTGCATGGTATGGCTGTTAGTTGTCTGTTTTTTATTCTAAAGAAGATCCACAATAATATTGCAGGTTTTAATTTGAAGGCTGTCATTGGATGAGGAGATAGACTATTAAAAACCGAGTTAGCGTCCTAACTCGGCTTTGGAATAGTTTAATGTAATGTCATGAAAGCGATATTATGCTGTAGTTGCGACTTTAGACAATGCTTTAGATAGGTTTTTGATATATGTATTAGTCAGTGTTTCGAACTCAACTTTAACTACTGGTTTTAAGCCGATACCAGCAAGACTAGGCAATGGGATGGTAATGACTGCATCTGTTAATAAGTTAACATCGCAGCCTGTTGCCGTTTCAGTTAGAATCCATTTACCTGATACTTTTGCACTATTATTTGCGGTGTCACGTGGTTCCCAAACAATCGATTTATTTGCAGCATCACAGATGTATTCACATGCATAAATTGTTTGAAGTTGAATTGGACCTAGACCAATTTTTTTCATTTCCCAGCGGAAAGTATTTGCAGCTTCTTCGATCAAATTATCTAGATCGGGGAAGTGACTTGTAGACGCTGGTACATCAGCTAAAAGGTTATAAACTGTATTGATATCTGCAACTACAGTAAATTTTTTATTGAGTTGTATTTTTACATCGAAAGCCATTTCAAATTTCCCTTCTATTCATAATAGTGTTTTTTATTCTAGAATAACTATCCTAGAAGTAGTATTTTATGCCGCTACATTGCCCCAGATAAAGATTGTTGTCAACAATTAGACGTTGGAAATGAGGCAGTAATATTGCATTTTTTTCTTAAAATACAATAAGCTGAAAACGGGTTTAAAGGTTATACCGATAATCCTGCGATTATTTTAGATGATCCTCGCTTGCCACCATGATTAGGCTTGTTTCATATAGCACAATGATTCAAATTCATGCTGTTCATCAAGTAAGTCAGCAAGACTGTATTGATCAAGTGTGTTAAGAAAAGCATCTATACCGGTTTGTAATACATTTTTTAACTGATAAGTAGGCACTAGGTCGTTGTCTGAAGTATTATCATCAAACCCTCTTAAATTATTTTCTAATGCGCGAACCAACTGCCCAACATTAATTTCGGATGCTGATTTTGCTAACCATATCCCGCCATTTTTTCCACGAGATGATTTGATGTAGTCTAACGAAGAGAGGTGAGCAATCACTTTTGCAATATGGTTTCGTGATGCTTGATATACATCAGCTACTTCTGCAGAACTTGAACGTTGTCCTTTTGGTAGCGTGGATAAATACATTAATGTGCGTATACCAAAATCTGTATAAGTCGTTATCTTCACTTTTATCACCATAACCAGAGTTATTGAAAATTAATTATGCTTAGAGAGCACTAGAAATTACCTTTATCATTGAATTCAGGATATCAATTCTTTTTCAAATTGATTGTTTGGCATTGCTTTGCCGTGTTTTTGTAAAAACAGTTTAAAACCCTCGAGTAGTTCTCTCGGGTGACTGAACTGGCAATAGGTAACAGGGTAGTCTTGATCTAGTTCTTTTAGCAGTGGGCTTTTGATTGGAGCACCACGCCAGACTGCAAAAAATACCGGTTTAGGATGGATGGAGCTTAAATTGTAAGAAAGTTCATAAGCATCACTATCATTAGATGATGTATGGATATAAAGCAGCGCATCAACAACCGATAATAAGCGTAAGCGATAATGACGATAATTAGCAGGCGTAAAGATGATCCCAGTTTGTCGCTGAAAAGCTTGCTGGTAATCATCTTGTTCTTCACCGAGGTTAAAAGGAAGGAATTCAAGGTCATCAATATTGTATTGTAAGAAGGTGATAACATTGTCTAAAATTTTCAAGTGGTCTTTATGAATATCCCCCACGTTTTGTTTGACTAATAGCTTCATTTTAATTCCCTTTCTTTACGATCGTTAAAATCGGTTGCCAGGAATACAGTTATACGCTGAACTATTAGAAATATTAACCAAGAGAACAAGTTATTTTAGCTTAGATTTGAAATTGGTTAAAAAGTATTAAAAACAAAAACCTAAGCTCAGCTTGAGGAGTTATTTATTCTATCGGATAAAGCTTATCAAGTGCGATAGAAAGACCATTTTCAGTGACAATACGCACATGATCGCGACGGAGTTTACGCGGTTCATTGACACCGCAAGAATGCGCAATTAATCCCACACCATAATGGATGTATTTATTATAGTTGGCGATCCGTTGTGCTTTGTCTTGTACGTTCAATCCTTCTTGTAGCTTGGGGTTGTGCGTTGTAATTCCTGTTGGGCAGGTATTTTTATTGCACTGTAAAGCCTGAATGCAGCCGAGTGCAAACATATTACCGCGAGCAGATACGATAAAATCAGCGCCAACCGCTAATGCCCAGGCTACTTTGGACGGGGTTATTAATTTTCCTGATGCGATGACTTTAACTTGTTCACGTAAGTTATATTTCTCTAGCATATTCACTAATAAAGGTAAGCTTTCTTTTAATGGCAACCCGACGTAGTCCATTAAGGGTTGTGGTGCTGCGCCTGTACCGCCATCTGCACTATCTAATGTCATAAAGTCTGGCGCTGAATTGACACCTCGTTTATTTACTTCTGTTAATAAATCATCCATCCACTGGCTGTGACCAAGTACAAACTTCAGGCCTACTGGTTTACCTGTTACTTGGCGAATCCGAGCAATTATATCAAGAATATCACCGACATTTTTCATTTCTGGGTGAGCGTTAGGGCTGATCGAATCTTCACCGGCTGGGATCCCACGGATCTTGGCGATTTCAGGCGTGACTTTTTTCCCAGGTAAAATGCCGCCCTTACCTGGTTTAGCACCTTGGCTGAGTTTTATTTCGAACATCTTAATTTGTTCTATTGCTGCAATGGATTTTAATTTTTCATCACTTAGTTGGCCATTGTCATCACGAACCCCATATTTGGCTGTGCCTATTTGATAAACAAGATCGGCACCACCTGCAAGATGATGGGGAGATAAACCACCTTCACCGGTATTCAACCAGCAACCAGCCTGTTTAGCGCCATGGGATAATGCTAATACAGCGGGCTTTGAAATAGCGCCATAGCTCATTCCTGAAATATTGAAGAGAGAATTTGTTGCATATGGGGTAGTGCAATTGGCGCCAATCGTAACCTCCTTCGGCGGGATCGCATCTTCAGTAAGTGTTGGAAAGGCACAATTCATGAACATGATCGTGCCGACTTGATCGAGGTTACGGGTGGAGCCAAACGCGATGGTTCTATCGACATTTTTTGCAGCACGGTAAACCCAAGAGCGTTCAGCACGGTTGAAGGGCATTTCTTCACGATCTTGTGCGAAGAAATATTGGCGGAAGAATTCGCCTTGTTTTTCAAATAAGTATCGGAACCGACCGATGACAGGGTAGTTATGTCGGATGGCTTGTTTAGTTTGCCCCTTATCTACAATGTACATGTAGATAATACTGATGATCCCACCAATGAGGGCTAGAATGAAGAGGCCTGTCATAATGTCTAGGCCGAGCAGTAGCATATTAATTTGAGATTTAAATTCTGATTGCATGGGTGATACCTTTATTGAATTCTATCCTTAAGTTAAGAATACAATAAAGGTAGTTGCACAACTAATAACAACCAGTAGTAAATTTACAATATATTTGTGGCTATCTTATTTAAGATAAATGATTATGCCGCTACAAGCTCTTTCGCTATTTTTTGTAATAGATAGGTTTCACGTTCAATGGATAAACCCGCTTTTGGATAGCTTTTGATTACTTCAAGATTATGTGCAATAGCTTCATGGATGTTGATCCACATTGCGCTCACCCCATTTTTGATTTCGTTTTCTTCTAATCTTGGCGAGCCTAACTGTTTGTTGGCATCGCAAGTAAAGCAGTAGGAAAGCATTTGAATACTGTCAAAGCCACCTTTATACCAAGGGCGCATTTCTTCATAACAACCGTAAGGGACGACGTTATGAATGTTTTCAGCGCCAGTCTCTTCTTCTACTTCACGAATTAGCGCGCTAACAATGTCTTCACCTTCATGCATGCCGCCACCGGGTAAGCTGTAATCATGGTAGCGGGCGGTGAAGATAAGTAAGATCTCTTCACCTTGAGTAATGATGCCACGTGCAGCAATTCGTTGATCTGTATTTTTAGGTGCTGTGACATCTGGGTGAACTGTAGAACGAAGGACGGACATTTGGTTGATCATTATGAATAGCTCTTGTCGTTATTTAATTTGATGACTTCATTTACGTCGTGGTAATTGTAACTGGTTGTTTTTTCGTATGGACAACTAAGACTGTTGGCCATTAATTGTCGAACTGGATTTCAAACAGGACGTTATAATAACACATTCGTGCGTTGCTACTGAAATATGTAATTTCCCTCCTGTTATTAGCGTCATTAGTAGGATTTTTCTTATTATTTAAACTTCAAATCTCAGTTTAGAGTTTATGCACTAGGTTATTTGTCGTGAACGTGTCGATAAAATACGTTAACTTTAACTAAAGTACCCTCTTTATGGGTAAATATGTCGTTTAGGTAAAATTTATCCTAAACGATATATTACAACCTGTCACAACGCTTTAACATCCTCGGCATACCCAATAAAAACAACAGGATTTTGTAATGAAACGCAATTTGAGAGTGACTTCATACCTTGGTTCAGCAATCGCGCTGGCATTAGCAACTACGTCAGTATCTGCACTAGCAGCTGGTTTCCAAGTTGGTGAACATTCAGCAACAGGTTTAGGCCGTGCAAACGCAGGTGAAGGCGCAATCGCCGATACTGCTTTAGTACTCACTAAAAACCCGGCTGCAATGATGATGTTTGATGAAATAACGGTATCAAGTCAACTTGCTTTCATTGCCCCTGATGTTAATACCGATTATACCGATGGCGCAGAAAAGAAAACTGAAGAAGATTACGCTCCAAACCAATTCGTGCCAAGTTTTGCCGCTATTATGCCTATCAACGATAAAGTAGCCGTTGGTTTTGCTATGTTCTCAAATTACGGTACAGGCACTGAAATAAGTGATGAATTTGCTTATGGTGATATTGGTGGTACAACAGGTATCATTACCATTGATAGCAGCTTCAACATTGCTTATAAAGTAAATGATTTATTAAGCATTGGTGCTGGTTATGACCTAGTAGTTGGTCAAGCTGAAATGAAGAGAGGTTTTAGCCTTGGTAAATTTGATATGGCGGGTAATGCTATAGGTCATGGTTGGAATGTGGGTACTCTACTTACGTTTAATGAAAATAACCGTTTAGCATTAACGTATCGCTCTTCAGTAGATATGGGTTTTGAAGGTGACTTTTCGGGGAGTGGTGCTTTTTCTCCTGGAGAGTCAGGAATATTTAAACCTGCAGATCCTGAAACAGTCACTGGTACTGTAGATATAACTTTACCTGCTATTGCTGAATTAGCTGGTTATCATAAGTTGACCGATATTTTTGCTGTGCATTATAGTGCTATGTGGACACAATGGAGCTCATTAGAAGAATTAAAAGCAACCAGTAATGATTGTGGGAGTAATCCTAATTCACCATTTGACCCATTTGAGAATGGCGTATGTTTCCAGAAAGATTTACATTATTCAGATAGCATGCGCTATGCGGTAGGTGCAACGGCTTATGTTTCTGAGTCTGTAACATTGCGTGCTGGTTATGCATATGATCAGCAAGCTGGTGAAGCGATTGTTTCAATGCCTGATACTAACCGCCATCAAATCTCTGCGGGTATGAGCTATGCGGCAAGTGAAACAATGAGTTTTGATCTTGGCGCCGCTTATATCTTAGGTGAAGAGGTTACTTTTGAAGAAGAAGAAGGACCGACTGCGAACCTTGAAGAATTCACTTCAACAGCAACAGCAATTATTGTTTCAGCACAAATGAACATGGTATTCTAATCTGAGTTAATTTTAGATAGATGCAAAAAGGCCCAGCTAATTTATTAGCTGGGCCTTTTTCGTTATAACGTATGTTAATAAGTCATCAGAAGCATGAGTCTTATTCGTTTAGCCCTTCTGCGCTTTACTAAAACGCACTAGATCCGCGTTATTGTTTAGCAGGTCTTTGAAGAAAGGGTTCTTGTAAAGGTCTTTTAAGCAGCCTTTATAAAACTTAACGCGTGATGCCGTAGGGTAAGGTTCAAAGTGCAGATCTTGAAAGAATGACGCAATTGCTGGTGTGCGGGTTGGTAGTACCACAGTCGTGAACTTACCATCTAAATCCAACACCATCTTAATCGCCACACTGTTATCAATGAAACAGAAAGAAACGATCATACCGCTATTACTGGCAATGTAATGCCCGACGATTGCATTCTCATTCATCAATAAGCTAACAGTGTAGTGAGCTGGTGGAAAAGCAGCCATTGTTTCTGTTAGCGCTTCATTATAAAAATGCTCATGCCCTTTATGCACAACGTCCGCTTGTTTCTCGCTCAAGCTAGCAAAGTCTACAGCAACAATATCTGTAATATTAACCGGATAAAATGCGGGTCTGCCGCCGACTTCGGTGGCTTTGGTTTTACTAACGAATTTTTTTTCTTGCTCACTCATCTCATAACCTTCCGCAAAAAAGCGAGCTATAGCGATACGGCGTAAAAAAGAGGGTTCACGTTTGCCATTTTCCCAGAGAGATAATGTGGTCTGTGACAGACCTGTAAATTCTTTATGTGAATTAGCTAGCTGTGATACAAAGTCAAACTGAGACAGTTTATTGTCTTTACGAGTCTGACGTAGCTTAGTGCCAAAACCTTCTTTTTTAAACATTTATTGTCCTTGGTACTAAAGCGTTAGGTGTTATATTTCTGCTCAATTTTATGTTTAGCTAAAAGAGATAATACAATCAGAAGTTTAATTGCTTGTAGTGATAACCAAATCATCCAGGCACCTAGAGTAATCTATTTATGTAAGAATTATTTATATAAGAATAAAATATTATTGAATATTGTATCTCCAGGTGTAAATTTGTGCAATTTATTTCATATATTGTTGATTATATAATGTAACGCGGATCTTTGTGATATTCACATTAAACTTGATCGTCAAGTGTGTAATGCTGTACCATTACGTCATTACAGTTTAACAGCAAGGTTTATTGATGATGATTAATGAATTATTCCGTACGATCTCTAGTGAGGAAGACATATCTCTAATTTTACCTTTACTGCTTTCACCAGAAGAATTAAACGCTATTAATGCACGTACTTTGGTTTATAAAGAACTATTACTTGCACAGCGATCACAGCGTGAAATAGCTAAAATACACGGTATCAGCATTGCTACTATTACTCGTGGTTCTAATAACTTGAAATCAATGAGTGAAAAAGAAAAGAAATTATTACAAACATTATTAATTGGGAAGTAAGACTATGTCGGAAGTAATGACAGCAAATCAGGACGCACAACCATCGGCATTCGGTGGTGTATTTATTATTACAGGTACCAGCATTGGTGCTGGGATGTTCTCTCTGCCAGTATTAACCTCAAACATGTGGTTTGGTTGGGCGGTATTGTTCTTATGTGTGTCTTGGTATTGTATGTACAGTTCTGCATTGTACTTACTAGAAGCAAATCAAAAATTTAAGCATGGTGTGAATTTCGATTCGATGACCAAAGCATTATTACCTACGTCATTGCGCATGCTAAATGGTTTGTCTGTATTGTTCGTTAGCTACATCTTGGTTTATGCGTATATTTCTGGCGGTGGCTCAATGCTTGGACACAGTTTACAGTCAGGCTTAGGTATCAATATCGATCAGTCTGTAGCTAGCTTTGTATTTGCTGTGTTGCTTGGTCTGATCGTGAGCTTTAGTACTAAGGCTGTTGACCGTTTTACGTCTGCAATGTTAGGTGGCATGGTGATCACGTTTAGTATTGCTATTTACAGCTTACTGAGCGGTGCTGACTTTTCATTATTACAGCCGCTTGCTGAAATGACTGAGCGTCTACCTTATAGTTGGGCTGCAATCCCGTCGCTAATGGTGTGCTTTGGTTTTCATTCTAATATCCCAAGCTTGGTTAAATACTACAACAAAGACAGCTCGAAAGTTGTTAGCTCAATTCGCTATGGTAGTTTGCTAGCGCTTACTATTTATTTAATTTGGTTGTTAGCCAGCTTTACTGTTATAGGCCGTGATGGCTTTGCTAGTGTGATTGCTGCTGGCGGTAACATGGGCGCGTTAGTATCGGCATTAGAGTCTGCTGGTTCAGGTGCAACGCTGGCAGTGACGTTACAGTTGTTTGCTAACTTTGCTGTTGCGACATCATTTTTGGGTGTGGCGTTAGGCTTGTTTGATTTCTTAACCGACCTGCTTAAATTGGATGACACTTTATCTGGACGTAGTAAAACGGCATTAGTTACTTTTGTACCACCGATGATTGGTGGAGTATTATTTCCTAATGGCTTTATTTATGCGATTGGTTATGCGGGTTTTGCTGCTGCGGTATTCGCTTTATTTACGCCTGTCGCGTTAGCATTTCAGGCTCGTAAACATTTACCGACTACTGACTTCCTAGTACCCGGTGGCCATGCTCGTATGGTGGCAGTATTGGCATTTGCTGTATGTGTGGTTAGTTTTCAGGTTCTTTCTATGATGGGTTTATTGGCTTAATTGACCACTAGGTCGTTAGCGTATTGCCGTTAGTGAGTATTCATTAACGGCGAACTCGCTAATTAATCGGCTTAAATTTAGATAATAATGTTTATTTTCCCGATTAGCTTTGAGTTAATCCTATTTTATTACGTATAATAAAGTATATTTTTGATTACGTGACTTTAACATGAATTATTCCTTTTCTCGTATTGCTGCTATCTCTACGCTAGTCTTTTCCCTGTCGGGCTGTTTTGATATTGCCGACATCCCCAAATTACATTCTTCCTGGAAAGTTGCTGGCGCGACATCTGAAAATAGCGAACAAGCTGGTTTTATCACAGATACGGTCGTGACGTGTCCGGCATTTATAGATAATTCGATGGTGACAAGTGATGAGCTACCTGCTGAATTTAGTATTGCTGATTGGAATATTTATAAGCAAGAAGATGATAATTGGCGTCGTGAATTGACAGCGTTAATTGAAGAGAATGATTTGATTATTTTACAAGAAGCAAAGTTAAGCTTTTTGTTAGCACAGCTGATGGAACAGCATCAATTAAGCTGGACTCAAGTTGAAGCATTTAGCGTTTATAATCAATCGATGGGTGTATTAACGGCAAGTCGTGTCGCGCCTATCTCTGTTTGCAAGCAAGCGATAACGGAGCCATGGTTACGCTTCCCTAAATCGTCATTAATTAGTTATTACCCTTGGGCTGGTAGTGATGAACCATTGCTTGTTGCCAACATGCACATGATTAATTTCACCTTAGGTGTAGATGAGTTTACGCAACAACTTGAAGGTGTCATTGCGGTGATCCGCCAGCATGATGGCCCTGTGATCATGGCTGGTGACTTTAATACTTGGACCAATAAACGCTTAGATCAATTGCATTTAATGACAACCAGCGTTGAATTGCAAAAATCAGTTTATCAACAAGATGTACGTAGAACGGCATTTGGTAATCCGCTCGATGATATTTACTATAGAGGTATGCAGCAGTTGAATGCATCGTCTTATGAAACTGAGGCATCTGATCATAATCCAATTGTAGCGCGCTTTGGTCCGTTGTTTTAGCATCTTGAAATAACTGAGTCGATAGAGTAGGTAGAGGGAATTAAGCATAATGGATAAATTTAAACAGCAGTACCCAATTATTGTCGATGATATTGTGCGTTGGGGTGACATGGATGCGTTTGGACATGTTAATAATACCGTGTATTTTCGTTATTTTGAGCAAGCGCGTATAGGTTACTTTGAACAAATCGAAGCAATGAAGTATATGCAAGAACACGGTATTGGACCTATTTTGGCTGCGACAAATTGCCGTTTTAAAGCACCATTAAAGTCACCTGATACCATTCAAATCGGTGCGACAGTGTCTGAATTTGCAGCGCATAAGTTAATCATGAAATATGCCGTGTGGAGTAATACTTTGCAACGGGTCGTTGCTGAAGGGGAAGGCGTGATTGTATTTGTAGATTACCAGGCCCATAAAAAAATGCCGGTACCTACAGATATAGTGGATAAGATTAAGGTGTTACAGCCAGACTTATTTACTGAACTTTAATTTTCAGAGCTTTAATTAACACGACTTTAATAAACGTCAGTAGACGGATAATTAAAAATAAGGTAAAAAAAAGCAGACTAAAAGCATAGTCTGCTTGCAACCTTGTGCTTTTACAACGAGTTGTAATTAAAGGCTGTTTTTTGCTGCGTTTTCGTTTAAGAATAGGCAACCAAGTGTGAATGCATTCTGTTGGAATTTTTTCAGACCTGTTTCAGCAAAATCAACAAAGATTGGGTGATCTTGTACTAATTGCTTGTAGAACGTTTGTGAAACCATGCTCACTTCAACACCAGTTACAAGTTGGATTGCCGCTTCAGCTTTAAAGCTTGTTGAGCTACCACTAAACTTGCCTTTTGTTAGACGTTCTTTGATCACAACATTTTCAATTTTATAATCTGTCATTAACTGGGCAAATTCTTTATGAAACTGACGTATTTGATACGCTTCAGTTGAACTTGCTAAGGTAATTTTTCTTTTACGACATTCAATAAGTTCAAACATTCCGTCTTTTAAAGATAGGAAACATAGATTTACTTCATTGCCTGCTAGTTCAACACTACAAATTCTCATTAAATAACTCACCATAAATAAAGATAACTTCGCTATTATAACCACTTTGTTGTCAGTTAACATGGTTATCGTTGTTTCGTTGTGAATTTATACGATAGCATATCCTCTTAAAATGACTTAATTGTAAGGAAACAGAATGACATATTTACCTTGTGTGGAAATTGAACCTAAGCAGGCTGCAAACGCGAGTGTTATTTGGCTACATGGATTGGGTGCTAATGGCCATGACTTTGCGGGTGTAGTGCCGATGATTGCATTGTCGAGTGAACATCAAGTGCGTTATGTTTTTCCGCATGCGCCAGAAATCAATGTAACGATTAATAATGGTTACAGAATGCCAGCTTGGTATGACATCTTGGCGATGACGCTGGAGCGTAAAATTGATATGTCAGGTTTAATGAGCAGTGTTGAACAAGTACAACACTTGATCCAGCGTGAGATTGACCGTGGTATTGATAGTAAACGGATAATTGTTGCAGGTTTTTCTCAAGGTGGCGCGGTTGCTTATCAAAGTGCGTTAACCTTTACTAAACCGCTCGCGGGATTGATGGTGATGTCGAGTTATTTTGCCACCGCTAAAACGATTAAATTAGATAAAAATAATCTGACATTACCTATCCACATCTACCATGGTAGTGCGGATCCTGTGGTTGCTGAATCGCTGGGATTGGATGCAATGAAACATTTAGCATCATTTGGCTTTCAACCTCAGTATCATAGCTACCTTGCAGAGCATACGGTTACGCCGCAACAGATAAATGATATATCACAACATATACAGCAGTTTTTATCGATTAAAGCGGCAAGCTAGCTTTAATTATGACTATTTTTAACTGTTCAAGCGACATTAAGCTCGTTGAGCTATAGCATCATTATTTTGTTATCAAAGTCACAATCCAAGTTGTTTTTAAGGTCATTTAGCTCTCATTTGTGACGATTACATCTATGCTTAAGGTTCCTAGTATTATTGATAAGATTGAACAATGCGTCAGAATAAAAACTGTAATTCAAGTGATGTTAATCATGTGATAATCGATAACTTTGTGGCGATTAATGACACTGATAATCCAGACATTGAGCTCCAGAATGAGGACGACTCAACTCAAGTTCGTGATAATACGGAAGTCACGCTAGCGACAAAGATGAACTTTGTCAGACAAGTTTGGTTGGCTGGATTAGGCGCTTATAGTCATAGTATCGATGAGCTTAATAATGCCGGTGAAAAATCATCAATGGTTTTTGAAGAGTTGCTGGAACAGGGGGAAAAAGTTGATCGTGCATTTAAGTTACATACTTCAGGCGAATATATTTCGTTACATGGTTTAGATAAATTGATCCAACGAACTTATGCAAAGTTAACGGGGGTTGAATGTGAAAAAATTGACCAATTGAACGATAAGCTCGATGCGTTATTAGTTGCGTTGGCAGATATAAAAAAAACCACTTAGTTTCCGCCAAGTGGTTTTTTTCTTATTATGATTCGATAGCCTTAATAAGATTAATCTTCGGCAAGTAATTGACCAAGATATTCATTGGCATTGGCTCTGATTGGCATGAAGTAGACATTATCATCTCTGGCTTGTACTTTTTTTATCATCGCACGGCCAAACTCAATATTCCATTCTTTCGTAGCTTCAAAATCGCTTGGAAAAACCACATCATTTTTGTTTTCCCAGTATGACTTACTGGTTTCACTATGAATTGGGCTCATGCCCCAAAATACTTCAGTACCCTGCAACATATCCATGTATACATCGAGGAACTTCAAATCAAAAAAGGGTTGCGTGAAGAAACCATCGACACCTGCATCCATTTTATCGTGAATATAATCGAGCTCTTTACGCATGCTGGTGCGATATTGATCGATCGCTGCGTAAACCTTCATATAAGGCAGTTCTTTTTTGATAATACGGATGAGCTCACATGAGGTATTACGGTAAGTCCGGTGTGAGATATCTTGCGGTGGATCGCCTTCAACAACGAGCACTGAGTTAATCTTACTGTGACGGAAAAAGTCCGTTAATGGAAAGCCATTTCGTAGGTCAAAGTCGATAGCGCGTAGGTGAGGGATCACTTCATCGAATTTGTCTTGCAGGCGATCACATGCATCCCAGCTGCGTACATCAAAGCGTAATAAGTCAGGAATATTAAGCGTATTTATTTGACCAAACTTGCTAACTTCTTCGACTTCAGTATTTAAGGTTTCCCATGAACGGGGCACAAGCTCTATTGAGTATTTCAAATTACATCCCTTTTTTATCAACAGTCCTCGTTGATAATCCTTTTAATACCCAAACTCGACTCCGCGTGTCTGGGCTTTTTCCAATTATTGATATAACGTGGGTATATCTCTTATTTATTTGCGGCTAACTGCTGTAACCAAGCGATTTCAGCAGCCCAAATAGTATCATCTATTGTTTCCAATACTATAGGTATACCATTAAAGCGCGCATCCTGCATGATAAATTTGAAAGCTTCTTCACCAATAAAACCTTGGCCTAAGCTGTGATGGCGATCAACTTTTGTGCCGAGCTCGACTTTACTGTCATTTATGTGCATACCAGCGAGGTATTCAAAGCCGACAATACGTTCAAAATCGTTAAAAGTTTGTTCACAAGCGGCAAAGGTACGCAAGTCATATCCTGCAACAAATGTATGGCAAGTATCAATACACACGCCAACACGGCTCTTGTCTTCAACTTGATCGATGATCTCGGCGAGATGCTCAAAAGTGTAACCTAAGTTAGTGCCTTGACCTGCAGTGTTTTCAATAACGGCTTTGACTGACGTTGATTTTTCTAGCGCTAAGTTAATTGATTCAGCAACACGCTTTAAACTTTCTGATTCCGATATCTTTTTTAAGTGACTACCTGGGTGGAAGTTAAGCAACGTTAAGCCGAGCTGTTCACAGCGGTGCATTTCATCATAAAAAGCATTGCGTGATTTTTCTAAGGCCTCTGCGTCTGGGTGACCTAAATTAATCAAGTATGAATCATGAGGTAAAATTTGTGCTGCGGTAAAGTTGTAACGTTTACAGTTGGCTTTAAATTTACGAATATCATCTGGGCTTAGATCTTTGGCATCCCAGCGACGTTGGTTCTTAGTAAATAGAGCAAATGCAGTAGCCCCTAAATCGTGGGCATTTTTAGGGGCGTTCCACACGCCTCCGGCTGCAGAGACGTGCGCGCCAATAAATTTAGTCATTTTTTGCTCCATTGTTTTCGGGATTTATCATTTTTAGTCAATTTGGTGACAAAACAGTTTTAAAGAAGGCTTTTTACGATAAAATTAGTTTTTTGGCAATGCTAATCTTTGGGAGTTATTAATGAAAACGTGGGCAGAATTTTTGTTGCATGAACAGCAGCAGCCGTACTACTTAGCGCTAGACAATTTTATTGCAGCAGAAAGAGCGGCTGGGAAAGTGGTGTATCCTAAACAAGATGATGTATTTCAAGCATTTTCATTAACACCGTTAAAAGATGTCAAAGTGGTCATTTTGGGGCAAGACCCGTACCACGGCCCTGATCAAGCTCACGGATTATGTTTTTCGGTATTGCCTGGCATTAAGATCCCGCCTTCACTGCGTAATATGTATAAAGAACTAACAACGGATATTGCTGGTTTTGCCACCCCTGACCATGGTTATTTAATCGAGTGGGCACAACAAGGTATTTTGATGCTTAATACGGTATTAACTGTAGAGCAAGCGAAAGCGCATTCTCATGCTAAGTCGGGCTGGGAGACGTTCACTGATCATGCCGTAGAACTGTTAAATCAACAACATGAAGAAATTATCTTTGTGTTGTGGGGAAACCACGCGAAGAAAAAAGGCCGCCACATTGATCGTAGCCGTCATCATGTCTTAGAGGGCGTTCACCCGTCGCCATTATCTGCAAGCCGTGGGTTCTTCGGGAGTCAGCATTTTTCTGCTATTAATCATCGCTTACAAGCTCGAGAGCAAACACTGATTAATTGGCAAGTGAGTGCGGTTGAGACACTAGTCTAAATTTACTTTTACACTCCTATATAGGTAAATGGTGAGTTCGATCAAAGAAACTAATACTATATAGGTATATGATGGTGAGAGATAATTTCAAATTGGAGTTTATATGTTATCTCTCATTACTAAAGATCATGAACAAGTAGAGTTACTGTTAAATGTATTAACTGAGCAGTTAGCGGAACTCGAATCTGAGCAGCAGGGTGTTAATTTTAAATTGATGGATGATATTGTCCATTATTTGCGTAATTATATTGACCGTTACCATCACCCTAAAGAAGATTTAATCTATTCATACTACCTCGAAAATTATGTTGAAGATGCGGGTATGCCAAATCGTTTAGCGTCGGAACATCAGAGTCTGAACTTCCTGAGTCGTGAGCTTTCAAGTGCTTTGAATATGATCCAACTTGATTCAGTGATGCCATTCGATCAACTCGCGGGGCAGTTAAGAAATTTTGTTGATAAACAACGCAGCCATATTCAATATGAAAACAATGTTGTTATGCCGCTAATGGCTGAGAAGTTTACTGCCGATGATTGGTGTCAGATAGAGCATTTGTGGAAGAATGGTGATGTGCAGGATATAAAAACATTGGCTGTGTTTAATGAGGTCTATGATCGCCTTAAACTGCGTATTGTTGATGCCGGGTTTATGCATGGAATTGACGAAGAGTTATGCTTAGTCTAGGAATGGTTTAAGTATAAAGTCTAGTACAGACGCTATTATGAATGAATAAAAAAAGCCGCATGATGACATGCGGCTTTTTTATTAGGCAATAAGATCAGAGTAATAACTTAAAGGATCGTCATAACCGTCCATTTCCTTCTCCAAATTAAGCTTATCTTTAATTGCTTCGATCTCACGCCATTTACGTTTTGATGCTGATTTTGTTTCTTTTTTTGTATTTTCTATCGACACTTGATTTATTCCTTCCATGGGATCACCTTTGTAATGATAGTTACCCCTTCTCTATACCATTCTTTTAATGTTCATTGTCATACTTTGCTATGTATTTGAGTGTCAGATCACGAAAATAGACCTAGAATGGAAGGGGTATAAAATACTTTATCTAAAATGCGGTTTAAATTTGATATGTATATATCCCCTAAGGGTAGCGATTGCGACTTCGGTAATTTTAACGCCTGTTTATTAACAATATATTGGTTTTTTATGTTATATTCCGCGCCATGTTTAGTTAGTGGTGTTATTTACACTACTATCTATAGATTTTAATAACAGTTTGGAAGGGAAAATATGACGGAAGTTATCGACTTTATAAATGGCTTGTTGTGGGGCTCTGTACTGGTTTACCTACTTATCGGCACAGGTTTGTATTTTACCATAAAATTAGGTTTTATCCAGTTCCGCCACTTTACTCATATGTTCTCTGTTATTGCTGGTAGCCGTAAAAGCAGTAACGAAGGTGTTTCATCATTTCAAGCGCTATGCACAAGTTTAGCTGCGCGTGTTGGTACGGGTAACCTTGCAGGTGTTGCTGTTGCAATTACCGCTGGTGGCCCTGGTGCTGTATTCTGGATGTGGCTAATTGCTGTTATCGGTATGGCGACGAGCTTTGCTGAAAGTTCATTAGCACAATTATTTAAAACCAAAGATACTGATGGCAACTTCCGTGGTGGCCCAGCTTACTACATGGAAAAAGGCTTAGGCCGTCGTTGGATGGGTGTTGTATTTTCAATCTGTCTAATCGTTGCATTTGGTTTAGTATTTAATGCCGTGCAGTCTGATGCGATTGCTAACTCTATGCATAACGCGTTTGGCTTTGATAAAACGATCGTTGGTATTGTATTAGTGGTATTCACGAGTGTGATCATCTTCGGTGGTCTACGTGTGATTGGTGCATTTGCTGAGATCGTGGTGCCATTTATGGCATTAGCTTATATCTTGATTGCGTTTGTTGTTGTTGCAATGAACATTTCTGAATTGCCTGCGGTATTTGAATTAATCATTAAATCTGCATTCGGCTTAGATGAAGCTGCGGGTGGCGCACTTGGTGTTGCTATGATGCAAGGTATTAAACGTGGTTTATTCTCGAATGAAGCGGGTATGGGTAGTGCACCAAATGCAGCTGCAAGCGCGGCTCCATTCCCTAATCACCCTGCATCACAAGGTTATGTGCAAATGCTAGGTGTGTTCATTGATACTATCGTTATCTGTACAGCAACGGCATCGATTATCTTACTGTCTGATCTTGGTGATACATCGGGTGTTGGTGGTATTGAATTAACACAACATGCATTGTCATCTCATGTTGGCGATTGGGGTGGTACTTTTGTTGCTATTGCTATTTTGTTCTTCGCATTTACGTCAATCGTAGCGAACTACTCATATGCAGAAACCAGTATCTTATTTTTAAACCGTGATTCAAAAGTAATGGTGTGGATCTTCCGTGCTGCGGTATTAGGTATGGTTATGTTTGGTGCGGTGGCGAAATCGGATCTGATTTGGAACATGGCAGATGCGTCAATGGGTCTTATGGCTCTGGTTAATATCATTGCGATCTTGATGCTATCGAAATATGTCATTATCGTTGCTAAAGATTACAACAAACAATTAGCTGCAGGTAAAACGCCTACATTTGATAGTGCTGAATTCCCTGAAATCGATAAAAAGATTAACAGTGAAATTTGGAACTCTAAGTTTAAAAAATAGCATTCAGCTATTAAAAAAACCGACATAAATACAGTTTAAAAGCACTTAAATTAGTCTTTTAAAATTAGAAAAAGCCACTCATTTTCGTAATGAGTGGCTTTTTTATTAGGTATTAATTACGTCGTAATGAAATTGTATTAAATTCGCTTAATCCCTAGGGTTAGAGTTTTAGCTCTACACTCTTTGTGGTTAAATTACCTTTCATACCGACTCATACTAGGATCAAGTCATGAATAAATTAGCAACTCTCGCTTCTGCAATGCTATTAAGTTTCTCTGTTAATGCGGCACAGGAAGTGTCTGGCGTTTCAATTCCAGATAATGTATCTGTAGAAGGCACATCACTTAATTATCAAGGCGCAGGTGTTCGTAGTAAATTCTTCATTGATCTGTATGTTGGTTCGCTATTTACACAAGCGGCAGATAAGAATGTAATCGCAAGCCAAGATGTAAGCGCTATCCGCCTTAACATCATTTCAGGTCTTATCACTTCAGAGAAAATGGTAACGGCGATTAACGAAGGTTTTGACGGTGCGACTGCAGGTAATACAGCGGCTATCTCTGCTGAAATCGCAGAGTTTATTGGTGTGTTTAGTGCTGAAATTGCTAAGGGCGATCAATTTACGCTAGTGAGTACACCAGGTAAAGGTCTGGTAACGTATAAGAATAATGAAAAGTTATCGACGATTGATAACGATGTTTTCCGTCAGGCTGTACTGTCTATTTGGTTAGGTGACAATCCTGCTGATGACGATCTAAAAGATGACATGCTGGGTTTATAATACCTGTTTTAATTGCTGCTATTAGGCTGCATTAAACTATCCATATTAAATAATAGATGTTAAACATAAAAAATTAAGCATAAAAAAATGGCTTACAGTTAAGGGGTAAACCTTAGTGTAAGCCATTTTTATGTCATCTTATTATACCGCTATTCGTGTTGTATGTAGGACGAGTACATAGCTTATCAGCGAGTCGACTATGTATTCACCTTCGTTACATCGACATAAAGACGTAGTGCTTGTCCTGGTTGAATATACTTCTGATTAGCCAGTCCATTCCATCTTATAACGTCTTTTACCTTTACGTTAAATTTATCGGCAATACGTGCCAATGAATCACCTTGGCGAACTTTGTAGGTAATATTACGCATAATGCCTTTACCGTTAGCACTACCTTGTTTCTTACCTTGCCAAACGACCAGCTTCTGATTGATTTTTAAGGCGTCCTTAGGCGCGATATTGTTCCATTTCGCGAGATTTTTGTAGTTAACTTTGTAAGATCTTGAAAGATCCCATAAGTTATCACCGGACTGTACTTTATGTACTATTTTAAAACGGCCGGCAGGTTTATCTTGGCGGCGGCTGATACGTGATGATTCGCTAAACTTATAATAATCGAGGTCTTTAGCGGCCATTGGGATCAATAACGCTTGGCCAATTTTGATCATGCTGCTGTCTAGGTTGTTCACCGAGGCAATGATCTTACTGGAAGTATTATAGTTCTGAGCAATTTCACCTAGGCTATCACCAGATTTAACTTTATAACGCACCCAATTTAAACGCCCTCTCGCATCCGTTTTTGCTAATGCCGTTTCGAATTTATCAACATTCTCGTTCGGGATTAATAATGTATGCGGCCCATCAGGCGCTGTTGCCCACTGGTTAAACCCCGGATTAAGACGTTGTAGTTCAGCAACATCCATCCCCGCTAAGTCTGCGGCAAGGGCTAAATCAATTTGGCTATCAACGTCAACTTGCTGGATTGCTGGTTCGTTCTCAATCATAGGTAGCGTTAAATTATACTTTTCAGCATTTTGTAAAATATCAGCAAGGGCTAATAACTTCGGCACGTATGCTTCTGTTTCTTTTGGTAGTGATAACGACCAGAAATCTGTCGCTAAGCCAGCTTGTTTGTTACGTTTAATCGAACGACCAACGCGACCTTGCCCAGAGTTATATGAAGCAAGGGCGTGTAGCCAATCACCATCGAAACGACGGTTGAGGTATTCCATATAGGTGAGCGCAGCACTTGTCGATGCGAGTACGTCACGACGACCATCGTACCACCAGTTTTGTTCTAGACCGTATTGGGTTGCTGTACCTGGCACAAACTGCCACATACCCGATGCACTGCCATGTGAGTAAGCAAAGGGGTCAAAGGCACTTTCTACTACGGGCAGTAGCGCGAGTTCTAATGGTAAGTTACGGCGTTCGAGTTCTTCAACAATAAGATATAAAAAGGGTTCGGCGCGTTTAGATACCGTGATTAAATGCTGCGGATGCTCCAAAAACCACTTACGGTGCTTGGCAATACGGGCATTATCAGGGATCGGGATCGTCATTTGTTCTGCAATGCGTACCCAAACATTGTCAATTGGCTCGACTGTAACGTCTTCGGTAACAATGAGTTTGGCGATCTTTTCTTCTGTAGCACTATCTAAACCGCTGTCTTTATTGCTGGCTTTTGCAGAAGGGGCCACGACAGGCGTTATAGTAGTTTGCACATCGTTACTGCGATCTTCTGGCGTCATTTGACACCCGGTCAGTAATATTAATACCGGAATGGATAATTTAAATTTCATATACATCTTATATTAGTGAAAAATAGGGCTATGCTAATCGGCAATAACAGACAAAGCAAGTTTATCATTGATGCCGTTTAGCGTATTTGTTGTATTAAAAATGGTCTTTCCAGGCTCTTAATGCAGTGAATACGGCTTGTTCGCTGGTTAGAATATCAAGTAGCTTATGTTCCATCGCCATACTGACTGTGGCTTCGTTAGTACGTAAGAAAACATTGATTTCCTTTTCGTTTTTCAGGCTGTTAGGCACTGTTGGTAGACCGCGTTGACGGCGTTTTGCGGTATGCTCGATATGCTTTTTAAGGGCGCTGTTCTGTGGTTCTACGGCATAGCAAAACATTAAGTTTGCTTGGGTATATTCGTGAGCAGGATAGACTAAAGTATTTTCATCTAAGGCTTTAATGCGCTGTAATGACGAAAACAGTTCTGTCGCGCTACCATCAAGGATACGACCACAACCACCGGAGAATAGCGTATCGCCAGAGAACAGCATGGTTTGATTGTAGTACACAACGTGTTCACGCTTATGACCGGGGCTTGCCATGACGGTCAATACAAGGTTGTTATCGAGTAGGTTAAGTTGAGTCTTTTCTGTTACTAAGGTGACTGGTGCAGCAACATCTAATGTAATTGAAGAATAAATCTGTACTGGATTTGCACATGCGCTAAGAATGTCACTAATACCATCAATATGGTCATAGTGATGATGGGTAATTAAAATTGCGTCGAGAATTAAACCTTGCTGTTCAATGACTTGTAGTACGGGTTTGGCTTGACCTGGATCAACGATACAGCAGTGATTATTTTCAGTATTTTTGATCAACCAAACATAATTGTCGTTAAATGTAGGGATAGAAATGACTTCAATCATTGCATAGCTCTCTTTATGGGATTATCTTTAATTACATATAAAACAAAATTTTAGCGGATATCGTCGTGTTAATAAAACCTGCACACCATAAGCATGAAATCAAAATCCCCCATTCTTGGGATGACCTTCCAATGGGTGAATGGCTAGCGAGCCAAATTCAGGCGCGTCTTGATGTCTGGAGTCCAAAGATTTTTGGTTATCATTTACTAAAATTAGGTTCGTTAAGTGGTGAGCTTAATTGTTTTGGTAGCAGTATACAACATCAGGTAACCGCGACCTCTGAGTTAGGGATGGGGGGGGTATTCATTGATCCCGCTCATTTACCTTTTCAGGAAAATTGTATTGATGCGTGCATATTGACGCAGTCATTGGATTTCTCTGCAGATCCTCATCAAGTATTGCGTGAGGTAGAGCGCGTGCTAACCGGAGATGGTTACTTAATATTGAGTGGCTATAATCCATTGTCATTGTGTGGTTTGGTTAAATTATTTGGGGTGAAACGTAACCACCCACCTTGGTCGGGAAGAATGTTTACGCCTGCACGGATTAAGGATTGGCTTGAGCTGCTTGGTTTTGAAATAATTCAAGATGACCGTTTTGCTTTTACTTCTTTTCTAGGCAAGAAACCATTGACCTGGTGGTCTGAAAGCATAGGTCAGATGCACTTCCCTTCATTTTTATCAGTCTATTTTATTGTTGCTCGTAAACGTCGAGCGCCGATCTCTCCCGTTAAAAATTGGTGGCAGGTCAGTCGTGCTAACCGTCGTTTCATCCCCGCTGGGGCGACTCAGAAGTTACCGCATAAGTCATCTTAGTTTTGGTCATGCGGTGTTTTGCCGACCATTCACCTTTCTCAGCCTAATTTACGACTGTTATCAGGTGAATCGAATAGCAATTCATATTAGAATAGCCACAGTTTAATTGAAGTGGTGAAATTTATGTCGTTGGATAATGCAGAGTTAATACAGGGCGCAGGTCGTGTAATCGTTTTTGATACCGAAACAACGGGTATGAATATGGGCGCAGGTGGTGTACACATTGGCCATCGCGTGATTGAAATTGGTTGTATTGAGTTGATCAATCGCCGTCCTACTGGCCGTACTTATCATGTCTATATCAAGCCTGACCGCTTGGTTGACCCTGAAGCGATCGCGGTACACGGTATTACCGATGAATATCTACAAGACAAGCCTAGCTTTTCAGCTATCGCAGATGAATTTATCGCGTTTATTGATGGTGCTGAGTTGGTGGCACACAACGCCTCGTTCGATATTAACTTCCTTGATCACGAATTTAGATTGTTAAATAAAGGCCTACCTGAAACTAAAGAAATTTGTAAGATTACCGATACATTAGCTATCGCGAAGAAACTTTTCCCAGGAAAACGAAACAACTTAGACGTGTTATGTACCCGTTATGGTATTGATAACTCGCACCGTACTCTCCATGGAGCATTACTGGATGCGGAGATTTTAGCGGACGTTTATCTGTTTATGACAGGTGGCCAAACTAAGTTGAATTTATCGCAAGATAGCGCGGGCGCACAAGGTAGTGGTATTCGCCGTTTAGCGGCAACCCGAGTACCATTGAAAGTGGTGCAGGCGACAGACGATGAGTTGAAAGCACATGATGAAAGACTTGGCATCGTCGGTGATGCGTTATGGACAATACATTAAAGTAAGGAAAAATATGCGTAATATTTGGTTGTTGATGGCGTTACTTACCGCCGTTAGCCTTAGTACCTTTGCATCCGAAAAAAGCGTTTATCAGGAAAACGTTTATCAGACCAGTGATATTAAGTTGCTGGATAATCGTTTTCGGGTTGACTATGGTGTTAAGAAAATCACCTTTATTATTGCGCGCGAACGTTTTTCTAAAGCCGTTATTCTAGTACGTCCAGATGGCAAAAAAGTGTATATTTGGGATAAATCCGATCACGTTCATTGGATTGAGGGCGAAGAAAATGACATTATTACGATTGAAAATCCGATGGCGGGACCTTGGCAAGCATTAGGTAAGATCCAAGGTAATAATCGTATCCAGCTGTTGTCAAATGTACAGTTACAAGTCAAACGCTTACCTATCCAACTTTACAGTGGCGAGCGTTTAAAAATTACCGGTGAGCTCTTCCATTTGCAAAAACGCCTCAACGAAACGTACCTACGGGATACGGAACTGATGGTGACCGCCTATGGCTATAACCGCGTTGAAGATGAAAATTTTAATTTTACGTCGCAAGAACTCGCTAAGTTTAATGACAAAGGTGTGTTCTACGATGAGGTACCTGAAGATGGTATTTTCACTGCATTTTTACAGCTCGACCTTGCCACTGGTAAATATCGATTTGAAGTCGCGGTAAAAAATAATGCATTTACTCGCAGTTTTAATCAAGATGTGATCCTGTTTCCAAAACCAATCAAGACCCAAATGTTGCCTTTGCTGGTGGATGCAGACCCACAGTTGAAGTTGATTTATGATATTGATGAATTAAAGCCTGAAAGCATTGTGATTAAAGGACGTATAACGTCTGTTAATCGTGGTCAGAGTGAGGACTTTATTATCTATGCTGAAGCGGACATGACAGAGCAAATCCATACATTCGCACGACCTGAGCAAGTGGGGAGTTACAGTATCGATTTAGTCTTGTACGCCACAACGAAAACGGGGCGTGAAATCACCGTTAATATGCCTTCTGAAGCTTTTGTTATACCTAAGCCGATTGTAATTGATAGTGCATTGTTAGTCGCGCTAACGGCGTCTCAGGCTGAACCGACTGAAGTATTGGTTGATTTGGTTGAAGACACGGAGAGTGATTGGAATTTATTGTTGTGGGTCGTTGGTGGTTTAGTTTTCTTATTAGTTTTAGCTGTAGCGGTATTGTTCGGTATTAAGTTTTGGCAGAAACGCAAATTTGAAAAGGTAATTGCGAATAAAATGGATGCTGATCTTGGTATTGGAGAGCCGATAGATGTCAGTGATGGCCTAGATAATATGATAGATTTAGACCTTAATTCTTTGGATAAATAGTTTGATATTTAATCAATTAGATTATGTGCTGGGTTTGGGGCGGATAGGGCTCGCATTACGCAGTATTTAATAGTTGTTTCGCGATTAACACTTGTTTAAAAATTGTAATGCAATTAAAGTCGATGTTAATAGGATAACCTTTATTTTTGAAGGTTATCCGACTGACTTTCAGAGCTGAACGTCAGATTTAAATAGTCAACTTCTCAAATTAAGGTTAAAAATTATGGCGATTCAACGCACTTTTTCTATTGTTAAGCCTGATGCAGTAAGAAAAAATTTAATTGGTGCTATTTACTCACGTATTGAAGCTTGTGGTTTAAGCGTTGTAGGTGCAAAAATGTTACACCTAACTCGCGAACAAGCTGAAGGTTTTTATGCTGAACATGAAGGCAAAGTATTTTTCGAACCTTTGATGGAATTCATGACCTCTGGCCCTATCATGGTACAAGTATTAGAAGGTGAAAATGCAATCACTTACTATCGTGAATTAATGGGTACTACGAACCCAGAAAATGCAGCTGCGGGCACACTACGTTGTGATTATGCTGAAAGCATGCGTTTTAATGCGGTACACGGTTCTGATAGTGAAGAATCAGCTGCACGTGAAATCGCTTACTTCTTTACTGAAAATGAAGTATGTGCTCGTTAATCAACTAGCTAAACGGGTTGTAAAGCAATTGCATAGTGATATGTGACTGATTTATTGCCCGGTTTTATGACCTTATTTCAACTTCAATTCCCACGTATCCAACCTTTCTGATTATCCCTATCGCCTTTATAGCTGATTTTTAGCCTTAATTATTTGTTATCTATTCCTATTCTTGGTTATTTAAACTAACAGTGAATAAATTATTTTGTTTAATTCGGCCAATGCGCTAGCGTCTAGGCGTTAAACTTTGTACAATCCCGCGCCCTGAAACCTCAATTTTAGCATCGTCTTTTTTATCCCAGTATTCTTAAATATTGTTTAAAATTGAGTCTTAAATTGTTTCAAACCGAATAAAATACATTATAGAGGCTCACTTCATGAGTAATAAAAAAATAAATCTATTAGACTTTGATCGCAACGCTATGCGCCAATATTTTTCTGACATTGGTGAAAAACCATTCCGTGCTGATCAAGTAATGAAATGGATTTATCATGAAGGTTGTGACGACATTAATGAAATGACTAACTTGAATAAAAAGTTACGTGAAAAATTATTACGCGACACTGTTATTGAAGCGCCTGAAATTAGCCAAGAACAGCGTAGTGAAGATGGCACCATTAAATGGGCATTAAAAGTTGATGGCCAAGAATATGAAACAGTTTATATTCCTGATGGTGATCGTGCGACACTGTGTGTATCGTCACAAGTAGGCTGTGCACTAGAATGTACTTTCTGCTCAACTGCTCAGCAAGGTTTTAACCGTAACTTACGTGTTTCTGAAATCATTGGTCAAGTATGGCGTGCTACGCAAGTGATTGGCTTTAACAATAAGAAACGTGCAATCACGAACGTGGTGATGATGGGTATGGGCGAACCACTACTTAACATGACCAACCTAGTACCTGCATTGAACTTGATGTTAGATGATTATGGTTTTGGCTTATCAAAACGTCGTGTAACGGTATCTACTTCTGGTGTTGTTCCTGCACTAGATAAATTAGGCGATGTAATTGATGTTGCGTTAGCTGTATCACTGCACGCGCCAAATGATGAATTACGTAACGAACTAGTACCAATCAATAAAAAGTATAACATTGAAACGTTACTTGCTTCTGTTAAGAGCTACATCAGTAAATCAAATGCCAATCGTCAGAAAGTAACAATTGAGTATGTACTACTTGATCATGTGAATGATTCGACAGACCAAGCACACGAATTAGCTGAATTATTGAAAGATACACCGTGTAAAATTAACCTGATCCCATTCAACCCATTTCCGGGTAGTGACTATGGTAAGCCAAGTAATAGCCGTATCGATCGCTTTAATAAAGTGTTGATGACGTACTCAAATACAGTGACGATTCGTAAGACTCGTGGTGATGATATTGATGCTGCTTGCGGTCAATTAGCGGGTGATGTAATCGACAGAACGAAGAGAACATTAAAAAAACGGATGCAAGGTGAAGAGATTTCAGTCAAAATGGCTGATTAATACTTTTGACTAGATGGATTTAGGCATGAAACGTTTCGCTGTAGTTGGATTGATGATAGCTGCACTGGCAGGATGTAGCTCACAGAGTTACATCGAAACCAGTACTGGTTTGAGTGACAATTCCGTCGATAAAAATGCAGCGGCCCGAAGTCGTCTGACCTTAGCGCTCAAGTATATTGAAATTGAAAACTATCAAGAGGCGAAAATTAATCTTGATAAAGCCGTTCATTATACACCGGATGATGCGGATATTTATTTAGCCTATGCATATTACTATCAGAAGGTAAAAGAACATAAGCAAGCAGAGACCGCTTATTTATATGCGCTCGACCTTGCGCCGAATGATGGTAATATACATAATAACTTTGGTGTATTCCTGTGTGGAAGAGCACGGTTTGATGAGGCTGAAACAGAATTTTTAGCTGCCATCGCTACCCCAAGTTATAATCAAATTGCGAATAGTTATGAAAATGCCGGTCGATGCGCGCTTGAAAATGGTGACCGTGTACAAGCGCTAACCTATTTACAATCATCTCTCGCGTATGCACCGCAAAACTTAGACGTACGGTTATCTATTGCTGAATTAAACTATATTTTGGCCGATTTCGCAGTGGCTAAACAGCAATTAACGAAATATGAATCTGCCAGTAAGGCAACCGCACGCAGTCTTTGGTTGGGTTTTAAAATTGCCGATAAACAGAATAGTTCAGCTGTCGCTGAAGTATACAGTCGTCAATTATTAGCTCAATTTCCGTTAGCGATCCAAACACAAAAATATATTACAAATGACTATTGATTTAGAAACTTCAAAAGAAGCTGAGAAGCAAGATGATATTGATGTGATAACTGCTGGTCAGATATTGCGAGATGCGCGTATTGCGTTAGATATCAGCGTGCAGCAAGTCAGTGACAATATTAATTTAAAAAAATCTGTTATTAACAACATTGAAGAAAGTGTTATTGATAAAGATATTTCCCAAACCTTCATGCGTGGTTACATCCGCTGTTATGCCCGCTATTTAAATATTGCTGAAGATGATGTGCTTTGTGCTTACGATAGCCAAAACGCCGCATGTGAAGATAAAGCTGAACTACAAAGCTTTTCTCGTCGAACTAAATTAGAAGCGAATGATAATCGTCTAATGCTGGTCAGCTACGGTATTATTGGTTTTATGCTGATTGTCTTTTTAATTTGGGGATTACGTGGTAATGACATTGAGATTGTCGTGCCAGAATCTAACGCAACGCCTGTTGTTGAACTTGCCGTAGTACCTGAAATCGTTGTCACTGCACCTGAAATTGCACTCGAAAATGACGAGGTGACGAATGAAGATATGGCGAATGACGAAGTGATCCCTGCTATTACGGCGCCTGAGCAAACAGCGACTACGACTATAGCAAGCCCGTCAGCAGTCCAAGCACAAACGATTGCTGTAAAGCAACCAGCAGTAGCTCCTGTTGCTAGCAATACAGTGACTAAGGTGGTAGATACTAAGTCCGTGGTGATTGAACCTTCGCTGGTACTGACATTTGCGGGTGATTGTTGGATCCAAATAAAAGACAGTAACGGTAAAACATTATCGACAGGTGTAAGAAAAGCCGGTCAGACAATTGAATTACAAGGTTTAGCACCACTATCAATCAAACTCGGCGCACCAGAGCAAGTAACATTGAGTTATGCCGGTGATCCCGTGGATTTATCAACCTTTAAACAAGGTCGTCTTGCTAAATTTAAATTACCTTTTAAAGCTTAATTAACGAGTTATAAATATGCATCAGGAAAGTCCAATTATTCGCCGCCAATCAAAACAGATCATGGTTGGTAATGTACCTGTCGGTGGCAATGCCCCGATTGCAGTACAGTCGATGACAAATACCTTGACGACGGATGTTGCAGCAACCGTTGCACAGATTAAAGCATTAGAAGCTGTAGGTGCTGATATTGTCCGTGTCTCTGTACCGACAATGGATGCGGCAGAAGCATTCAAACTAATTAAACAGCAAGTCGATGTCCCCCTGGTTGCTGATATCCATTTTGATTACCGTATCGCCCTTAAAGTGGCAGAGTACGGTGTGGACTGCTTACGTATCAACCCTGGTAATATCGGTAATGAAAGCCGTATTCGTTCAGTGGTTGATTGCGCAAAAGACATGAATATTCCGATCCGTATCGGTGTGAACGGTGGTTCATTAGAGCGTGAAATCCAAGAGAAATACGGTGAACCAACACCGGCAGCACTTGTCGAATCGGCAATGCGTCATGTTGATATTTTACAGCGTCTGAACTTCGACCAATTCAAAGTCAGCGTAAAAGCATCGGATGTATTTCTAGCGGTTGAATCGTATCGTCAATTAGCTAAGCAGATTGAACAGCCGTTGCATTTAGGTATTACGGAAGCGGGTGGTTTCAGAAGTGGTGCCGTTAAATCATCTGTTGGTTTAGGTATGTTACTTGCTGAAGGTATCGGTGACACATTGCGTATTTCATTGGCGGCAGATCCCGTTGAAGAAGTGCGTGTTGGTTTTGATATTTTAAAATCATTACGTATTCGTAGCCGTGGTATTAACTTTATTGCTTGCCCAACATGCTCACGTCAAGAATTTGATGTGATCAGTACAGTCAACGCGTTAGAAGAGCGTTTAGAAGACATTATTATACCAATGGATGTGTCTATCATCGGTTGTGTTGTAAATGGTCCAGGCGAAGCGGAAGCTGCGCAAATTGGCGTGACGGGCGGTAGTAATAAGAGTGGCTATTACCTGGATGGCAAACGTCAGAAAGAACGTTTTGATAATAATGACATGATAGATCAGTTAGAGGCTAAAATTCGTGCAAAAGCAGCGATGATGGACCCTGAAAATATCATCGTAACTGACGCTTAAGCGTAATTTTACCGTAAAGGTGTTGAAATGAGGATAAATATCCGACTAACACCTTTGAATATTTTACCTCGACGTAGAAACTCCTTATAATCTGGGGTTATATGTCTTTTTTAATTTTCGAGAGTGACCGTGGCTAAACCAATCCAAGCAATTCGTGGCATGAATGATTGCTTACCAGAACAAACGCCGGTATGGCAAAAAGTAGAATCAGTATTACGTGATACTGTTGCAGCCTATGGCTACTCTGAAATCCGTATGCCAATCGTTGAATCTACGCATTTATTTAAGCGCGCGATCGGTGAAGTAACAGACGTTGTTGAAAAAGAAATGTACACGTTTGATGACCGTAACGGTGACAGCCTGACATTACGCCCTGAAGGCACTGCATCAACAGTACGTGCTGGTATTCAAAATGGTTTGTTGTATAACCAAGAGCGTCGTATGTGGTACATAGGTCCTATGTTCCGTCACGAACGCCCACAAAAAGGTCGTTACCGTCAATTCCACCAATTCGGTGTGGAAATCTTTGGTTTGAAAGGTGCCGATACCGACGCTGAAGTTATTTTATTAACAGCGCGTCTGTGGAGACTACTTGGTATTGAGCAGCACGTGACATTACAGCTGAACTCACTGGGTTCTTCAGAAGAACGTATTGCCCATAAAGAAGCGTTAATTGCGTTTTTAGAAGGCTTTAAAGAAGATCTTGATGAAGAAAGTCAACGTCGTATGTACACAAATCCATTACGTGTACTAGATAGCAAGAATCCAAACGTACAGGCACTACTTACAGATGCACCAAGCTTAGCTGATTACTACGGTGAAGAAACTAAAGCGCATTTTGATGGTCTATGTAAGATGTTAGATAGCGCTGGCGTTAAATATCAGATTAATGATCGTTTAGTACGTGGTCTTGATTATTATAACTACACTGTATTTGAGTGGGTTACTGAAAGCCTCGGCGCACAAGGTACTGTGTGTGGTGGTGGGCGTTATGACGGTTTAGTAGAACAATTGGGTGGCAAAGCGACACCTGCTGTTGGTTTTGCACTGGGCATCGAACGTTTAGTATTATTATTAGAAACATTAGAGCTAACAGCAGATATCGCTGGCGCTGTTGATGTTTATATCGCAGCACTAGGCGAAGGCGCTGATGTACACGGTATGTTATTAGCTGAACAGTTACGCGATCAAATGCCATCTGCGAAAGTGATGATGCATAACGGCGGCGGTAACTTTAAGAAACAACTAAAACGAGCTGATCAAAATGGCGCTAAAGTAGCACTTATTTTGGGTGGTGACGAAATTGAGAATAAACAAGTAACGGTGAAAGATCTGACTGGTAAAACAGATCAGCAAACTATCGCAGTCACAGAGTTAGTCAACAAATTAACAACGCTTTTAAGCAAGTAAATGCCAAGAATGAGCAATACTGTTTAATCGAGTTTAAACAATTAAGGGTGAGACGTGGAAGGTTACGCTACTGAAGAACAACAAGTTGAAGCGCTGAAATCATGGTGGAAATCCAATGGTAATGCGGTTATTTTTGGCACTGTATTAGGCCTAGCAGGCTTAGTTGGTTTCCGTTATTACAACGCAAGCCAGTTAACATCGCAAGAAGAGCTATCTGCAGCTTACGATACTGTTGTTACTGAATTATCTGAAAATGGACTTGCAGCGAAAGCGACAACTCAAACATTCATCGATGCCAATAGTGGTAATGCTTATGCAACATTAACAGCATTACAACTAGCCGCTGAAGCGGTGAAAAAACAAGACTTTGCAGAGGCTGAAACACAACTTAGCTGGGTAGCGACAAACAGTAATCAAGCAAGTATCTTGCCGATTGCTAAATTGCGTTTAGCACGTGTTCAAGCACAGTTAGCTAACTTTGATGATGCACTTGCAACACTAGAAAAAATAACACTAGATACATTTGCGAGTAAAAAAGCAGAAGTTCAAGGTGATATTTATGTGCAGCAAGGTGATTTAAATGCGGCGCGTAGTGCGTATGAAACTGCGTTAGCGGGTATTGGTGCAAATACACAACTACTACAATTAAAACTTGATGACCTTGCTGTTGTTGATGTTGCTGATGATCTGGATGCTGCAATCGCGGGAGAGTTGAATGAGCAATAAACTGAGAACACTGACTGCTGCAGCTGTTCTTTCAGTTTTTTTACAAGGTTGCTCTTTATTTAGTGATGATGAGGATGTGTATTCACCCTTACCTGAAATCCAAGCTGAATTTACGCCTGAAGTTGAATGGCGTAAAAGCATAGGTTCTGGTGTCGGTGAATATTATTCACAGACTCGAACTTTACTTGCAAATGATCAACTTTTTGCTGCTAGTCGCTCTGGTGTTGTTAAAGCCTTAGACCCTATTTCTGGTGATGTTATTTGGAAACAAGATTTAGCGGATCAAGCCGTCTTTAACCGTTTTGATGACAGTGATGGTGCATTACTGTCAGGCGGCATTGCTGCTGGTTATGGCATGGTATTTGTTGGTAGTGAAAATGCAGTATTATTTGCATTGAACGACAATACTGGCGAGGTTATCTGGCAGGTTGATACTGATGGTGAAGTGATTGCTAGCCCTGTGGTGGATGAAGGCTTAGTTATCATCCAAACGAGTAGCGGTAGCTTAGTGGGTTTTGATGTTCAGACGGGTGAACAGCGCTGGATCCAAAGCTCAGAATTACCAGCTTTGACCTTACGTGGTAATAATTCGCCAATCACCACCAATGGAGCAGCGATTTATGGTCGCAGTGATGGTAAACTAGCCGCAGTATTTCTTGCTAATGGTCGATTGATCTGGGAAGTGAATGTTGCGAAGCCAAAAGGCGCAAATGATATTGACCGTTTGGTTGATGTGAATGGTCAAGCAGTCGCACGTGGCACAGAGGTATACACTTCTGCGTTTAACGGTGAACTGATGGCTGTTGAATTGCGCTCTGGTAAAGTTCTTTGGAAACGCGCTTACGCGTCAGTAAAAGATCTTACCGTCGCTGGATTCGAACTATTTTTAACCGATACTGAAGGTCGTATTCACGCAATAGACCGTCGTAATGGTTTGACCTTGTGGTCACAGAATCGTTTAGCATTACGCGGTGTAACAGCACCGGTTGTCTCGGGCGACAATATTGTTGTCGGCGACAAGGAAGGCTACTTACACTGGTTAGATCGTAAGACTGGCAAGTTAGTAGCACAACAGTTAATTGATAGTGATGGACTATTTTCTAAAGCATTGAACGCAGATGAATATCTCTATGTTCAAAGCCGTAGCGGTGATTTGGTAGCTATAAAGAAACCAATTTAACTTACTAGATAGAATACCATCAACCTAATTTATTGCGCCGAGAGGCGCATTTTGTCCTTTTAAATAAGTGACTTTATTTTACTAGAGCCGTATTGAGGCTGAGGTTAACTATGACCCCTGTAATTGCATTGGTTGGACGCCCAAATGTTGGTAAATCAACATTGTTCAACCGCTTAACTCGTACCCGGGACGCACTTGTTGCCGATTTCCCTGGGTTAACTCGTGACCGAAAATATGGACAAGCTAACTTAGCTGGTCGTGAGTTCATTGTGGTTGATACTGGCGGTATCAATGGTGATGAAGAAGGGATTGATGCAAAAATGGCTGATCAGTCGTTACTTGCGATTGAAGAAGCTGATGCCGTATTATTTTTAGTAGATGCTCGTGCAGGCTTAACTGTTGCTGACCAAGCAATTGCGCAACATTTACGTAAACAACAGAAGAAAGTATTCCTTGTTGCGAATAAAACAGATGGCCTAGATGGCGATGTTGCTGTTGCTGAATTCTATGCGCTTGCACTTGGTGATATTTACCAAATTGCTGCATCGCAAGGACGTGGTACTAACATCCTTATTGAAGAAGCGTTAGCACACGTTGAAGTTGCTAACCCTGAAGAAGAGGAAGAATTCTCTGACGCAGACCCTTTCCTTGATGGTGAATTATTACCTGAAGAGGAAGAAGAGAAACGCGACGAAGATTATGCAAGCTTGCCAATTAAACTGGCGATGATTGGTTGCCCTAACGTGGGTAAATCAACGCTAGTTAACCGTATTTTAGGTGAAGAGCGTGTTGTTGTTTATGACATGCCTGGTACGACGCGTGACAGTATCTACATTCCGATGGAGCGTGATGGTCGTAACTACATGCTTATCGATACTGCTGGTGTACGTCGCCGTAAAAACATTAATGAAGCTGTTGAGAAATTCTCAATCGTTAAAGCATTACAAGCAATCGATGATGCTAACGTAGTATTAATGGTATTTGATGCACGCGTTGGTGTGACAGCACAAGATCTAACATTATTAGGTTTTGCGATTAACTCTGGCCGTTCAATTGTCATTGCAGTGAACAAGTGGGATGGTTTAGATACAGATGTGAAAGATCGCATCAAATCTGAATTAGACCGTCGCTTAGGCTTTATTGACTTCGCACGTATTCACTTTATCTCTGCATTACACGGTACTGGTGTTGGTAACCTATTTGAATCAATTACAGAAGCATTTGATTCATCTACTAAGCGTGTATCAACGTCTATGCTAACGCGTATCGTTCGTATGGCTGTTGACGATCATCAACCGCCAATGCATGCTGGCCGTCGTGTTAAGCTACGTTACGCGCATGCGGGTGGCTACAATCCACCGCTTATCGTTGTGCATGGTAATCAAGTATCTAAATTATCGGATTCGTACCGTCGTTACTTGATCAACTATTTCCGTCGTTCATTGAAAATCATGGGTACGCCGATTAAAGTTGAATTCCGTGACGGTGAAAACCCGTTTGCAGATAAGAAAAATAACTTGTCATTATCGCAACAGAAAAAACGTCGTCGTATGATGTCGCATTATAAGAGCAAAAAATAATAGTTTCGATTATTATTGATAAAAAGGTCTGTTTTAACAGGCCTTTTTTTATGCCTACAAATCAAGGAATGTATAGTTTCAGTGATGATTAAGGCATATTCTTTACGTTAAGGTATCTACTTTTATGTAAAGACTGCTACTATTTGAGTCTTATGAATAGGGATGTGAATGAACCAATATGGATAGTGTGAGAGGTTTTAGTTGACCATAGTTGCAGTTGTGTATTTTTCGGAGTCGGGGTCAACTCAAGCGCTGGCGCGTGAAGTGATCTCAGGTATCAGTACGGTTGAAGATGTGAAGGTTATAGAATGCCAAATACAGCCTTGGGACATGTTTGAAGGCCGTTTTGATAATGATGAATTCATGTGCTTGCTGGATAATACCGACGCAATCGTTTTTGGATCTCCAACCTATATGGGCGGCGTTTCTGGCCAGTTTAAAGCATTTGCGGATGCGACAAGTGAGCGTTGGGATAGGCAACAATGGCGCAATAAATTTTCAGCTGGCTTTACTGTTGGCAGTTGTCTCAATGGTGATCAAGCCAATACCATTCAATATATGGCAACGCTAGCCAGTCAGCAAGGCATGTTATGGGTCGGTCTTGATATTGCAGGTGGTTATAATAGCGTCGGCTTAAATCGTCTGGGCTGTCAGTTAGGTGTGGTTGGGCATAATCCGGAAGGGGAAGTTCACCGCAGTGATTTGGATACCGCTAAATACTTAGGGCGTCGAGTCGCCATGATCACAAAGGCCTGCGCTTTGCAGCTACAGGCCTTATAGTTATTAAGAGGTGCTATAACAGCTTGCTCAATAACTAAATGCTTAGGCTGTTAAACGCTGCACGAGTTGGCTTACCAATAATTCAGCGCCGTCTAAATCATCTTGTTTGAAACGGCCAATGCTCGGGCTGTCGATATCCAATACCCCGATTAATTTATTGTTCACCACGATTGGTATGACGATCTCTGAATTACTCGCGGCATCGCAAGCAATGTGACCAGGGAAGTCATGTACATCGGTGACCAGTTGCGACTGTAATGTGCTCGCAGCGGTACCACAAACGCCTCTACCGATAGGAATGCGAATACAAGCAGGTAGGCCTTGGAAAGGGCCTAATACCAATTCGTCATTCTCGCAGAGATAAAAACCAGCCCAGTTAATATCTTCTAGTTCCATGAATAATAAAGCACTGAGGTTAGCTAGATTGGCAATTAAATTGTTTTCTTCAGCCATTAAAGCGTCTGCTTGTTGGGCAAGACGCTGGTAAAGTTGGATTGTAGACATGTATTCCCTTGATACGAGATAAGATGAAAGAGTAAGACCCATCTTATCGATGATAATGATTACCTTTATCTTATCTGATGATTATATCGTCATAAAGACCATATTCGTTTTAGCAGGTTCGTTAGGGCGAAAGAACAGTGATAAGATATAGTTTAATTTACTGAAAATGTGTTTACTAAATGCGAACATAGTAGATCCTCGTCATACTTACAGCTTAGTTAGTACCACTGTAAGGCATAATGGTAGCGGTTACTTTACCTCTTATTTAATATTTATCCTGTTTCATCGACTGAAGTTATAAATTCATGCATATATATCTTGTTACCCACGAGAGAGAGTTCTCACGCCGCAGTAATACAGGCAAATTAGTACAACAGTTCCTACCTGATGAAACCAGTATTGTTGCTTGGCGTCGGAAAGAACCTGATAGTCAATTATTAGCGGCGATCAAAACTGGCCGTGTGGCTATTTTAGCCCCTGGTGCGGAAGGCGAGCATGATATAAGTGATTTTGATAGCTTAGTGTTGCTCGATAGTACCTGGCAAGAAGCGCGTAAGATGTATAGTCGCAGTGACTATTTAAAAGACTTACCTAAGGTAACGCTAACTGCGCCACAAGCATCCGAGTTTATTTTACGCGCCAACCAACTTGAAGGTGGGCTAAGCACTGTCGAGTGTGTGATTGAGTTACTGCGGTTACAGCAGCGTGATGCGGAAGCCGAGCGGTTGAAAGTCGAATTTAAGGCATTTATCCGCGCTTGTTTATAAATGTTTGACGATAATTTTTCGGCGTACTTTGGGTCCAACGGCGAAAGGCCTTATAGAATGCCGCTGGAGTCGCAAAGCCTAGCAAATACGAGATCTCACTAAAGCTTAGCTGGGTATCACGAACATAACTCAAGGCTAGCCCCTGCCTTGTCGTATCCATGATACGTTGATAGTTGGTATTTTCTTTGTATAGCCGTCTTCTTAGTGTCCATGGTGATGTGCCCAGTAGTGCTGCAACTTGGTTAATGTCAGGCATATTTCCTACTAAGTTATGGCTTACTTTTTCAATAACTTTACTCTGCCAATCTTGATTTTGTTGCAGCAGGTTTAGCTCATGTTGGCACAATTGTTGTGCTTGTAAATAACTACTCATACAAGCATCTGGCAGCGGCGTGTCGATATGCTGACTATTTAATACTAACCCATTGAATGTAGAATTAAAGATAACCGGACATTGAAAAAATACATGATAGCGCTCGCTGTTGTGCGGTTCGGGATATTCAATATGCACAGCTTTGACCGGATACACTGCCTGAGCTAAATGCATTGTTCGCGTAGTGAGTAAAGTAAACCAACTTGCCAATACTGAATCGACCACAAAACAATTGTAGAGATTGTATGGTGCTATCGAATAGAAACTTAGCGTCGGATCTGATGCTGTTCCACTGGTATCTTCTACAGGAGAGAAGGTGGAGTGCCCACGTACATTTTGACTTAATAAACTCTCATATTGCGCTAGGACTTGTGCCATCGTACCAATGTCAGGTGCTGACATAGCTGCAAACCCTAGCATGCCGTAATGTTGAAAACAGACATTTTCCCCCATGAGTAAGCCCAGATCATCACGCTGAGTTTGTTGGATAAGATCAAAGCCGATACGCATATATTTGGGTATGGATAAACGTCCATTATGGGCACTTAGTTGGGAGATTGAGACGTTATATTTGGCTAAAATAGACGTCATATTGCCATTGATCTTATGACTTGTTAAGTCCATTTGTTGTAGAAAATTAACCGAAATATCCCCTAAACTTACTTTCGACTCTTTCACTTTCGTCATACTCATCATATCCGTCATCACAAATGCGAGTTAACAATGTTTGTTAATCCTGCAGGAAAGTACGATTGCTAACTAAAGATAATTAATTGTATATCATGAGCATTGTATCCGCCGTGCTTTAGCGCTACTTTTCATAACATAATAATAAAATAAATACTCAACGCAATGGAGTGAATCATGTCTGTAAACAATAATTATCCGAACTTATTAGCACCACTAGATCTGGGCTTTACCCAACTAAAAAACCGCGTACTAATGGGCTCGATGCACACAGGGCTAGAAGAAGTCAGTAATGGCTTTACCCGCATGGCTGCTTATTTTGCTGAACGTGCCGCCGGTGGTGTCGGACTTATTGTCACTGGAGGCATAGGCCCCAATCCTGAAGGGGCGGTTTTTCAAGGTGGCTCGAAGATGGATACCCCTGAAGAGGCCGAAAAGCATAAAGAAGTCACGGCCGCAGTTCATGGTGCTGGAGGTAAGATCTGCATGCAGATCTTACACGCTGGACGTTATGCCTATAGTAAGCAACCTGTTGCTCCTTCTGCGATCCAAGCACCGATCAATCCAGCTCGTCCACGGGCGTTAACAACGGAAGAAGTCTATCAACAAGTCGCAGCCTTTGTTCGGTGTGCGGGATTGGCACAATCGGCGAATTATGATGGTGTTGAGATCATGGGTTCGGAAGGTTATTTGATTAACCAATTTATTGTTGAACACACCAATCAGCGTGATGATGAATGGGGTGGAAGTTTTGAAAATCGTATTCGTTTCCCTGTTGAGATCGTAAGACAGGTACGCGAAAAAGTTGGATCTGACTTTATTATTATCTACCGTTTGTCGATGTTAGATCTCATTGAAAAAGGCAGTTCGTGGCAAGAAGTGGTGGCGCTAGCTAAAGCAATTGAGAAAGCTGGTGCAACTATTATCAATACTGGTATTGGTTGGCATGAAGCACGCGTACCGACGATTGTGACAAAAGTGCCGAGAGCAGCATTTACTAAGATCACCGCAAAATTAAAAGGTGAAGTATCGATCCCTTTGATCACGACAAACCGTATTAATACCCCTGAGATCGCAGAGTCTGTACTCGAGCAAGGTCATGCTGATATGGTGTCGATGGCACGTCCATTCTTGGCCGATCCTGAATTTGTTAATAAGGCCATTGCGGGTAAAAGTGACGAGATCAATACCTGTATTGGCTGTAATCAAGCATGCTTGGATCATACGTTTAGTATGAAGCTAACTTCTTGTTTAGTGAACCCGCGCGCGTGTCATGAAACTGAACTTATTTACGTTAAATCACCAGTAAGCAAGCGTATTGCCGTGGTTGGCGCTGGGCCTGCTGGTTTAGCGTTTGCGACAGTGGCTGCGCAGCGTGGACATAAGGTGACGATCTTTGATGATAAAGCTGAGGTGGGTGGACAGTTTAACGTTGCTAAGCAAGTACCCGGTAAAGAAGAATTTTTTGAAACCTTACGTTATTATTCAACAATGACGGCAAAATTGGACGTTGAAATTATACTAAATAAACGCGTTTCTGCAGATGAACTTATCGCTAATGGCTTTGATGATGTGGTATTAGCAACCGGGATCGCACCTCGTACACCTGCGATTGAGGGCATTGGCCACAGTAAGGTGCTTTCTTATTTAGATGTATTACGTGATAAAAAACCGGTTGGTCAGAAAGTGGCTATCATTGGCGCTGGTGGTATTGGTTTTGATGTCGCAGAGTATCTTGCACATGATCATCATTCAACTGCAGCAAGCCAAGATATAGATACTTTTATGCGTGAGTGGGGGGTTGATCTTACGGTGCAAAATAGAGGCGGGTTAACAACGGCTCAAAAGACAGCTTCCGTACGTGATATTTATTTATTGCAGCGTAAAGCCACTAAGGTGGGAGCTGGTTTAGGTAAAACGTCAGGTTGGGTACATAGAGCAGGCTTAGCAAGTAAAAAGGTCGCCATGCTGAATAGCGTAGAGTATGTGAAAGTGGATGATCAAGGCTTACATATTTTGGTTGCTGGTGAAGCACAGGTATTGGATGTGGATAATATTATTGTTTGTGCGGGTCAAGATCCATTACGTGAATTACAAGCTAAGCTGGTAGCAGCAGATCAACAGGTACATCTTATTGGTGGTGCTGATGTTGCAGCGGAGCTGGATGCCAAACGCGCGATTAAGCAAGGATCGGAATTAGCCGCGGCTATTTAGTATTAACGACTTTAATATTAGCGAATTTAGTATTAGGTAGCATGTTTAAGCAAGTGGACTTGCTGATTTTATCCTGTGAGTCCACGTTAAGCAGTAAGGGTACTTAATGTAATGAGTAATAAAAAATTATTAATTCATCGAATATCAGTGCCATCGTTCAAATTTGTTCTAATCTTTGAGTCTGAATTAAACTTTTATGATAAGTGTGCCAATGCTTAAAAAACTCTGTTATTTATTAGAACTGCCGGATTCTAAAGTGACATTTAGTGTATTACTCATTGCTGATAAAGCCTGCTTATCAGTGGCAGGTATTGATGAATGTTATGCTATCGATCAGCTTATCATTGTTGAAAATCCAACAGCACAATTACAAGGTTATTATATTTGTGATTATGCAACGCCAGTCTGGTCACTTGAAGAATTGTCATTGCAAGATATCGGATCGCTTTCTGCTCACTTTGGTTTACTCATTGAGCATGAATATAATGACATCTATGCAATGGAAGCGCATAGCCCTATAGACGCCGAAAAATATCAGTCCATTAAAACCTAATTTATAATTTAAATGTCACATATATTTTCTTTAAATCGTGTTATAACAGTGTGTACTCGCAAGATCAACTGTCTGTTATGTAAAGAGGAAATGATGGCGAAACTGAAAAATGAAAAAAAATTATTTAAAGCGGCGATTGCACTAGGTACTCAGTATCTACAGCAACGCGGTAGTACATTTACAGCAACAGATCCAGAAGACGTAAAAGCTCAATACATTTATAAAGCGTTAGTGTTTGATAAACTCATGCAGCCTCTTGCTAAAGATCAAGAAACAACCTTGAATATTAAACATAAATTAGCAATTTGGATCTCTCGAAAATTACCAGCTGATCATCCTTTACTGAAAGATGAGTAGGCGCCAAGCTTAATCACTAACACTATTTACTAAAACCATTAATGGGCTCGGCATGTTAGATACGTGTTTAGCCCATTTTTATGACTGCTATTTAATATCGAATGCTCTATAAGGCCTAGTGACGTTGCAGAAATAAATTTGCTGCTTTTATCCCCGCACTATAATCATCTTCTAGGGTAGAAACTTCACGGGTCAATGTTGGCGTTTGTAATTCTTCGTCTGGCGCTATCTCGATAATGTTAATGCCTGCTGGTGGATTACGCATAAACTCACACGTGTTGTTATATTCATTACTGTAATTATCAAGTAATTTGGTGAGTACTGTGTCGTGTCGAACCCAGTACGTGAGTACGCGTTCCAGTAGTGATAACTTCTCTTTCCATTCTCTCGTTCTAGTCCTGATCACAATAATATGATTAGCGCCTAAATCCACCGCTTTCTTTACTGGGATAGGGTCGACGAGTCCGCCATCTATATGCACATCATCACCAAGCTTGATGCCAGGGCGAAAGACAATCGGTAAAGCACATGACGCTATTATTTGTTGAAACCAACGACTCGGATCTGCGTGTTGGTAACTGGCTTGGCCTTTTAATTTGTTACAACAGGTGATCACAAAAGGTCGGGAGTTTAAACGTCGTTTTGCTTGAATGAGATCAATTGGATCATGTAAGGATAATACATCATGTAATTCACTCAGCTCCAGTGCGTTACCACCCTTGATAAAGCGACTCCAATCGACAAAGGTGTCTGACTTAGCCAAGCGGTTAATAAGGCGAACTGAATATTTCTTTTGTCCTGCGATAAAGGCAGATAAGTTTAACGTGCCAGCAGAACTGCCAATAAACAGATCAAAAGGATCATAACCATGGTCTAAAAAAGTATCTAAAACTCCAGCTGTAAATACGCTACGCATACCACCGCCTTCTACAACAAGTGCTATTTTCGTCATAGTAACCTCAATATATTCACTTGCCTCAACCGCCAAGGACTTATTACAAGGGGTATAACAAGCCTAGAGTAAATTACAGTATTTGGTAGTACGAATAAGCTATGCTCGTTATTTACAGGTTAGAAGGTATAGCTCGTGTTATAAGTATCGGGCAGGGCTATTACAGGCCTCTTACAGATTTATTATAGAACGATGACAAGTACAGAACTATGACGGGAAGGTTAAGCAAGGTTGGCGTTGTGATGGCAAAAATGGCCGTGACCTGACCACCTTATCAGATAGATAGAAATAGTGGAGGTTGAAAGGTTATCTCCACTATTTCTGTTCAGGGGCGTTACTTTAGATTAATAAAAGTAAGTGCGTCCTGTAGAGTTTGCTGTGGGATCTCTTCCATCGGTACATGACCTGCATCGGGGTAGGTGATCAAGGTTGACCCTGAAATGTTTGTTAGCCACTGTTCGCTTAATGCTGCAGGAACCCAAATATCTTTCTCGCCCCACATCAGTAATGTCGGTGCTGTGATCGAGGCAAAATTTAGCGGTTCTTGCTTACTATTTTTTTCATCTAACATGGCAATGGTATTAGCATAAGCTTGCTTCGCGCCAGGGCGTAATGACAGATGGATATAACGATCCATGTTGGCTTTGGTGATCCGTTCTTGATCGCCATAAACGTCTTTAACACCCATCGCGACAATGAAAGGCGGGAACACATTAGCAGCAAGGCTGTTGATCCCTGGCATACTGGCTAAGCTCAAAATAAAAGGTAAATCTTGCGGTGCACCAGCGGGATCAATTAAGATCAACTTTTTCACTTTATCGGGATTATTCGCCGCATAGTGAGCGGAAATATAACCGCCTAATGAATTACCGGCTAAAATGAAATCATCAAGTTGTAGTTGGCTAATAAATTGGGAAAATGAATCATGTAACAAATCTTCAGAAAAATCACCTGGATTTTTAGGGCCGCCAGTTAAACCAAACCCCGGTACATCAAGACTAATGATCCGGTATTCATTTGCAAGACCAGTGTTCCACTCTTCCCAAGTATGCAGTGAGGATAAAATACCGTGTATTAATACAATCGGCTGGCCATTTGGATCACCTTCATCACGATAATGAATACGCATGCCATTAACATCCATCCATTGCGATTCTTCATTGGCATACAAACGATTTAGATCTTCAATTGGCATCTCGCCAACGCCCCATACGCTACTGACTGTAGGACTTGCTGCTACAGCGTCTTGCATACTCGAACATCCTGTTAAATTGAGGCTAGCTGTCACGGTTAGGGCGACTGCTAAAGGTAATATTTTCGCTCGTCTAAAGGTCATCATCACTGTTTCATCCTTGAAATCTGGCAGGCTCTGCATTGAGAGTAATGGCGTAGCATAAATCAGTTAATTTTAAACTGATGCCTAATTTATTGGCTAAATGTGATTAAGTGGTGCTTGATCACTAAATAAAGGATTATCGATCGCAGTACCGAGTTCTGGTAATAAACGTTCGCTGGTATCTTGATAACCGACTTTAAAGCGCACTCGGTTAATGCAAATTCTTTCCATTGTTGGTGCCAGTAAATCAAATAATTTAAAGCGAGACTTTAAGTGTGGGAATTGTGCTTGATAGTGTCTGATTCTCGTGTTGAGAAGTTGGTAGAAATCACGCTCGCTATAGTCCATTTCAGCTTGTAAATAAGGTGAAACAAAACGTAAAACAGTCACGAAGTGGCCGGTATATAAGTCGTGAAGTAGATAATTAGCAGGTAACCGAGTGAGCGCTTGTTTTATATGTGTTGGAAAAACAGCTAACTCGTCAAACTCTTGATCAATAAGCCGTAAATCACCATGGAAATCTTTAATCGCTAGACCGGTTGGAATATTATTTTCAAATATTATCGTTAGATTCTGGCCATGAGATACTAACGCGATTCCGTATTGACACATGAGGTGATAGAGCGGAATAACAGTGCAATCAAACAGTTTCGTCAACCACGTTTGTACATCGAGTTGACTGTCTTTGATGTAAGTGGCAATGAGGCTCTTACCTTGATTGTCAGTTTGCATTAACGCTGCAGCGAGTTTGTCTTGTTGGCCTGGTTGTAATAACGCCGCAGGGCTTTGACGAAAGATAACACCGAGCATTTCGTTATAACGATAAGGGGAATTCGTAACGTCTTCTTGTAGTGGCTGCGGTACATGGATACCAGCCCATTCTTGTAGCACATGTAAGTTAGATTGAGTTAAAAAAGTATCCTCTTGGCATAGCTGATTAATTGTTTTTGATAACAGAGCGCCTGAGGTGATGTATTTACCCGGAATACCACGATAGCAGGAGGTATTTAAAATGGTGATCGGTAATTTAATGTCATTTTTAGTCGGAGATGTGAGGTTTGATAGTGTTCTAATTGATTGTTGTGCTTGATAAATATCGCCTGTCACACCTAAATCAATAATGTCTTTTCTCGCAAACAAAGCAGTGAATTGTGGCACAATAAATTGACTAAATTGCCAAGGGTGAACTGGAATAAGCCAATATTCTTCTGGGTTAATGCCTTGCTGAGTTAAATCGGCTAGAAGTTGATTTTTATCTTCAATCGGCATCAATTGCGCCAATAATAATGCTTGTGTATTCACTTGAACCGGGGACATGGCTGCATTACCTGATATGGGTAATTCTATACCTGTTTGAGTCATAGATTTGCTAATGGCCACATAATGTAATTGAAATGATTTAGCGGCTTCAGGTGCATAGCGGGCGAGTTCATTAACCCCCCATCCGAGTCTTCCTTTGTTTGCGATTGCTTTTGGATGGCCTTTCAATACAGCTTGCAAAGCAATGCCTGATAATGCCGTTAATTGGCTAAGGGAATAGCTGTTTCGATGCTGGTGGGAGATAAGGTCTGCGTATAATGTTTGCTGTATTTCCTCAATTAAATTACCCACAATTATGCCGTCCAGTTTAATGGCGTTGGCAATATCTTTGATTAACATTGCACTCGGTATGTTCGCTATACCATTACGAGTCATGGTGCTTGGGTCGACAATAATGTTCTGCCAAATATGCTGTTGTGCGACAAATATCCAAGTGATGCCATCCACTTCCCACATCCAATTATTCGTGCCTAGCTGTTCGGGAAAGATCACTTCTTCATAATGTAATTCACTGATGATTTTGGCATTCAATTCATTGTTTATATTCGTCCATTGTTTACTGCATATGTTGGTCATTTGTAAATCCATTGTTTTTAATTATGAGTGAATTGTATAATAATCTTAGTGACAATGATTCTCATTTGCAATAGTATGTTTGCGAAATGTGAAAGTTTGAACTAAGGGATTAAGTGAGATGAAAGTCATTGTCGGTTTATCATGTTGGGTATTAGGGGCATTGCAAGGCGCAATTCTTATCCTTGTACCTGTGATGATGGAACAAGGTGAAGTGACCGCATGGATGATCGCAATCCCTTTGGCGTTAGGTACATTTATCTTTGTTGTTGGTTCGGGTTATTGGGGGCGATGGCTAGATCGCTGTGTTGCCAATCAACGCCCACTGAGCTTGATTCTAACGCTGATATTATTTGGTTTTACACTATCTCAATTAAGCTTTTTATCTTTACTCGAAAGTAACCAATTAACTGGGACAAACTTAATCATAGGTTTGTGTTTGAGTCGCGTTTTACACGGTATGTTTTGCAGTGGCGTTATACCGACCGCGCAATTATGGTTAGCACAAAAAGATAAGCAGGGTGAGAAACTTATTTGGGTAACGATATCAACGAATATGGGGAGGATTACTGCGCCATTACTGACATTTGTACCGCTTGATGTCACTTATTTTAGTTTGTGGTTTGTATTGTTCATCACATTATTAGCTTGTATATCTTGTTGTTTTCTTATGTGTTACCAGCGTAATAATAAACAATTTAACTTCTTATCTTCTCCTAAATATCGATTAGAAGATGATAATGAGGCCGCTGCATATCCTACAACAGCTCCGACAATAGCTCCTACACCTAATACGGCTGCGGTAACAACGAATAAGATCGCTCGACTTGGTTATACGGTTATTATGACTGCTTTTTTAATCACGCTATTCTCATCTCAATTACAATTTAGCTTAGGCCCAATACTCAGTACTAATGGCGTCTTGACCGCTCTTCAAGCCAGTGCAATGACGGCGCAACTACTCTTATCTGCCAGTATCAGTGCACTATTTTCATTATTCGTTTTATATAAATTACTGATCCGTTCAACACCTCTTTTTTTGAGCTTTATTACGCTGTCTTTTGCTCTTGGCACTGTGTTGTTGGTATTGGATATACAGCTCATGTTGAGTGTCATTTTGATCAGTTCAGCACTTGCAATGGCGCCTGTTTGGTACACGGCGACGGCAATGGGCAGTACTGAGACGCGAAAAGCGCGAGTATCCGCCTCTATTTCACAGGCCCATACATTGGGTAATGCGTTTGGTGCCTTGCTCGCGGGATTATTACTGACTTGGAATAGTGGTTACTTATTCCTTGGTTTTGCCATTCTGACGGTGCTGATTGTGTTGGGGTGGTTACGCCTCTATCGACAATCAACACCGCTTAATAATGCTGTCGTGAACTTGCCTCGACAGTCTGTCATCGAAAAATAAAAATAAAAATAAAACAACTCTTAATAAATGGAATTAATAATGAAACTTGCTAAGTCAACGACAACCAAATTTGTACTTAACCCTATTCTCACGGCAATGCTAGGGTTATCTGTTTCCCTCAGTGCTCAGGCTGCGGTGAGTAGTGCAGATCAAGATGAAAGTATGACGGTGGTAACAGCAAACCGTAGTACTCAGAGTATCAGTGATATTGCGGCTACTGTCATGGTTATTGAAGGAGAACAAATTGCTGAACAGGCTAAATCGGGTGTGGATTTTAAAGCGCTATTGGCGAATCTGATCCCCAGCCTAGATGTTGGCAGTCAATCGCGTACTAATGCCGGTCAAAATATGCGTGGCCGTAGCACATTGGTGATGATTGATGGTATCTCATTAAACTCGTCTCGTGGCATTAGTCGTCAATTTGACTCAATTAACCCGTTTAATATTGCCCGTATTGAAGTGATTTCTGGCGCCTCGGCTATGTATGGCGGTGGTAGTACTGGTGGTATTATTAATATCATCACTAAAAAAGGCCGCGATGCGTACGGCGTTAGTGAAACATGGATAAGCGCTAAATCAGGGCTTAACAGTAGTGAAGACTTAGAATATCAAATAGCACAAGCCATTTCGATGGATAATGGCACTACAGATGCTCGTTTAGCTATCTCTTATAACCAGACCGGTGGCAGCTATGATGCTAATGGTGACATGGTATTGCAAGATGTGGCACAAACTGGTTCTCAGTATGTTACCCAAATCGATATTATGGGTAATGTAGGTTATAACCTTTCTGATACCAAGCGTATTGAGCTGATGGCGCAGTATTACGATAGTGGTCAAGACAGTGATTACGGTATTGATTATGGAGCTAATTATTCTAATTATTATGGTACTGATGAGGTTGCAATGGTTGAAGGTTATGACCTTGACGACCAAGCACAAACAGTAAGGTATTTGTTAACTGCTGATTACCTAGATAGTAATTTTTACAATCAAACTATGAATTTACAGCTTTTCTACCGTGCTGAATCAATGCGGTTTAACGCATTTCCTACTGTTCAAAAAGCCCCATATTTTGCTTATTCTACAATAAGTGCTTCTGAGCAAAATACACAAATTATCGGCTCAAAATTAGTGTTCACTGCTCAGCCTACCGATGCATTTAATTTAGTGTATGGTGTTGATGCTGAATTTGAGCAGTTCGAGGCAACACAGACCTATTATGATTTTGCCACGGCTGCTGGTTCTAATGGCTTGATAATGACATCTGTCGGTGAAACGGGCCGTTACCCTGATATTGAAAGTACTTATATTTCTGCATTCTTACAAGGTGATTATAATGCTACTGCATCATTAAACCTGCATGCAGGTATCCGTCATCAATATGCGCATATTAAAGTCGGTGACTTTGTTGGGGCAACACAGCAGGGTTACGAGTTACTTGGTTTTGGGACGGGCTATGAGACCATTGAAGGAGGTAGTAGTGATTACAGTAACACCTTGTTTAATACAGGCGCGCTTTATAAATTAAATGAAGATCAACAAGTATGGCTTAATCTATCTCAAGGCTTTGAAATTCCTGATGCGTCTAAATATTATGGTAAAGGCAATTACGCTTCCCTTGGTCTAGGTACAACATTAGAAAGTAGCGTTAATGTTTCTGATAGTCCACTAGAAGGTATTAAAACAAATTCAGTCGAATTAGGTTGGCGCTTAAATTCCGAGTCAGTGTCTACGCAATTCGCTGCTTATTATTCGCTGTCGGATAAATCCATATTCCTTGATAAGACAGATTACTCAATTGATGTGATTGATAGCGATGTACGTATTTATGGTTTAGAAGCGAAATTGGATTATTACCTTAGCCAAGGCTTTAGCCTAGGTGGTAACTTCAATTATATTATCAGCGAAACAAAAGTTGATGGGGAATGGAAAAATGTATCGATTCAGAGTGCCAGCCCATCAAAAGCAGGCGCCTATATCAATTGGCAGACAGACAAGTTCAGCACTCGTCTACAAAGTACGCAAATGTTTGATTACACAGATGCTGCTGATTATAAACTAGAAGGTTATAACACAGTTGATCTATTGATGGGTATTCGTGTACCAGTGGGTAAGCTGCAATTTGGTATCACTAACTTACTCAACACTGAATACGATACGTTATGGGGACAACGAGCAACTAATCTTTATACTGCATCTTCTGGTGCAAATGAAAACCTGTTTAAGTTCCAAGGTCAAGGCCGTACTTATTCTGCTAACTACAGTGTTGAGTTCTAACATTGGCCCCATTGTTAACTGTGAATAAATTAACTTGCCGTTTAGGCGGCAAGTTAATCCTCAAGGATATTAGCTGCGAATTTTTAAAAGGTAAAATTACCGCCTTAGTTGGTCCCAATGGCTCAGGTAAAAGTACCTTATTAAACATTATCGCAGGGCTCACTTCAGCCGAAGAGGGTGAAGTATTACTTGAAGGAAAGGGAATAAAGCAGTATTCCCGTGCTGATATAGCGTTGCGTATCGCAATGCTCCCGCAACGTCATGCCGTGCCTGTCGGCTTGACGGTGGCTGATCTAGTTGAGTTTGGTCGTCATCCACACCGTCGTTGGTTCGCGCCACTCTCAGCAGAAGATAAAGAAAGAATGCACTGGGCGATGGTTGAAGCTGGTGTACTTGAGTTTGCTGATCTTGCTATTGAAACCTTATCGGGTGGTGAGGCGCAGCGTTGTTGGTTAGCGATGGTGCTGGCACAAGATACTGACATTGTGTTATTGGATGAACCTACCTCTTGGCTTGATATCGCGCATCAAATCGAACTCTTACACATAGTACAACGCTTAAACCAAGATTACGGTAAAACCATTATTTGGGTATTACACGATCTTAATCATGCGCAGCAATTTAGCCATCAAGCCATCATGCTACAACAAGGCGAAGTTGTTGCGAGTGGATGCGTTGATGATGTCTTCACTGCAGAGCGTATCAGTGATGTTTACCAAACGCCAATCACGCGTGTGCAAGTGAATGATCAGACCTTGCTGTGGCCCTGCATTAAAACGGTTAATGATGAACCGTTACTTAAGCAGCAGGTCGTGTAATGAAAAGCACAATGAAAAGTACATTGAGACGGCTGCAAGTAACAAAAGAGCTTATGTTCGTTGCTATGACACTATTACCAATGACAGCGTTGGCTAATGATATTAATGCGCAGGTGTTCACTGCATTAGCTCAACCCTTACCATTGACTGGATTAACGCAGACTTACCAACAGCAGCCTAAAGTGGTTGCACTTAATTGGAGTGCGGCTGAAATGCTACTGTCGTTAGGGATACAACCGCAAGCGGTGACATCTCGTAACGGCTATCGTAAGTGGCAGTCTAACTCTCCAGCCTTACCTGCTGATGTTGTTGATGTCGGTAATCGCGCGTTTCCGAGCTTCCCCTTATTGATGCAACTACAGCCGGATTTGATCGTCGGTTACCCGTTTCGCCATGCGCGTATAAGTGATGATCTTAACCGCATTGCACCGACGTTGTTGCTACAGCAGTTTGGGCGTGTAGAGCAACCGCAATACCGCTATATGCAGCAAATGCGAAGTAATTATTTAACCTTGGCAAAGCAGCTCGGCAAGGTTGAGTTAGCTCAAACGCAACTTGATGATATGGATGTTGAGTTAGCACGGCTTAAACAACAAGTTATCGAGGCTGGATTAGCGGGTAAAAAAGTCGCATATGGCAAGTTTGTCGGTATGGGGTATGGATTACGGGTATTTTCGACTCAGAGTTTAGCAGCTTCGGTTGTTAATGACCTCGGCTTGAATTATGCGTGGGACACGCACCTACCGGGTAAAGACTTCACCCATTTACAGCTTGAACAAATTCAATTGCTTGAAGATACAGCACTGATCTTGGTGAAAGAAACACAATCAAAAGGTGAACGTATGACGTTATCACCTTTGTGGGATCAGCACGCGTTTGTTCAAAATAATGATATTTATTATGTGCCTGCGCTATGGAGCTTTGGCGGTCCTGTTTCTGTGATCCGTATGGCTAGAGCGTTCACTGCAGCGTTATTGGAGGGATCGAATGTTAGTTAATACAAATAATAAAACGCAAAGTAGCTCGGTTGCAGACCCCTTACAACCAAAGACAGCATCAAAAGTATTTTCAACATTACTATTAACGACTCTGTTGGTATTCGTTCTACTGTCGGTTGGTGCTTATGTACTTGGTACCTACGCGGTTGGTAGTTACATGCTTGCTCCGAGTATGGATTTGTTTGATAGCTATCAACAAACGTATGTATTTCAACTCTTATTACCGACATTATTAATTGCGGTATTAAGTGGTGCCTTATTGGCGCAATCTGGCACGGTAGTACAAGTGACCTTAGGTAATGACTTTGCATCACCTTCAACGATTGGTATCAGCTCTGGTGCATTATTAGGTGCAATGTTAGTTAACTTATTTATTCCTGACCCGAGTATTTGGATGGTATGGATCGCTGCGTTTGTGGCAGCAGTGATGATAGCTGGACTTATCCTGACCTTATCGCAAGTGATTGGTGGTGGTAAGTTACAGCTTATTTTAATCGGTATGGCGATGAGCTTGGCTGTTGGCGCGGTATCGTCTGCCATTATGCTTTATGCAGAACAGCGCATGGACGGTTTATTCCTTTGGGGCAGTGGCAACATTAGCCAAAGTGATGGTGATTTAGCGGGTATTATTTTAACGCCTGCATTGCTGTTATTACTCTTACCTTTATTGTGTCATCGCCATCTCGATATGTTGAGTATGGGTGATGAAATGGCCAATATGGCGGGTTTAAAAGTAAATCGTTGGCGAGTAGGGCTATTAATGTTGGCGGTATTACAAGCCTCTTTAGTCACCGCGATGGTGGGGGTATTAGGCTTTATTGGTTTAATGGCTCCGCATATGGCGAAGTTACTTGGCCATTATCGACATCGTGAAAAACTGCTATTCGCGAGCCTGATTGGCGCATTGTTGGTTATCTTTGCTGAATTATTCTCTCGGTCTATGCCATTAGCGGGTTATCGCTTACCCACTGGTGTGCTAACGGTGTTACTTGGTACACCTTTCTTCTTATACCTGTTGATGCGTAAGCAAGGCCTAGCTGGCATGGTGATGCAAGAAGCAGGCTTTGGCTTAGCATCGCTTATTCAGTTACCTAAATGGCTAGCACTGTCTTTACCTGCGATCGCGCTGACACTGACTATTGCTTATTTCTGGCCGAGTGCTGATGGTGAGTACTTTACTCAATGGCGCATTGTCGTTGCGGTATTTTCTGGTTTTGGCTTGGGCGTTGCGGGTTGTACATTACAAGCACTGTTTCGTAATCCAATGGCGAGTCCTGACATTTCAGGTGCGACATCAGCGTCGGTTCTCTGCATTATTTTAGCCCTGCAAGTCTGGCCTGATGCATCCCGTTTGTTGCTGTTTGTCTGTGCGTTAGTCGGTGCTGCAATCGTGGTCACTATTTTATTCATTGCGATGCGCTATCAATTCACCGTATCTCAACTCGCGCTCTTAGGTATTGCGATATCAGCTTGGTGCGGCACTGTTGCATCGATGGTCTTAACCTTTGGAGCGGGCGCAGCATCGGTCACGGTATTATGGTTGACGGGAACGACTTATGGCGCAGATAGCCAAATAGGCGTGCTGCTACTTGCCATTACAATTCCTTGTTGTTTATTACTGTTTACGTTTTCGCGCCATCTTGATTTATTCACGCTCGGTGAAACGTGGGGGCATAACTTAGGCCAGCCGTTATTAAAACTTCGCATGCTGATCTTACTGCTGGTGGTATTAATTACTGCCGCAGCCGTAGCCTCTGTTGGTGCTATTGCGTTTGTTGGATTGCTCTCTCCACATTTATTACGGTTATGTGGGCAAACTCGCCATTGGGTATTACTGCTGGGTAGTGGGGCGATTGGTGCTTGGCTGTTAGTGCTTGCTGACGGGCTGGGTCGAACTCTGATTGCTCCCTTTGAAATCGCCAGTGGCATCTTAGTGTCAATTATTGGCGGCCTCTATTTTATTTGTTTGATTTTACTTGGTTATAAAAGGCCTCGGTTTAAAAGGAGTTAGTATCATGCCTGTTTTAGATTTTATTTATCAACGTAGTTCTTGTCATGTTCATGAAATGTGCCAGCCTGCGCCTGATAATGTGCAGTTGAAACGTATCTTTCAAGCGGTGATGAGTGCACCTGACCACGGTAATCTAAGGCCTTGGCATTTAGTTGTTGTGGCTAATGAACAGGTGCCGAGTATGTGCGAATTGATGTGTGAAGCTTGGTTAGAAGATGGCGGTGATATCGACCCGGCTAAGGTGCGTCGACTGACTAATTACCTTGGCGATGCGCCTATGGTGGTTGTGGTGTCGGCGAATATAACGAGTCCGCATGCGGTCTCACGTCGTGATCAAGTTTTATCCGCAGCGGCGGCCTGTCAAAATATTTTATTAGCGGCTGAACAACAAGACATTGCGGCCGTTTGGTATAGCACTGATGCCGCAGAGTTACCGCGTGTGCAACAATTATTTGGCTTAACTCAACAGCAAGAACCGGTGGCGTTTATTATGCTGGGCACTAAAAAATCAGCGCGTGTTAAGCCTCGTGGGGAAGTGGATAAACATTGTTATCAATGGCAGGGCGATGGCAAATTAACACCGCTATTTACGACAGAGGAGAATGACGATGCAGTATAGTTATAGCCAGAGGTTATCATTAGATGCCTTTCTAAATGCGTTATTGAATGAGTGGACTGATTACGACATTACCGATCATGAAATATGTATAGCGATGACCGCAGGCAAACTGGTGTTGCCGTTATTACAGCGCTCCGCGGTGCAACGTTTTCAATTTAATTACCCGGCTAAGTTTCGTGATTTACAAGGTCATGTCGATACCGATATCGCTTATGCGGACGTGATTGAATTGATTTGTCAGCATCACGAAATTACCGGTGACTTTAGCCAAACGCAATTATTGGGATTTAAACAGGAAGTGTTTACTAGCCAAAGTCATATTGAAAATGTATTGGCGGCACGAACCACACCGGTCGGTATTGATGGGTTTATTCAAGCGGAGCAGAGTTTACTTGGCGGGCATAATTTACATCCTGCAGGTAAGAGTCACGCAGGATGGACGGCTGAAGAATCTAAACTGTATAGCCCTGATTACGCCAATAGTTTTGCGTTGCAGTGGTACTTTGTTGCGCCGAGTTTATTAACCGGTAATAGCCATGGCGAATCGTTCTCAGAATTACTCTTACAAACCTACCAAGATACATTTAATAGCAAGGTATTCCCGAGTGCTATCCCTGATGGTTACTTGGCTTTTCCAATGCATCCCCATCAAGTGAAAGTGCTGCGTGATAATACCAGTATGCAGCAATATTTTGCTGATGGATTAATTATTGAATGTGCCGATAGTGGGCAAGGTAAAACATGGCACCCAACGTCATCAACGCGGGCGTTATGGCAACAAGATAGCCGTTGGATGCTGAAGTTTTCACTTGCGGTGAAGTTAACAAACTCTGTGCGTCACTTGTCGGTAAAAGAATTAGAGCGTGGCGTATTGTTCAGTCAGGTTAGTGAAGAACTGGCTGGGGCTGAGTTATGGCAACGTTTCCCAACGTTCTCGGTACTGCAAGAACCAGCCTGGAGTGGGCTAAAAGATCTTAACGGAGAGGTGATAGTCGATAGCTTATTCTGCTGGCGTGAAAATTGTTTCCCGACAGGCAAAGAGTCGAGTATGGTGTTGGCTACATTGACTCAAACGAAGGAGGATGGCGGTAATTTTATTCAAGACTTAATCGCCGAGTTTGCGACGCATCAGTCATTGTCGTATCGCGATGCTAGCTTGATTTGGTTCGAACAATTTTTAGAACAAGTCATAAAACCCATCTGTGTCGCGCGTAGTGATTATGGACTGATATTACTTGCCCACCAACAAAACATCTTAGTTGATTTTGATAATGGTCTGCCTTGCGGTGTCAAATTCAGAGATTGCCAGGGAACAGGCTTTACTGAAACGGCGATTACTCGTTTTCCGTTGTTACAAGAAAATGCCCCAGAATATTTCATGAAAAATGCAGATGTGAATTCGTATTTTAGCTATTACCTTATTGTTAACTCGCTGAATAGTGTGATTGCCGCATTACAATCAAAAGTGCCGTCAGTTGAGAACCAGCATATAGATAGCACAGCATCACTTGAGCAACTTGTGCAGATGTCACAACACCTTTGGCGTAAGCTAGCGCAGCATAGTTTTTATGATCGCTCATTCTATGATTACCTGTTAAGCAGTGACAGTTTGACGATAAAAAGTAACTTTTTTTGTTTCTTGTCTGCGCAAAATGAAACTGAAATTTCGGACCCAAGTAAAATTTATGTTCGCTACCCAAATCTATTTAAATTTGCAGCGAAGGAAGGCGTTAACAGCGTTTTCAAACCTTTATTCAAGCCACAATCCGATAGTGGGCATATCAGTAAAACCGGTAGCCAGCTGGTATTTGAAACCATCGGAGCTCATTTCACGGTAAAAAGCTGTTTAAGCCAATGGGCATTTACCTATGATGATGGTTTTAATGCAGATTTAAGAACTGAAGTCAGAGCTGAGGTCGAAACAGAAGTGAGGGGATCGCTGAGTACTTTAGATCAGACGCAGTGGTTTAATATTCTTGAGCATGCTTTTGCTGGCATGGACGTTAACCGTAAAACCATTATTATCAAGCAGCAATTATGGTTAGCAATGACAACAGCGCAAATACCCTCGTGGGCTGAAACCGTTTGTGATGATGTGCATATTCAGCGTGCTGCGTTTTATCAATACGCCAATATGTGGTCAAAAATACAGGCTTGCGATAAAGCCGACGCGCCATTACTGATATCAGCTGAAGGTGTTGAATACCCAGAGCGTCAACCGCAACCAGAAGGCATTTGGTATCAACAATACGTTTATGATCTTGGTCGTGTGATTAGTTTTAAATGTGCAGACCTGCAATTAGATTTAACCACATTTAGTCACTGGCATAATCGTCCTGAAGTAAGTCGTATGTGGGAACTCGCAGGCAGTAAACACTCGCATTTACAGTACCTCGAAAAGCAAACCGCAGATCCTCATAGCATGGCGGTCATCGGCTATGTTGATGGCGTGGCATTCGGGTATTTAGAGGTGTATTGGACACCTGAAGATCGTCTCGGTATTTATTATGATTGCCAGCATTATGATCGTGGTGTGCATATGCTGGTGGGTAATCCATTGTTCTTAGGCGGACGTTATTTTGTGAATTGGGCGCGTTGTTTACAGCACGCGATTTATACCGATGAACAGCGTACCGGGCATGTATTGGGTGAACCTCGTGCTGATAATAAACATGTCGCGAAGATCGCCAGTAAAGTCGGGTTAGAAAAGTTAAAAGAGTTCGATTTCCCGCATAAAAGAGCAGCGCTACTGTGTAGTGCACGGAATGATTTTTTTGAGCGTATTATTTAAGGATGAACATGATGGAAAAGTTAACAGATATTATCGGTATAGGTGTTGGTCCTTTCAATTTAAGTATCGCTGCGCTATTAGAGCAGACACCCAGTTTAACAAGTTGCTTTTTAGAGCATAAAAAATCATTTATTTGGCATGAAGGTTTGATGTTGCCAAGTACGTATATGCAAACGTCTTATTTAAAAGATCTTGTTACGGCTGTTGCACCTGAAAGTCCATACAGTTTTATTGCTTATTTGGTGCGAAACAAAAAGTTTTACCGTTTCTTAAATACAGAGCAAAAAACCATTACTCGCGCAGAGTTCTCTGATTATTTATCTTGGGTATCCAAACAGTTAAATAATGTGAATTTTTCGCAGACGGTAGAGGATATAAATTTTGTTGGTGATCGATTTGTGATCACAACCAATCAAGCCCAATATCAAGCGAAACATATTTGCTTAGGGACAGGGAAGACGCCTTACATCCCTGAAGAGATAAAGCCTTACTTGGGCGATAACTGTTTCCATGCCAGTGAAATAGGTTTACGTAATATAGATTTAACCGGCAAACGCGTGGTGCTTGTTGGCGGCGGACAAACGGGTGCAGATGTATTCTTAAATGCATTACGTGGAAATTGGGGACAGCCTGCCCAGTTAGATTGGGTGTCGAGACGCGCCAATTTCCAAGCATTAGATGAGGCGGCATTTAGCAATGAATACTTTATGCCACGCTATGTCGAACAATTTTACCATTTAAATGAAACGGTTAAACAACAAGAAATTAGAGCGCAGAAATTAACGAGTGACGGTATCACCAGCGAAGCATTGTTGGCTATTTATCAGGAATTATATGATAAGTTTGAAGTGCAAAAACAACGTAAGTGGGTTCGTCTATTACCGCATCGAACTGTACATTCTATGACGACATCGACAGTTTGTGGGGGTAGTAGCTTTAACTTGAGAGCGGATAATAACTTAACAGGTCAGCAGGAAGATTATTCTGCAACTGTGGTTATCCTGGCAACGGGGTTTGAATCAAAAATACCTGATTGCATTAAATCATTGAGCCCTTTGCTTGAGCTATCTGAGGATGGTTTGTTACAACTAGACCCTAACTTTAGAGTTAAATGGACTGGTGGTGAAGATAATCACATTTATGCGGTTAATGCTGGGCTAGATAGTCACGGTATTGCGGATCCCCAGTTGAGCTTAATGGCGTGGCGCTCAGCTAAAATAATTAATGATTTATTACCGGAACCTGCATTTGACCTAGCTGAAAATGAACATGTGATCCAATGGACAAATGATGTTGAAGAGGAGGGGGGAGCTGTAAATCGCTTAGCGGTCGATAGTTTAAAAGTGAATAGTTTAAATGTTGATAACTCCAAGGAATATAGTGCAGAGCAATATGATAAAGAAGAAACAAAAGACCAAGTATTATCCATGGTTTAACTTAGATTATAATCATGATAGCGAGAATTAAAATCAAGATAAAATAAAAATTAAGCTAAATAAAAAGGCCCAGTACTTATAATAAGTACTGGGCCTTTTTTATTTCATGCTACTTAATCTCATCTTAATAACCTAGCGTATTCACGCTACGATTTAATTAAAGTTAAGTTATTTAGCTAAAGATTCAGTCAGGTTAGGACGGATCTTAGCAAGCATTTCTTTAAGTACACGTGGAGATGCAGCTACTGAGTTACCAGATTTGAAGAAATCATGGCCGCCAGCGAAATCAGTTACGATAGCGCCTGACTCAGTTGCGATTAAGTTACCCGCTGCAGTTTCCCAAGGTTTTTGACCCATGCTCCAGAAACCGTCGATACGACCAGCTGCTAGGTAAGCAAGGTTAAGTGCAGGACAACCAGCAGCACGTACATCAGCACATTCAGTAAATAATGAACTAAAGATGTTCATGTAAGTATCTTGTTGATGCTTCATGTTGTGTGGGAAGCCTGTTGCTAAAACAGTACCAGATAAATCTTTAGCTGAGCCAGTACGTAAACGGAAACCGTTTAATTGAGCGCCTTTACCACGACAAGCAGAGAAGATTTCATCACCGATAGCATCAAAGATAACTGCAACTTCAGATTTACCTTTAACGTGTAAAGCAACTGAGATTGCGAAGTGTGGAATACCTTTAATAAAGTTAGTGTGACCGTTTAGTGGGTCAATAATCCACTGGTAGTCAGTATCTGTACCAGAAATAGCACCGCTGTCTTTAGCGATGATAGTATGCTCTGGGTAAGCTTTTTTAATTGTAGCGATAATAGCTGCTTCAGCTTCTTTTTCTACGTTAGTCACAAAATCATTTGTGCCTTTTTGCTCAATCTTAGTTTTACTAGGATCGCCATAAGCTTTTACGATTACATTGCCTGCGTCACGCGCAGCACGGATCGCTATTGTTAGCATCGGATGCATACTATTACCACCAAATTTTTGAAAGAACGGGAATTAGGGCGCGGAGTATACCCAACTTAACGTAAAGATCCAAAGTAATTTTCATAACTTTTTACACCTTATTTTAATTCTTAGTATATTTTTACGTTTTCACTGCTGCTTATTGCATCTGCACTGGGTTAATTGTGGTAGAATCCGCGACCAGTAAATTAACAATTCCAATAATAGTCTAACCCTTGCCTTAAACGACCTGTTTAATTAGCTTGTTTGACTGTTATGCATCTTTTTAGGTATTTATTATGTTAGCAAACGTAAAAGTTGTATTAGTCGGTACATCTCACCCTGGTAATATTGGTTCAGCAGCTCGCGCAATGAAAACTATGGGATTAACACAGTTGGTGTTAGTTGCACCGTTATGTGAAATTGATGAAAAATCAGTGGCACTGGCTGCCGGTGCAGCAGATGTATTAGAAAATGCAACGATTGTCGATACCTTAGAAGAGGCCGTGGAAAACTGTGGTTTAGTGATTGGTACTAGCGCGCGTTCACGTACGTTACAGTGGCCAATGCTTGATTCACGTGAAGCGGGCTTAAAGCTCATCGAAGAAGTACCTAACTACCCTGTAGCATTGGTATTTGGTCGTGAACGTATTGGTTTAACCAATGATGAACTACAAAAATGTACTTATCATGTATGCGTATCTGCAAATCCAGAATACAGCTCATTAAACCTCGCAATGGCAGTGCAGATTTTAACATACGAAACACGCATGGCTTACCTCGCGACAAATACGTTCCCTGAACAAGATAATCCGTATCCAAAGCAAGCGGAGCTAGAAATGTTCCATACGCATCTTGAAGAGACGTTATGGGATTCTGGTTTTATCAATAAAGCCCATCCGGGTGTGGTGATGAATCGTTTACGTCGATTATTCACTCGTGCACGTCCAGAAACTGTAGAGTTGAATATTCTCCGTGGTGCCTTGGTTTCTATCCAGCGTAACCTTAAAAAATAAAGTCATCAGCCCCGTCTCTTTAATGGCTAAAACGTAATACCTGAGTAAATTAGTCAGGTATATACTTGACCATTTAAGTCGGGTATGTAACCATAACCTTAAATAACAGTTTAGAGGTTGCTATGCGATTGACATCGAAGGGACGTTACGCCGTTACAGCTATGATTGATCTTGCATTGCACGCAGAAATTAAACCTGTGCCATTAGCTGAAATATCAGAGCGACAAAGTATTTCATTGTCGTATCTGGAGCAGTTATTCTCTCGATTACGTCGAAAGAACTTGGTTGCAAGTGCACGAGGACCTGGTGGTGGCTATAAGTTAGGCATGTTACCTGGACTTATTTCTGTCGGTATGATCATTGATGCTGTTGATGAGAATGTAAAAGCGACCAAATGTGATTCTTCAGGCGGTTGTAATGATGGGAAACGCTGTTTAACGCATTCACTTTGGGATGATTTAAGTGAGCGAATCAGTGATTTTCTTGATAATATATCGCTGGCTGATCTGATGGCAAATAATGAAATAAAGCAGATCGTCAATGAGCAAGATAACGACCGTCAAATGTTAAATAAGATTGATGTAAACATTATCTGATTATAACGGTCTAAAAACATAATCGAATCAAAATTATAATTATAAGATATAAACACCGTTAGTTGCCTAACCGTGTTGTATGGAGCAATGACTAGATGAAAAAACCTATTTATTTGGATTATTCTGCGACTACGCCTGTAGACCCTCGTGTAGCAGAAAAAATGATGCAGTGTTTAACGATGGACGGCATTTTTGGTAACCCTGCGTCTCGTTCACACCGTTTCGGTTGGCAGGCAGAAGAAGCTGTAGACATTGCTCGTAATCAAATTGCAGATTTAGTAAATGCAGACCCACGTGAAGTTGTTATTACGTCGGGTGCAACAGAATCAAACAACCTTGCGATTAAAGGTGCCGCGCACTTTTATAACAAGAAAGGCAAACACATTATTACAAGTAAAATTGAGCATAAAGCTGTGCTTGATACTTGTCGCCAACTTGAGCGTGAAGGTTATGAGGTAACTTATTTAGACCCAACTTCGGAAGGTCTAATTACAGTTGAAATCCTTGAAGCTGCAATCCGTGAAGATACAATTATTGTTAGTATCATGCACGTGAACAATGAAATTGGTGCGATTAATGATATCGCTGCATTGGGTGAACTTTGTCGTTCGAAGAAAGTTTTATTCCATGTAGATGCTGCGCAAAGTGCGGGCAAACTACCAATCGATTTTTCTGAACTAAAAGTAGATATGTTATCAGTATCGGCACATAAAATTTATGGCCCTAAAGGTATTGGTGCATTATATGTTCAACGTAAGCCACGTATCCGCTTAGAAGCGCAGATGCATGGTGGCGGTCATGAACGTGGTATGCGTAGTGGTACACTTCCAACTCACCAAATTGTGGGTATGGGTGAAGCATTCCGTATTGCTAAAGAAGAAATGCAACAAGATACAGACCATGCTGAAGCATTACGTCAACGTTTCTGGGCTGGCATTGCTGATATCGAAGAAGTATATCTAAATGGTCACGCAGAACAGCGCATCGTAAGCAACTTAAACGTAAGCTTCAACTTTGTTGAAGGTGAGTCATTAATGATGGCACTGAAAGACCTTGCGGTTTCTTCTGGCTCAGCTTGTACATCTGCAAGTTTAGAACCATCTTATGTACTACGTGCATTAGGTCTAAACGATGAAATGGCGCATAGCTCAATTCGTTTCTCATTCGGTCGTTTTACGACTGTAGAAGAAGTTGATTATGCAACAAGCATCATTAAAGAGAACATCAGTAAGCTACGTGAAATGTCGCCTTTATGGGAGATGTTTAAAGATGGTATCGATTTAAGCACTATCGAGTGGGATCACCACTAATCGACCACCCTTGTTTCACGAAGATTTATATTTTAGTTTGAAGGAGTTAGATCATGGCTTATAGCGAAAAAGTAATCGACCATTATGAAAATCCACGTAACGTAGGTTCATTTGATAAGAATGACCCATCTATCGCAACTGGTATGGTAGGCGCACCTGCTTGTGGTGACGTAATGAAGTTACAACTTAAGATTAACGAAGAAGGCATCATTGAAGATGCTAAATTCAAAACTTACGGTTGTGGTTCAGCTATCGCATCAAGCTCTTTAGTTACCGAATGGGTAAAAGGTAAGAGTATTGAGCAAGCTGGCGAAATAACTAACACAACAATTGCTGAAGAGCTTGAGTTACCACCAGTGAAGATTCACTGTTCGATTCTTGCTGAAGATGCAATTAAAGCTGCAATTGATGATTACAAAAAGAAAAAAGAGTCTTAGGAGCTAAATATGGCTGTTACTTTATCTGACTCTGCTGCTGCTCGCGTAGCTACTTATCTTGAAAAACGTGGTAAAGGCGCAGGCTTACGCCTAGGTGTAAAAACATCTGGTTGTTCTGGTCTAGCCTATATCCTTGAGTTTGTTGACACTATTGATGAAAGCGATGAAGTTTTTGTTGAAAAAGGTGTGACAGTTATCGTGGATAAAAAAAGCTACGTTTATCTTGATGGAATCGAATTAGATTTCGTTAAAGAAGGTCTGAATGAAGGGTTTGAATTTAACAATCCCAACATGAAAGGCGAATGCGGCTGCGGTGAAAGCTTCAACGTGTAATATTGATATGCCCAAATAACCTGGTTGTTTGGGTTTTGTTTATTTAATCTATCCATTAAAGGTCGTCAGATGAACCATTTTGAGCTGTTTGGTTTACCCGTTAATTTTGAATTAGATAGTGCCAGTTTAGCAACAACATATCGAGATTTACAGCGTACACTACACCCTGATAATTTTGCCAGTAGCAGTGAGCGTGAGCGCTTATTATCAGTGCAAAAATCATCTCAAGTTAATGATGCTTATTCAATTCTGAAATCGCCAATCCAACGTGCAGAATATATCCTTGCTATTTGTCATGAAGATATTCGTGGTGAACAAAAAACACTGCAAGATCCAATGTTTTTAATGCAGCAAATGGAACAGCACGAGCGTCTTGAAGATATCCCGCATGCAGTAGACCCTGAACAAGAAATTGCAGATTTTGATGATGAATTAACTTTATCTATCAAGCAATATTTGCAAGAGTTCAATGAATTGGTCAATATTGAGCATTATAATGACGCGGCGAATGTAGTACGCAAATTAAAATTTGTTTATAAACTGCAGACACAATTAAGTACACTTGAAGATAGTTTACTTGATTACTAATCAAATAATTTAAATTTAAGAACCTAAAACATGGCATTACTTCAAATTGCTGAACCGGGTCAATCGGCAGCACCTCATGAGCATAAACTTGCAGTCGGCATTGATCTTGGTACGACTAATTCATTAGTGGCAAGTGTCCGTAGTGGCAGTGCAATCACGTTAGTCAATAACGCTGGTCACGATATTTTACCATCAGTAGTTCGTTATACTGCCGATGCGATTATTGTAGGTGATCTTGCTGCAGAGCAAGCCGTAACCGACCCTGAGAATACCATCTCATCGGTAAAGCGTTTAATGGGCAAAGCATTTACAGATATTGATGCTGCGCGTATTCCTAACGTACTGATTGAATCGGCATCTGGCCAACCGTTAATTAAAACGGTAGCAGGTGAACTTAATCCGGTTCAAGTTTCTGCAGAAATACTAAAAACTTTAGCTACGCGTGCCACCGAGTCTTTGGCTGGTGAGCTTAATGGTGTGGTGATTACTGTGCCTGCTTACTTTGATGATGCACAGCGTCAAGGTACGAAAGATGCAGCAAATATCGCAGGTTTGAATGTATTACGTTTATTAAATGAACCGACAGCTGCAGCCATTGCATATGGCTTAGATGCTGGTCAAGAAGGCGTTATCGCGGTTTACGATCTTGGTGGCGGTACCTTTGATATTTCTATTTTACGTCTGAATAAAGGCGTATTCGAAGTACTAGCTACAGGTGGTGATTCGGCGCTGGGTGGTGATGATTTTGACCATTTAGTTGCAGATTGGATCTCTGCTGAAGCTGGGCTTGTTGGTGAGCAACCGTTAGCAATGCAGCGTTTGTTATTAAACCAAGCGAAACAAGCAAAACAAGCACTAACAGATATTGATAGTGTTGATATCACGCTGTCATTAGATGCCGTTGATTGGCAGGGCTCATTAAGCCGTGTAACGTTTGAAGCGCTTATTCAGCCTCTTGTTAAACGTACTCTACTTGCATGTCGTCGTTCATTAAAAGATGCTGAAATCAGCAAAGAAGACGTACTGGAAGTCGTGATGGTTGGCGGCTCTACAAGAGTCCCATTAGTGCGAGAGAAAGTGGGTGAGTTCTTTGCTCAACAGCCGTTAACGAGCATTAACCCTGATAAAGTTGTGGCAGTTGGCGCAGCGATCCAGGCCGACGTATTAGTGGGTAATAAACCTGATTCAGAGTTGTTATTACTCGACGTAACGCCATTGTCACTTGGTCTTGAAACCATGGGTAACTTAGTTGAAAAAGTGATCCCTCGTAACACGACTATTCCTGTCGCGCGTGCACAAGAGTTTACTACGTTTAAAGACGGTCAAACAGCAATGACAATTCACGTACTGCAAGGCGAACGTGAATTAGTGACTGATTGCCGCTCATTAGCGCGTTTCTCATTAACAGGTATACCACCAATGGCTGCTGGCGCTGCACATATACGTGTGACGTTCCAGGTTGATGCGGATGGTTTGTTAAGTGTTTCTGCTATGGAAAAATCATCAGGCGTATCTGCATCTATTCAAGTTAAACCATCGTATGGTTTGAGTGATGATGAAGTGGCGAACATGCTTAAAGATTCAATGACGTATGCGAAAGAAGATGTAACAGCGCGTATGTTAGCAGAGCAACAATTAGAAGCTGACCGTGTAATGGAAAGCCTAATCGTAGCCTTACAACAAGATGGTAAAGCCTTGTTGTCAGACGCAGAGCAATCGGTCATTGAAAATGCGATTCAAGCACTTTATAAGATCCGTCAAGGTGACGATAGAGATGCAATTGAAAAAGAAATTGAAACAGTCGATAAATTAACACAAGATTTTGCTGCTCGTCGTATGGATGCATCAATCCGTAAAGCGTTGCAGGGTCAGTCGGTAGATAAGGTCTAAGAAATGCCAAAAGTTATATTTTTACCTCATGAAGAACTATGTCCTGAAGGTCTATCTGTAGACGTTGAGAAGGGTGAAACGATCCTTGATGTTGCGCTTCGCAATAAAATTATCATTGAACACGCTTGTGAGAAATCATGTGCCTGTACTACGTGTCATGTGATTGTACGTGAAGGCTTTGACTCATTGGAAGAAAGTGATGAGCTTGAAGACGACATGTTAGATAAAGCATGGGGTTTAGAACCGGATTCTCGTTTAGGTTGCCAAGCAGCTGTAGCGGATAAAGATCTGGTTGTTGAAATTCCTAAGTATACGTTAAACATGGTTTCTGAAAGCCATTAATAGCAATTGGCTTGCAGTCTTGTTTTACGCTTAAAGGCCGCGCATAAATAGCTTAAGGCAACTAAACTGAAAGTAACAATAGGTTAGTCATAACTGAATGTTACTTTTAGAGAGGTCTTATGGCATTAGCATGGTCGGATAGCAGAGATATTGCAATCGAACTTTTCGAACAATATCCAGAGCAAGATCCGCAGCAAGTTAGATTCACTGATTTACGCAAGATGATTATTGAACTAGACGATTTTACCGATGATCCCAATCATTGTGGTGAACGTGTACTTGAAGCTGTCATGCTTGCTTGGATTGATGAATATTAACGATGTTTATTTAATACAGAAAAAGCCCATAGTTAGCATAACGCTGATTATGGGCTTTTTTTTGTGCTTTAACTTGTTAATATGAAAGCTAAGTCAGGTGATATATAACATAATGTATTGCTTACACGTCAAAATAAAGGATATTAAATGAAGGATTTCATGAGCGTTGAGTTAACTCTAACTCCCGCTGACAGCTTCTGGGGCAATAATGCATTAGTGAGTTTTAATGCAGGTGTTGCATCAATCCACCTGGCTGATCTTGGTGCAGACAGTGCATTACAAGTGCAGCGAGCAGCACGTAAATTGTCGAATCAAGGCATCGCTAAAGTAACCTTGCAAGGCGAGTTATGGAATACGGCATTACGCATTGCATTTGACCAAGGTTATTACACTGCCAAAGAAACGCAGCAGGCCTGCTTTGGCTTAGATTCAGTAACCAGCACTGAAAAGAAAGCGTTCACCGATTTTCAAAAAGCTAGCCATTGGGTACGTAAAACCATTAATACCGATGCTGAAGAAATGTACCCAGTTAAGCTAGCGCAAAGTGCAGCTGATTTATTGTTACAACTGGCACCAGAAGCGATTACCTACAAAATTATTGCTGGTGAAGAGCTATTAACGCATGGCTTTACGGGTATTCATACTGTCGGTCGTGGCAGTCAGCATCCGCCAGCGATGTTACAACTGGATTTTAACCCAAGCGGTGACGCCGATGCGCCAGTCGCGACAGCACTAGTGGGCAAGGGTATTACGTTTGACTCGGGCGGCTACAGCATTAAACCTTCTGATGGCATGGCTGTAATGAAGAGTGATATGGGCGGCGCTGCGACATTGACTGGCGCGCTAGCATTAGCAATAAGCCAAGGGTTAAACCAGCGCGTACAGCTATTCTTATGCTGCGCTGAAAACATGATTAGCAGCAATGCCTTTAAACTGGGCGACATCATCAAGTACAAAAATGACATCACTGTAGAAGTGCTTAATACCGATGCTGAAGGCCGCTTAGTATTGGCTGACGGTTTACTTGCCGCTGAAGAGAACACGCCACAACGCTTGATTGATGCAGCGACACTAACGGGTGCAGCTAAGATGGCATTAGGACGTGATTATAATGCGCTATTTGGTTTTGATCAGGGCCTAGTTAATTCAGTATTAGCAAATGCGAAATCAGAAAATGAATTTGCATGGCAACTGCCTTTAGAAAAATGGCATCAAACGCAGTTACCATCAAGCTTTGCTGATATGGCGAACATCCATGCTGGTGAAGGCCGTGCCGGTGCATCGACTGCAGCTGCATTTTTATCGCGCTTTGTACGTGAAGACGGGCAAGGTTGGTTGCATTTGGATTTAGCGGGTTGTTATCAAAAAGCAGCTAATGATTTATGGGCTGTTGGCGCGAAAGGCCATGGTATCCGTACTTTAGCTAAAACATTGCTAGACGCTTAAGGCATATTGTTGCGGCTATGCTTACAGATTGAAAATAAAATCTAAGCGAAACGTAATAAATAAAAGTCTTGAATAAAAAATGCCACTGTCATCAATGATAACAGTGGCATTTTTGTAGGTGGCGATTAATCGCTACCTGTTATGCAATAAACCGTTAAGCAACCGCTTCAGTTTTTGCTTTTTTATTTTTAGCTGGTTTAACTGTGCCATTTGCACGTGCACGCCAGTCACCATTTAGTTGGTTAACTAATGATTTATCAGCAGCAAGTACTTCAGGATCAAAGTCATCAACGTTAATCGTACGTAGACGACCTTCCTCTGCAACTTTCAGTAACTCTGCTTCATCAGCCGTGATTTGCTTGTTAGCAAGTGCGATATCAGCAAACTTATCAAGATAGATAAATGCTTGTTTAACACCGTTCTCTTTACAAACACGGGTGAAGATAGGGTCTGCTACGATAACGTCTCTTAAGGCTTTCTCTTGAAGGCCTACAGGATTACCTTCTTCTTCAGTAAGGTACATATCTGTTGCTAGGCGACTACGCGTTTCAGAAGGAACTTGTAGTAAACCGGCAACAACATGGTCTAGCTTATCAGTAGGACGTGATAGACGCGTACCTGCTGGTAATACCATCGCACGTAATGCAATACCAACAACACGTACAGGGAAGTTACGTAATAACTCATCAATCGCTTGTTCAGCTTTGAATAATGAATCTTGTAGTGCCCAATGTACGAGTGGTAAATCAGCTTTTTGACGACCTTCATCTTCAAAACGTTTCAACGTAGCAGATGACAAGTACAGTTGACTTAAGATATCACCTAAACGTGCAGAAACACGTTCTTTACGTTTAAGATCACCACCTAGAACGCCCATTGCAACATCTGATAAGAACGCTAAGTTTGCACTTAAACGGTTCATCTGTTGATAGTACTGTGCCGTTTCATCTTTAAATGGTGCTGCAGAACCTTTACCGTTAGTCACACCCATTACGAATGAACGGAAGAAGTTAGACATTGCAAAGCCGATATGACCGAACAGTGCTGCATCAAAGTCTTGTAGACCTTTTTTATGATCTTCAAGTGCTGCTGCAGTTAATTCAGGTAATACGAACGGATGACAGCGGATTGCGCCTTGACCATAAATGATCAGGTTACGAGTAAGAATGTTTGCACCTTCTACTGTAATTGCCACTGGCGCAGCCTGGTAACCACGACCTGCCATGTTGTTTGGACCAAGACAGATACCTTTACCACCTGAGATGTCCATTGCATCGATTGCACATTTCTGCGCTCGGTCTGTTAAATGCATTTTCACAATCGCAGTGATTACTGATGGTTTTTCACCTAAATCAATTGCACTTGTTGTTAGTGTTGATGCTGCGCCCATTAGGTAAGCATTACCACCAATACGTGCTAGTGGCTCTTCGATACCTTCCATTTTACCAATCGCAACTTTAAATTGACGACGGATAGCAGTGTAAGAACCCATGCCCAGTGCTGCTAGCTTAACTGCACCAGCAGAACATGAAGGTAATGTAATACCACGACCAACAGATAGACATTCAACTAGCATGCTCCAGCCTTTACCAGCCATCTCTGGACCACCGATAATGAAGTCTAATGGTACGAATACTTCGTTACCTTTAGTTGGACCATTTTGGAATGGTAAGTTAAGTGGGAAGTGACGACGACCCGTCTCAACACCTGGGATATCCGTAGGGATAAGCGCACAAGTAATACCGATGTCTTCTTTGTCACCCAGTAGACCATCTGGATCGCGTAGTTTAATCGCAAGACCAAGTACCGTCGCAACAGGTGCAAGTGTAATATAACGTTTGTTCCAAGTAAGTTTCATACCCAGAACTTCTTTACCTTCGAATTCACCTTTACAGACGATACCGAAATCAGGGATTGCGCCTGCATCAGAACCCGCTTCAGGGCTTGTTAGTGCGAAACATGGAATTTCATCACCAATAGCAAGACGAGGAAGGTAGTAATCTTGTTGCTCTTTAGTACCATAGTGTTGCAGTAATTCACCAGGTCCTAATGAGTTAGGTACACCAACTGTGCTCGCCATAACAGCGCTTGAGCCAGTTAGTTTTTGCAGTACCATCGATTGTGCTAATGCAGAGAATTCTAGACCACCGTATTTTTTCTTGATGATCATAGCGAAGAAACCCTTAGTTTTAAGGAATTCCCACAGTTCTGGAGGTAAGTCTGCACGGTTATGAGTGATATCAAACTCATCAGCCATACGACATGCTTCTTCAACTGGACCATCAAGGAAAGCGCGTTCTTCAGCTGTTAGTGCAGGTGCTGGAACGTTGTGAAGTTTTTCCCAATTTGGCTTACCGCTGAATAGGTCAGCATCCCACCAAGTGGTACCGGCCTCTAATGCTTCAGTCTCTGTTTGAGACATTTCCGGCATTATTTTACGGAAACCTTTTAAGATTGGCGCTGTTAGATAGCCTTGACGAATACTCGTGATATTTAACGGTATCGCAATTACAGCGGTTATTATCCAAATAGCTAACGGCACATCACCGAAATATGAAACGGCTGCAAGTGCAATAAAAAATGCACCAGTAAAGGCAGCTAATGATGCTCTTTGGTAAGATAATGTACCAAATATTGCCACTAAGGCTAAGAGTGAAATTGTGGTTGCCATGATTTTCTCCTTTCATTACGCAACTAAATAGCAAAGTCAGAGGTCAGACCAGAAGACTGGTTTGTGTATTAGTTCTAGTTGAAAATTATTAAATTAGCAAGTTTTTTACATGCAATTGACATAGTAATTATAGAACCTGTAACTAAACGCTTGTTTTTGCCCCATTGGGTTTACAAGTGTTCACCGATAATAGCCTTGTTGGCTTGGTAATTTAATTGCCGATTTACTTTTATTTTAGGTCAGATCGGTCAAGAAATTGGACTTTTAATTACTCATAAGTGGGTACTAAGTGGGTGTTAACTATGCATTTTTTCATACCTTAAGCTTATTTTTGGTTATGCGTAACCTTTTATTTATATGGGTGATACAGGTACATAAATTTGTGAAACAATAGTACTATTATAGAAATATATTTTAGGCAGAGAGGCGATAATAAATGACAAATTATCAGGGCTTAATTCAGCAAGAATTAGTCGAAGCAGCACAAGTTTTAAATGATTTTTTAGCAGACCCAAAAAATGGCGAAAGTATAGAAGCCGCAGCGGCATTATTAGCTGATTCATTTAAAGCGGGTGGCAAAGTATTATCTTGCGGTAATGGCGGCTCACATTGCGATGCTATGCATTTTGCTGAAGAGTTATCAGGTCGCTATCGTGAAAATCGTCCCGCAATGCCGGGCATCGCTATTTCTGATGTGAGCCATATGTCTTGCGTGAGTAATGACTTTGGTTATGAATATGTATTTTCACGTTATGTTGAAGGTATTGGCCAAAAAGGCGATGTGTTATTAGGGCTTAGCACCAGCGGCAATTCACAAAATGTCTTAAATGCATTTGCGGCAGCGAAAGCCAAAGGTATGAAGACGATTGCATTAACGGGTAAAGATGGCGGGAAAATGGCGGGGATCGCAGATATTGAAATCCGCGTACCACACTTTGGTTATGCAGACCGCATTCAAGAGATCCACATTAAAGTGATCCACTTATTGATTCAGTTAGTTGAAAAAATGATGGGCTATGCTGATTAATTTAGGCCTATTGGCTATATGATATTGCATAATTGTGCGTGTTATAGCGTTATTTGCCATAGACAGTTGCTTGGCAATACGTAGAATAAGATGAATGAAATGAGTTTAGCCTTTCGGGTTAATGTTGTAAGCCATAAAAGTGAAGTTATCAGTATATGTGTGAATTATTAGGTATGAGCGCAAATGTGCCTACCGACATTTGTTTTAGTTTTTCTGGGCTGATGCAGCGTGGGGGTAAGACTGGACCACATTCTGATGGTTGGGGAATTACTTTTTATGAAGGCAAGGGTTGCCGTACTTTCCGTGATCCAAAGCCAAGCTGTGAATCAAAAGTCGCACAATTAGTCAAAAACTACCCGATTAAAAGCCAAGCGGTAATTTCGCATATTCGCCAAGCTAATCGGGGTGGTGTTGCATTAGAGAATACCCATCCTTTTACCCGTGAATTTTGGGGTAAAAATTGGACTTATGCACATAATGGTCAACTAACTGACTATCAAGGTTTAGCAACTGGTTTTTATACGCCGATCGGTGAAACCGACAGTGAATTAGCATACTGCTGGATATTACAGGAAGTAAGTAAAAAATTTCCAATTAAGCCTGATGATATGAAGCCAGTATTTCGTTTTATTGCGAGTTTATGCGATCAGTTAAGAGCGTTAGGCGTATTTAATTTATTATTAACAGATGGCGATTTTGTTTTTGCCTACTGTACCAATAATTTACATCATATTATTCGTGAAGCACCGTTTGGTCATGCGCAGTTAATTGATGAGAATGTTGAAATTAACTTTGAGAATGAAACGTCCGATTCTGATGTTGTTGCTATTATTGCGACGCAACCGCTGACGGATAATGAAGTGTGGCATAAAATGCAGCCGGGTGAATACTGTGTATTCTGCCGTGGTGATATTATGATGACCAACGTTTAAGCCATTACGCTATTCTTTTTATAAAAAGTTTATAAAAAGTTTATAAAAAGTTCATAAAAAAAGCCTTTATGCAGAGATGCGATAAAGGCTTTTTATTATCTAGGATTAGGATATTAACTTAGTCCGCAGCGTAGCCGCTTTCAGCTAATACTTCACCATCAAGAACGGCTTTGCCATTTGTCATAGCAAGGCGTCCAGCACAGAACCATTGGATAACCATCGGGTAGATCATGTGTTCTTGAGTATGTACTCGTGAACTCAACTCTTCGATGTCATCTTCTGTAAATACCGGTACTTTTGCTTGCAAGATTACTGGACCTGCGTCTAGCTCTGGCGTAACAAAATGTACTGATGCTCCATGCTCTTCATCGCCATTATCCATAGCGCGTTGATGCGTATCTAAACCTGGATATTTAGGTAATAGAGAAGGATGTATATTCAGCATCTTGCCAGCATAATGCTGAACAAAGTTATCACTCAAAATACGCATATAACCTGCTAACACAATAAGATCGGGTTGGTATTGATCTATTTGTGTCATTAGCTCTGCATCAAATGCAGCGCGGTCAGCAAAATCACCTTGAGCCAGTGATATTGCGTCCACACCAGCTTGTTGCGCTCGCTCTAGGCCATAGGCTGTACTTTTGTTACTAAAGACGGCAGTTACTTTACCGTTAATAGAACCTTGTTCGCACTGATCTAGAATGGTTTGTAAATTACTACCATTACCAGAAACTAATACTACGATAGATGCTTGTTTAGACATTATTTTATCTCTACTTGTTCTTCATTTTCTGCAGCGTTTGCAATTTCACCGATTAACCATGCATTTTCGCCATGGGCGGTGAAGATTTCAAGTGCTTTTTCAACTTGTGCTTCTGGTAGAGCAATAACCATACCAACACCACAGTTAAACGTACGGTACATTTCTGTACGTTCAACGTTACCTTTCTCTTGTAACCAGTTGAAAATTTCAGGCCACTGCCAGCTACTTTCATCTACAATAGCTTTAGTTAGTGCTGGTAGTACACGTGGAATATTTTCCCAGAAACCACCACCAGTGATGTGTGATAAAGCGTGAACTTCACACTCTTTCAGCACAGCTAGCACAGACTTAACATAGATGTTAGTAGGCGTTAGAAGCGTATCACCTAGTGTTGAATCACCAAATGCTTGACTTGGATCTTCTTTTGATACTTCAAGGATTTTACGCACTAAAGAATAGCCGTTCGAGTGAGGGCCACTCGATCCTAAAGCAATCAGTTTATCACCCGCAGCAACTTTAGTGCCGTCGATGATGTTTTCTTTATCTACAATGCCAACGCAGAAGCCAGCAATGTCAAAATCTTTACCGTCGTACATACCTGGCATTTCAGCAGTTTCACCGCCTGTTAACGCACAACCAGATAATAAACAACCTTCGCCGATACCGGTAACAACAGCTGTAGCTACATCTACATCTAGCTTGCCTGTTGCATAGTAATCTAAGAAGAATAGTGGTTCAGCACCTTGTACAATAAGGTCGTTTACACACATAGCAACTAAATCGATACCTACCGTATCATATTTAGCTAAATCGATAGCGAGGCGTAGTTTCGTTCCTACACCGTCTGTTCCTGCGACCAACACTGGTTCTTTATAACCAGTAGGTAATTGGCAAAGAGCGCCGAAGCCACCTAGTCCACCCATAACTTCTGGGCGTTTAGTTTTTTTCGCTACACCTTTAATGCGTTCTACTAATGCATTACCTGCGTCGATATCAACGCCTGCATCTTTATAACTTAGAGAAGTATTTTGGTTGCTCACTGGATCCCTCACAAACTAATCGTATCAATTGGATTAAAAAATCGCCGCCATGTTAACAACTTTACCCACAGAATAGAAACAATATTATGGCTTGTTTGACCTGCTAATTGATTTTATTCTTAACTCAGGCTTTTCCTTGGAATAAGCTATCATTATAGTGCCATTATTGGTAATATTGCGCGTTTTTGTATCGTAGTTACTTTGATTTTATTAGGAGATTCCATGAAAGTTGTTGAAGTTAAACATCCTTTAGTACGTCATAAATTGGGTTTAATGCGCGCTGCTGATATCAGCACTAAACGTTTTCGTGAACTAGCAACAGAAGTGGGTAGCTTACTTACTTATGAAGCAACGGCTGATTTAGAACTAGAACAGAAAACTATTGATGGCTGGAATGGCGATGTTACCGTTGATCAAATCAAAGGTAAAAAAGTAACTGTAGTGCCAATTCTTCGTGCTGGTTTAGGCATGATGGATGGTGTGTTAGAACATATGCCAAGCGCACGTGTAAGTGTTGTTGGTATTTACCGTGATGAAGAAACGCTAGAAGCGGTTCCTTATTTCGAAAAAATCGTTCACAGCATTGATGAACGTTTAGCGATTGTTGTTGATCCTATGTTAGCAACTGGCGGTTCTATGATCGCAACATTAGACCTATTAAAAGCGAAAGGTTGTAAGCGCATTAAAGTACTTGTACTTGTTGCTGCACCAGAAGGTCTAAAAGCGTTAGAAGAAGCACATCCAAATATCGAGCTTTACACTGCATCTATTGATGAGCGTTTAGACGAAAAAGGTTACATCGTTCCAGGTCTTGGTGACGCTGGCGATAAGATCTTTGGTACTAAATAAAGTAAAAAGATAGCTTGCTCGATATGACGGGATCTTATTTGGTTCCGTTAGTGGAGTAATACAGACATCGTCACGATGTCTGTATGTTATTCAATTTGATCTCCAGTTAAATACCCGCCCCAAACTAACAAGATATGTAGTAAATATATCTGTTCAATATTTATATTAATGTATCTATCATTTTCTACGCTTTTATTCACCATGATTTAGCCCCTCTATATTTTATCTAACTCATTGATATTTAGTATGGCTAAGGTTTACCTATATTGCTAATTTAGGTGTGGTTATGATTTCAGTTAAATTAATCGAGATGGCTATGGTATTATCAAAATATCAATGTGAGTCATCACGTTATTCTTGGAAAGGATTGTATGAAACGTTTACTCCCTGTTTTATTATCATTAATGTCTCTTACGCCACTTGCTGCTAGCGCGGTTGAAGTTGCTAATCTGTATTCATCATCAGTCGTTGCTGTTGACGCACAATCTAATCGTGACTTACAAAAACTAGCGCTGGCTGAAGTGTTGGTCAAAGTATCTGGTAATCCTTTGATTGCGAAAGATCCCATGATCAAGAAAACCCTAATTAGGGCGCGTGAATATTTAGTTAAGCAATCTCAAGAGAGTATTGATGGCGAGCGTCATTTACACGTTAGCTTTAATGAGAAAAAAGTAAATCGTTTATTACGCAGCAGTGAATTTGGAGTGTGGAGTCAGAACCGGCCACAACAAATACTTTGGTTAGTTGTTGATGAAGACTTTAGCCGTAGTGTTAAAGGTGAAAGCGATACTGACTATGCTGACTTTATCAGTGCGATTAAAGAGCAAGCGAATAAACGTGGTGTGCCAGTGCTATTTCCGGTGATGGATCTTGATGATCAATTGCAAGTGAGTAGTAGCGATTTGTGGGGGCTGTTTACAGATCCTGTTGAATTAGCATCGACGCGCTATGCTGCGGATAATTATATTATTGCTAAAATCATTAAACAACAAGATGATTATAAACTTAACTGGAGTTTATATGGTCGCAATAATACTAACGAAGCATATGAAATTTGGTTAACTGATAGTGATCAAGGTGAGTTATCTGAGATGGGGACAAAGCTGAGCTCGCGTTTAGCGGATCACCTTGGTGAGCGTTATAGTGTTAAGGCTTCTGGCAATAATGAAGTGGTGTATTTTAATGTTGATGCGATCAACGGCATTACTGACTACGCTAAGTTAATCGAGATGTTCTCGGCATTGTCTGCTGTGGCGCAAGTGGATCTTGAAACGGTGTCAGGCTCAAGCATCCAATTAAAATTAGTCTTACTCGGTACTCAGGAAGATCTTTTAATGGAATTATCATTAGATCAACGGATCCAAGGCAGCAAAAATGTGTTTGATGATATGAATTTCCAGTGGAATGCGATTAATTAAGCAATTTTATATTGTGATCTTTTACTAGCCGTTCTCTATCGGCCATTGAGGTGCTACAATGGCCACACTAATCTTATGATTGTATGAAAGGGTGATATTGAACACTCCAGCACAACTTTCTCTACCAGTACAATTGCCCGATGGTGAAACTTTCGCAAGTTTTTATCCCGGTGCTAATGTCCAACTACTGACAGCGTTAAAAAATGCAGCTGTAGGCGACGGTGATCCATTTATTTATCTATTTGGTAATCGAAGCTCGGGCACCTCTCATTTACTTCACGCTACCTGTACAGAATGTACTGATTCCGATCGTTCTGCTGCCTACTTACCGATGGAAATGTCTGCCATGATGTCACCGTCTGTATTAGATGGTATGGAACATCTTGATATGGTGTGTATCGATAATATTGAATTGATCGCCGGGATCCGCGAGTGGGAAGTTGCACTATTTAACTTTTACAATCGCTGGCGTGATAGCCATGATCAAGATAACCCTGGATCACTTATTGTCACGGGTAACAGTGCAGCGCGACACTTAGGTATTGAATTACCAGATCTATTATCAAGGTTGGATTGGGGCGTGAGCTATCAATTGCAGTTACTTGATGATGATGGCAAATTAGCTGCATTGCAATTACGTGCTGAGTTTAGGGGATTAAAGCTACCTGTTGATGTCGGCCGTTTTCTGCTTAACCGCTCGTCTCGGGATATGAAAACGCTTATTTCTACGCTTGATCGATTAGACAATGCGTCAATTAGTGCCCAGCGTCGACTCACGATCCCTTTTGTAAAAGAAACGCTTTCTCTATAGGCTACTATAGGTAAATTGTCTCTCAATGGCTGTAAGCTAGTTTCATTAGGCATAAAAAAAGGAAATAGGTTCGATGACACTATTTCCTTTTTGTTATCTGAATGACGCTAAGCTAAATTAGTCTTTATTTCGCGCTTTGTGTGCTTCTTCTCGTTCTTTCTCTTCAGCCATAACGACCTTGAGTTTGTCCAGCCCTAAGCCGAGTTCTTTGCCTTGCATACGTGCGTAAATACCATTACCAAACAGCATACAGTTAGCTAAAGCAAACTCTAAGATCGCAAGGTAACGTTCATCTGGATCTGTATACATGATCGTTAATGAATGCATGTAATAGATCATTACGACGAAATTACTCCAAGCCGCAGTATAAGGTTTACCTTTGACTAATCCGTAGAATGGAATTAATAAAGGCAAGATCCAAATAAAAGCTTTTGCTAATGGATTTGATTCGTGCGCTGCTTGGCGCTCTAGCCATTTTTGTTTTTCGGCTTCAACCTGGGGTAATAATTCTGGGTTCACGTCAGCCATCGCAGTTAGTTCAGCTAGTGCTTGCGATTGCGTATGATCTTGTACTCTTTCAGGTGTTAACCACAGTTGCCATACAAACATCAGTATGATCAGACCGAAGTAGCCAAATAGACCTAAGAATCGATATTGTTTAATACGTTTTTGTGTTTCTAGTGTTGTTGGAGTCGTTTGCATTATTTGCTCGTTGTTAAAGAATTGTTTGCCGTTATTAAAGAATTGCCAAAACATTTTCAGGAGGACGGCCAATTGCAGCTTTGCCATTCGCTAATACGATTGGGCGTTCAATGAGCTTAGGTGTTGCGATCATAGCGGCAATCAATGCATCCGTAGATAAGCTTTCGTCGTCTAAACCCAGTGCTTTATATTCAGCTTCTTTTATACGCATTAATTGACGTGGTGCTAATGCGAGTAAAGTCAGGATTTCCTGTAGCTCTGCAGCTGAAGGTGGTGTTTCGAGGTATTTTACGATGCTTGGTGTAACACCTTGTTCTTCTAATAGTGCAAGTGTTTGGCGGCTTTTAGAGCAACGCGGATTATGATAAATAGTGACACTAGTCATGGCTTGGCCTATTCCTTAAAACAAGACTTAAAACAAATGGGGATCCTTAAAGTCCCCATTTTGCCTGTTTTCCTGTCCCTTGGCTAGTTTTGCAATGCCTGCATTTCTTGCTTTTCTAATTCCACTTGTTCCATGTGTGCATCAATGCGCGCGATATCAGCCGAACTGGTGGCGACGGTTCGTGCAGACTGTAATTCGTTCAGGGCCTTGGGATAGTTCGCTCTGAGTTGCGCTAAGTTAGCACGTTGTACATACATTTTGACGTTATCATCTGTTTGGCGTAGTAAATCAATATAAATACTTAGCGCGATCATATCTGTTTCATTGCTGCGTAGATAATCTCGAATTAGTTTTTTCGCCGGTTTATATTGTTTATCTTGCTGTAGGGCTACCGCTAAATTGATGGTTGTCACTGGGTTGTTATTATATCGATTATTGGCTTTTTGTAAGCGGGCGATTGCCTCATCATTGTTTTTGAGGGCGAGATCGATATCAGTCAGGGTATCAAGATAAAACAAATTATTGGGTTGCTTGCTCGCCAGCTCGTTAACAATTTTTTTAGCTTCAGCATTCTTTTTTAATTGTATCAACGCCAGTGCCTGGCCATATAGCGTGGCATCTTTTAAGATGAATTTTTTGGCTTTAAGTTGATGCTCAAAGAATTGCAGTGCTTGTTTCGGCTTTAAAGTACCGTAACGGACTTGAATACGCGCTTTCGCTAATTGATAGTCAAGACTTGGCTGATAATAACGATTTGGGTACAGTGCGGCTCTGTCACGCGCTTCAGTGATACGGGTGGTTGGCAATGGGTGAGTGATTAACATTTGTGGCGGTGTTGAGCTAAAGCGGTATTGTTCAGCTAATTTACCGAAGAATGTCGACATAGCAGCAGGGTCGTAACCGGCGTTTGCCATTACCTGAATACCAATTCGATCGGCTTCAAATTCATTGGCGCGAGTATAGTTAATCGAAGATTGCGCGTTGATGGCCACGGTCGTTTGTAACATGGCGATACCTGCCACTGGATTGGCGATGCCTAATAATACTGCACCGACTAAACCTGCCACGGTTAACTGGCTGTTACCTGCTTGTGCCTCGAGGCTACGCGCCAGGTGACGTTGGGTAATATGTGAAATCTCATGGGCAATCACCGAAGCAAATTCTGATTCGTTTTCGGCATATAAGAATAACCCTGTATGCACTTTGACATAACCACCGAGAAAAGCCGCGGCATTAATTTCATCATCTTTGATCAGGAAGAAGTTAAACGGAAAGCGCACTGAATCGGTTTGGCTAATTAATTTAGCCCCTAATTCGGCAATGTACTCTTGTAGGACCGGATCGCTGACCATTGGAAAAGATCCACGTGCGACTTTGATAAAGGCTGCGCCATATTGGCGTTCCTGGTCGATAGATAAAGCGGTAACGCCGGCGGTACCGATTTCCGGAAGCTTATTTGTCGCTTGCGCTGAACTCATTAAGCCTAATGCGCCGACAAACAATGCGGTAGTGGTTACACGTAATATTTTTTTGAGATACAAATTGACGACCTATGCGATGAAAACTAAGTAAATCTAGTTAACATAGTAGAACATATTATTAACCGATAACAATGGCAAATAGTCAGACGGCTCATAATAGGTAAAGTTCCGAGGTCGGTTTGGTTAATTTTTGTTGATTACAGATAAGATATTTACGCTTTTGTGGAAAAAATGGTGTTAATCCTGCTAAAATCGATCCGTATTTATTTCAAATTTAAAATGAGAGTGAATTAAGATGGGCAGAGCATTCCAAAACCGTAAATTATCGATGGCTAAAACAGCTGGCATGAAAACTAAGATCTACTCTAAATATGGTAAAGAGATCTATGTATGCGCAAAAACGGGTGGTGGTGACCCTGACAACAACTTAAGTCTTCGTCGAATCATTGAAAAAGCGAAAAAAGACCAAGTACCAACGCATGTTATTGACCGCGCTATCGAAAAAGCAGCTGGCGCTGGCGGTGAAGATTATGAACGTGCAAGTTATGAAGGTTTTGGCCCTGGTAACTGTATGGTTATCGTTGAGTGTCTAACGGATAACGGTAAACGTACTTTTACTGATGTTCGTCAGGCATTCGTTAAGAATGGCGCGAAATTGGGTGCGCAAGGTTCTGTATCGCACATGTTTGATCATCAAGCTGTATTTGAATTCAAATTTGATGACGAAGATGCAGTATTAGAAGCATTAATGGAAGCTGAAGTTGATGTAGCTGATGTAGAGAATGAAGATGGTACGATTACTGTTTATGTTCCACACACTGAATTCTTCAAAACTAAAGTTGCATTGTCAGAAGCATTTCCAGCTATTGAATTTGATGCAGAAGACATCACATTCTTACCACAAATCGAAACTGAAATAGTTGGTGATGATGCTGAAATGTTTGAACGCTTCCTTGCTGCACTAAATGACAGTGATGACGTTCAAGATATCTACCATAACGCAATCGTTGGCTAATAATGGCTAACGCTATTTGTTAGATTAACGATATGCGGATATTTATACCAATATAAACATCCGCATATAAAAAAGGCCGGTTACCGTTTCTTTATCAGAATGGTAACTGGCCTTTTTTGATCTGATTTAGTCGCCTCGTTCTCAACGTGTCATTAAGAACGAGGCTGACTAAGCAAATTACATTTTTTTGCAGTATGCAGAAATGATCACCATCGCAGTACCGTTTGCACGGCCTTGGATGTGTAATGGATTATCTGTTAAACCGATATTACGTACGGCTGTACCACGTTTGATCACTAAGCTTGAACCTTTAACAGGTAAATCTTTGATGATGTTTACGTTATCGCCAGCTTGTAAAATAGTACCGTTAGAGTCACGTGCTGGAGTATCGGTCATTGCTGCGATTAGCACGCCTTTTTCAGCCCATGCTTTTACGTCTTCTTCTAGATACATCATATCAAGAAGATCACGTGACCAGTCTGCATCTAAACGGTTAAGCATGCGGTATGCAAGTACTTGTACTGCTGGTACTTGGCTCCACATGCTGTCGTTTAGGCAACGCCAATGATTTGCATCAAGCGAATCTGGGTTGTTAATTTGATCAAGGCAAGTACCACAAAGCATTACTGCACAGTCAGAGCTTTTTTCTGGTGATTCAGGTAGCTCATAAGCTGATAGGTTAGATTCTGCTGTGCACATTTCACATTTAGAACCACTGCGTTGTAATAACGTTGTTTCGATAGACATTGAATTAATCCTCTAGATTTTGTGGGGCTATTATGCCACAACGTGAGTATTTTGGGTATCTCACAATCAGTCTCACCATGATGTGAGTCGTTAAATGATGGCTTAAATAGCTAAATCTACTTTGTGAACATCACAATCAGCAACTTAGCTAGTTGAATTTAGCCTGCCAATCTCGCTACACTGGTTTTTTGTTCAGTCGGAGTTTACATGGAAGCCAGCGTATTATTTGATGAATTAGCCACGGATGATGGCCATGTCATTGGCATTATCACCCTTAACAAGCCGCGTCAGTTACATGCATTAAGTGCGGATATGTTTCCATTGCTACGCCAACAATTATTCGCTTGGCAAGATGATAAGCGCATTGTTAGTGTGCTATTAACGAGTACGGGTGAAAGAGCATTCTGCGCGGGTGGGGATGTAAAATCATTACAACAAGCGTTAGTGAATACCGATGGCAATGAAGCGAAGCAACAGATCGTCAGCGATTACTTTATCGCAGAGTATCAGGTTGATTATTTATTACATAACTTTGGTAAACCGCTGATTGTCTGGGGTGACGGTATTATTATGGGGGGCGGATTAGGGCTGTTCATGGGGGCTAGTCACCGTGTCGTCACCGAGACGGCTAGGATTGCTATGCCGGAGATCACTATCGGTTTATTCCCTGATGTTGGCGCTACTTGGTTCTTAAATCGCTTACCGCATCCAGGTGTCGGGTTATTTTTAGGCTTAACAGGTGCAAGTATTAACGCCAATGACGCCAAATACCTTGGGCTCAGCGAGTATTTAATTCCTGCTGCAAAATATGCCGTTGTGATAAAGGCATTAACGAGTCTTGATTGGCAGTATGATCCAGAGCTACATCATCACCAAGTTGATAAGCTGCTCACGGCGCAATATGCCGAGGCTGACTTTGCGGCTGGTAATTTAGCTCAGCACCAAGCCTTGTTTACTCAATTGAGTGCTTATACTGAACTCGCAGATGTGATGACGTGCATTCAAATGCAAGACAGTGCAGATACTTGGTTACAAACCAGTATTAAAAAATTGCTATCAGGTAGTCCTATATCGGCACATATCTTATACCGACAGGTAAACCAGTATCGCGATCTCTCTCTGGCTGCTTGCTTCCAGTTGGAATTAGATCTCGCTGTGAAGGTTTGTTTAAATGCTGATCTGGTCGAAGGGGTAAGGGCTTTGTTAGTTGATAAAGATAATCAACCACATTGGTTATATCAGGAAACGGATACGGTACCGGTTAATTTTGTTGATAACTTGTTCAGTTCGCCTTGGACTGTAGAGAACCACCCACTGCGGATGCTGTAATTAACATCTAAATTACTGAATTATGTGACAGCTATTCCAAAGTGGGTAGTAAAGCTGTGCTCATTGTATAAAGCCATTTATTTTGTAGGGATAAACGTTATAATTACCTCATAGTGGTTAGCTGGTTGGTTCGGCTAGATGATTATTGCTTACAATGCATTTGCAAAGTGTATTGCAGCAACAATTATTAATTTCTTTTGGAGATATATTATGAGCACTGCATTCTTTATTCCTGCATACAATCTAATGGGCGCTGGTTGTCTAGTTCAAGCAGCTGACGCGATCAAATCTCATGGTTTCAAAAAAGCATTAATCGTCACTGATAAAGTGATTAATAGCATCGGCATGGTAAAACAAGTGCAAGATTTATTGACTGCTCGCGATGTTGAATCTGCGGTTTTTGATGGTACTCAGCCAAACCCAACTACAGCCAATGTTGCTAGTGGCCTGGAAATATTAAATGCGCAAGCATGTGACTTTGTCATCTCGTTAGGTGGCGGTTCACCGCATGATTGCGCGAAAGGTATTGCGTTAGTTGCTGCTAATGGCGGCAATATTGCAGATTACGAAGGCGTTGATCAATCAGAAAAAGCACAGTTACCATTAGTGGCAATTAATACCACTGCGGGAACGGCTTCTGAAATGACACGTTTTTGTATTATCACGAATGAAACGACGCATATCAAAATGGCGATCGTGGATAAAAATACGACACCGTTAATGTCAGTGAATGATCCTGAACTTATGTTAGCTAAACCTGCATCATTAACTGCTGCAACGGGCATGGATGCATTGACGCATGCTATTGAAGCGTATGTATCAATTGCCGCGACACCAATTACAGATGCGGTGGCTATTAAAGCGATGGAGCTGATCCAGGCGCATTTACGCACAGCGGTAGAGCATGGCGCGAATATCGAAGCGCGTGAACAAATGGCTTATGCACAATTCATGGCTGGTATGGCATTTAACAATGCTTCACTAGGTTATGTACACGCAATGGCGCATCAGTTAGGTGGTTTCTATGACTTACCACACGGTGTATGTAATGCGGTGTTACTACCACATGTACAGGCTTATAACGCACAAGTGTGTCCTGCACGTCTACGTGATGTTGCTAAAGCGATGGGCGTTGATGTAACAGAAATGACACCAGAACAAGGTGCTGAAGCAGCGATTGCATCAATTAAAGAATTAGCGTTAGCGGTTGGTATTCCAACAGGACTTACAAGCTTAAACGTGAAAGTTGAAGATATCCCTGAGTTAGCTAAAAATGCATTGAATGATGCTTGTGGTTTTACGAATCCAAAACAAGCAACGCATGAAGAGATCTGCGCTATCTTTAATGCAGCGATGTAGGTTGCTTAAAAAGTTAACGAATAGCGAATAAAGAATAAAAGAACTCCAGTAAGGTAATGTAATTAAGCCCAGACCGCGTTTCGATATCTGGGCTTTTTTACACCTAATATTTGCCATAGTCGTAGGGTGTAACTAATAAAGTGTCGCATAATTGCTACAGTACTTGTACTAACTGGCACTCCACACTTGTTGGCCAGTACGGCTGAAGTTATAACCGCCAAGTTGGTCGCCTTTGGCTTGGATCTCCATCGACGATAACGCCTGCAGTAATTGCTGTTGCAAAGTGCGGAAGTAGATATTTTTCGGGATCACCAACTCAAACGCTTCAGTGCCGAGTGGAATGAAACCCAAGCCAAATTCGCCTGCAGTACTTTGACTGGCACAACCGACATCTGCTTCACCACGGGCAATGCACGATGCTAATTCACGTTCACTGTGACAGGTTTCTGCAGCGGTAAGCATATCGACAGTGTAAGCATGATTGTGTAACCATTCCCCCAACGCGCGCATACTACCAGCGCCTTCTTGACGAAGTGCCCAGCGCCAACGTGAAGTGAGTAATTCTTGCAAGTTTAACGACCGTGAATTAACTAAATCAGCTAGCTCTTTACTCACGACTAAGCCTTGCTGGCGTTCAAAGGCATGGATCAGTACCCAGTTTTTATGTCCTGGATATTGCTGTAATAAAGCTGGGTGGCGCAAGGCTGCTTCTTCTGCATGACCCCAATGGATCGCACATATATCCACATGGCCTTTACTGAGCATGGCTAAACCTTGGCGCGTGCCTGTTGAGGTATAACCAACCAATGCCGCGCTGCCGAGTTTCTGCGCCATCTTTCCAACAACTAATTGTAATAATGGATCGTCTGAGCCTGCGATAAGTAAGCGATCATTCAGCACGCCGTTATGGCAAGATTCGAGTAGCCATTTATCTAACATCGATTTAGGAAATAACCATTTCCCCGTGACTTTTGTTGCAGGTAAATGGCCATCGTTCGCCAGGGTGTAGACCTTTTTTTCATTCAGGTCTAAATACTCAGCCACTTGTTTTACATTCATGAACGCGGGGAAATTTTCGCTCATGCAGTTTTACCGATAGCTGCTTGCTCTTCTGCGTCAGGGCCTTTGACATCTAAGATCAAGTTCGTCATCCCGTTATACACTTGGAAACGATTACCTTTAGCACGCGCGACCATTGTAATACCTAACTTTTTCGCTAAATCGTAGCCCATTTGTGTTGCACCAGATCGTGATAACAATACTGGAATACCCATTTGCGCGACTTTAATGACCATTTCTGACGTAAGGCGGCCAGTCGTATAAAAGATCTTATCTTCACCCGTTTGGCCTTTTAACCACATTTCCCCAGCCAAAGTATCAACGGCGTTGTGGCGACCTACATCTTCAACAAACGACAGGATCTCGGTGTCTTTACATACCGCGCAACCATGCACTGCACCAGCTGCTTTATATGTTGCGTTGTGATGTGTTAAAGCTTCTAACAAACCATATAATTTTGATTGACGTAATGTCGGTTGTGGCAGTGTCACGCCTTCTAATTTTTTCATTACGTTACCGAACATAGTGCCTTGGCCACAGCCTGAGGTAACGGTTTTCTTGGTTAGCTTCTCTTCTAATCCATCGGTACTTTCACGGCTGATCACAGCTGCTGAATTTGTATCCCAATCAATAATGACAGATTCAATCGCGGCAATGTCTTCAATAAAACCTTGGTTTTTTAAATAACCTAATACCAGATCGGCAGGACGTGCGCCGAGTGTCATTACTGTCACTATCTCTACCCAGTTTAAGTAGATCGTGAGAGGGTGTTCGCAGGCGATCTCTTTGGTCATGGTATCGCCATATTCATCCATGATATCAACGGTCATGGTGTGTTCAACTGAAGAATTGGTTCTAATTATTTTTGGTAATTGCGGCATCCGAAATTCCTGCTGGTTTATATATCTATGAAGAGGTAAAGCAAAGTTCATTCCAACTTACGCTTAAGCTTCGAAGTAACTTGGGTATTACCTGTTTATTTGTCATTTCTTTCTAACTTGGTCTAAATTTTGCTGAGTAGGGGAAGATTAGGTAAAAAATTCTAAATAATTATAAAAATAGAATAAAGGAGCATGTGTGCAACTATGTGATGAAGATAAGCACCTAAATAATGGTGATGAACATAAGCGCTTAGCGAAAGACGAATCAAGCTGGCCAATCGCCTTCAGTCTTCGTTCTGAAGAAAAACAAGTTGGGCGTTGGACGACCTTGTCTTGGTCTATTGAAGATATTGCGTTGTATCAGCAAGCACCCGTGAGCATTGCAGCAGAAGAGAGTGACGATACTGTTGGTAGCACGACTTACTATGAACGAACGTTATTCTTATACCGCGACGAACGGACTGATTACCGTTTTAACTTAAGCTCACAAGACCCTCACCTATTTATTGTCTGTGAAGTGACTGACGAGCAGTTTACACCATTACTGATCACTGCTGCGCAAAGTGTTGCGAGTAGTTATATGGATGGCGACTATCAAGTGTTGCACATTCAAATGCCATTACCAGTGCAAGCTTGGATGGAAGCATTCATCGGTAGAAATGGCGAACTGATTGAATTTAAAAAGAAACGTTGTAAAGACAGAAAAGGGCGTTCAAGTGGCCAGTAACTTTTTTCAACGTTGGTCAGATCGCTCATTGGCGGCAAAAGACCCTGCAGAAACTGATTTAGTAGTAAATAAAGACGCTGTTGTCGAAACTGAAAATCAGGGCTCAGAGCTAACCCTAAAGCGCGATGCAGAGCTGGATATTGAGCATATTTCAGCCCCTACCCCTGAATCGGCTGCGGATCTAGAGTTATCGACAGGTGTTATTGATGAGCAGGTCGAAGCTGAACTCACTATCGATGATGCAGATAAGGTTACCTTTGATAGTGGTGTCGCTTCATTTTTACAGCATGGCGTTGATAAATCAGTAAAAAAAGCAGCGTTAGCGAAATTGTTTCATGCTGATGAATTCAACTATATCAGTGATATGGATGATCACACCGAGGATTTTTCTAATATTCCTAAGCTTGACGAGAGTATTGCGAAACAGCTGCGTGGTTGGGTTAAGACAGTATTGGAAGAGCCTGAAGCTGAATTGGTTGAAGACACTGAACTCGTTGAAGGAAATGAAGTATTAGCCACCACTGAAACTGAACCGGAAACGGGAGTAATAGTAGACCCTCAAATATCTGTTGATGAAACGACTCAATCTATCACGACTGATAATAGTTCGACGTCTTACGGTGGTGAAAAAAATTGCGGTAGTGAACAACAAAATCAGTTTCAGGCACAGCCTCAACAGACAAGTGAGACATAAAGGGACAAATAACCCCATTTAAATTCGGGACATTTTGTTCCATACGTAATTGTTTATAGCGACATTATGTCCCGTTTGGGAATAAGTAAACAATCCCTCTCTGACTTTAACTCTTTATAGGTCATTTTATTCCGTTAAAAGTTGGTTCGGTTATTGCTCTATTAGCTACAGTAAAATAGCTAGATTAAAAAGTACGGATATAACCGTACGCTAGAAAAGAGCCGCGGGTAATAACTCGCAGTTTAATCGACATCCTTATAGCGGTGACGAGATACAGGAATAACAATGTTAAAAAGTATTCTAGAAACATTTGTCGATAGCAATGGTCAAGCGCGTTTAAGTGCGATTGCTGGTACGACTGAATTATCTAATCTGATCCCGCCGACGGTTTCTTACGAAAGTCGTGGCAACTTATTGATTATTGGTGCTTACGATACGGTCGCTGGACTCGCACCACAATTTGCAACATTGAATTCAGTAACACTACTGGCTACGTCTGCTGCCACAGATGTAGCGCCAGCGACGAGCGATAGCAATACCAATGACAAAGTATTTTTTAGTAATGAAGTAACAATTAAAGGTTACCTTGGTGCGTTCGAAGTGAACTGCCGTGTAGCGGGTAGCTTACTGAATACTTACACCAATTTAGCGGAAGTGACGATTGGTGGTGATAGCTTCGATTTAGTGGTTGATATGAGCGCAGATAGCCTTATTCAAACCGAGATCCCCGCGCCGGGTTATTACCCTGTTGGTAGCGGTAAAGCAGCGATTGCGGATGTCATTGAAACGTTACCGGAAATGTTAGGTACCTTTGATAAACCAAAATACTTTCGTTTAAATAATGATATCTGTGCGCATTCATCGCGTGGTGTCGGCGGTTGTACACGTTGTGTTGATGCTTGTCCTGCGGGCGCGTTAACCAGTAATGGTCACGCTATCGAAATTAATCCGTTCTTATGCCAAGGCGTAGGAACATGTGCGACGGCCTGTCCAACAGAAGCGATTACTTACGCATTACCAGAGCCAGAAAAGACCCAGAATTTTATTTACCGCTTATTAAACAGCTATCAAATGGCGGGCGGCGAACAGCCAACGATCTTATTCTTTGGTAATCGTGACCAACAAACGGTTGCAGAAAAATTACCGTTATTACCATCAAATGTTATCCCTATTGCTTTAGAAGAGCTGGCGACGATTGGTGTTGATACTTGGTTTAGTGCCTTACTCTATGGTGCGCATCAAGTATTACTAGCCACTAATATCGCCTATATCCCGGCGACGATTGATCGCGTGCTTAATGATGAACTAACCATTGCCAATACCTTCTTAACTGAAATGGGTTTTGAAGCTGGGCGCATTTGTTTGTTTGATTTAGATTCGGCAGCGGATTTCGTGGCGTTTACTCAACCTGTATTACCTGTTGTTGAGAATAAGATCGCCGTAATGGATAGCGCAGTGTTAGCAGAGCAACTCGCTGGCACTAAACGTGACAAATTATTTACTGCGCTAGATAAATTATCTACCCAAAGTCCACTGCAACCGACACATTCGCTGATGCCTGAAAATGCACCTTATGGCGGCATTGAATGTAAAACTGATGACTGTACCTTGTGTATGGGGTGCGTTGCAGTGTGTCCAACGCGTGCATTACATGCTGTTGGTGACCGTCCTGGTCTACAATTTAGAGAACAAGATTGTGTGCAGTGTGGTCTCTGTGAGAAAGCCTGTCCAGAACAAGTGATAAGCCTTAAACCGGGTCTTAACTGGGACGCGGAAAGCCGTCGTAGTGCGGTGATGATCCACGAAGAAGAAGCGGCTTGTTGTTTAAGTTGTGGCAAAGCGTTTGCACCTGCATCGATGATTGCCATGTTAACGGAAAAACTTCAAGGTCACAGCCAATTTCAAGGTGATGCTATTCGCCGTTTATCTATGTGTGAAGACTGTCGTGTTCGCGATATTTTTTCAGATATGGCTGACGATCCACTCCGTCAGTTGAACGTGTAGGGCTACATTATGGGATCACAAAATATGTCACAGTCATTTACTGAAGATGCTGCATTGCGCATCGATATTTACAGCTTACTTGCACATTTATTACGTAAAGCACCGGATGCAGAGGTAATTGATTGGTTAGCTAATCTCGACGTTGATGCGCCGAATGCATTAATTCAAACCACGGGCATGTCAGCTGCTTGGCCACTATTGAAGTTGGCTGCACAGAAAACCTTATTAACCGCCGCTGAAGATGAATATCAAGACCTGTTTATTGGTATCGGCCATGGTGAAATTGTCCCGTTTGGCTCTTGGTTTCTTACTGGGTCATTAATGGAAATGCCGCTTGCGCATTTGCGTCATGATTTGAAAAAACTGGGTTTTCAACGTGATGAATCAGTGAAAGAACCAGAAGATCATATCGCCGCCTTGTTAGAAGTGATGACCATGTTGGTGAGCGAAAGTAATCATCGCGATCAAGCCGAGTTTTTTAATCGTCATATCGACACTTGGTTTGAACGTTTTTGCCTAGATTTGAAAAAAGCGAAAAGTGCTGTGTTTTACAGTGCGGTCGCCGAATTAGCATGGCAATTTTTAAGTATTGAAAAAATACGTTTTATCGACGTAAAAAAATAATAACGATAAGGAGCAAGCTCGATGAGTAAACAAAATAAGCCGGATGAAGACCGCCGCCAACTGTTAAAAAACATTGGTTTAGGTGTTGCAGTAGGTGCTATCGCAACGGGTGTATCCACCACTGCGAATGCGTCTGTTGATAGCCAAGAAAAGAATGATAAACAACAAAAAACAACAGGTTACCATGAAACTCAACACATTCGTGATTATTACGATACTTTGTAAGCGGAGCTCTAAATGAAATTAACTAAACGTTCCGATACGGTCAGTAAGGACGAAAAACAACTCGGTATTTCACGCCGTGCTTTTATGCGCAATTCTTCAATCGCTGCCGCTGGTGGTGCTGTTGGTGTGGGCATGTTCGCACCGGGTATGATGAAAAAGGCTGAAGCGAAATCAGTTGACCCTGAATCGCCAGTGGAAATTAAACGTACTATCTGCTCTCACTGTTCAGTGGGTTGTGGTATTTATGCTGAAGTGCAAGAAGGTGTGTGGACAGGCCAAGAACCTGCATTTGATCACCCATTCAATGCGGGCGGCCACTGTGCTAAAGGCGCAGCATTGCGTGAGCATGGCCATGGTGCCAAACGTCTAAAATATCCAATGAAGCTAGTTAACGGTAAATGGATAAAAATGAGCTGGGAAACAGCTCTTGAAGAAGTCAGTCAGCAAGTGCTTAAGATCCGTGAAGAATCCGGCCCTGACTCTGTCTACTGGTTAGGCTCAGCAAAACACAACAATGAACAAGCGTATTTGTTCCGTAAAATGGTATCGATGTGGGGCACAAACAACGTCGATCACCAAGCACGTATTTGTCACTCTACAACAGTAGCGGGTGTAGCAAATACGTGGGGTTATGGCGCGATGACTAACTCGCTGAATGACATGCATAATTGTAAATCAATCTTGTTCATTGGCTCAAACCCAGCTGAAGCGCATCCCGTTGCGATGCAGCATATCCTCATCGCCAAAGAAAAGAACAGCTGTAAAATTGTGGTTGCTGATCCACGTCGTACTCGTACAGCAGCAAAAGCTGATCATTACGTATCATTACGTCCGGGTTCTGACGTTGCCTTCGTTTGGGGCGTGCTATATCACGTGTTTAAAAACGGTTGGGAAGATAAAGAATTTATCCATCAACGTGTTTATGGCATGGAAGAAGTTCGTGCTGAAGTTGCTAAATGGACACCTGCAGAAGTTGAACGTGTATCTGGTGTGCAGGAAGCAGAAGTTTATGAAACGGCAAAACTGTTATCTGAAAATCGCCCAGGCTGTGTAGTTTGGTGTATGGGTGGTACCCAGCATACAACGGGTAATAACAATACGCGTGCTTATTGTATCCTTGAACTGGCGTTAGGCAACATGGGTAAATCTGGCGGCGGTGCTAATATTTTCCGTGGTCACGATAACGTACAGGGCGCAACGGATTTTGGTGTGTTATCAGATAACTTACCGGGTTATTACGGTTTGTCTGAAGGCGCATGGAAACATTGGGCTGGGGTATGGGATGTTGATTATGAATGGCTGAAAAACCGTTTTGATCAAAAAGACTATCGCGGCAAGCTGCCAATGAACCATGCTGGTATTCCGGTATCGCGTTGGATTGATGGCGTATTAGAGAATAAAGACAATATCGAACAGAACGATAATATCCGTGCCATGTTCTATTGGGGCCATGCAGTTAACTCACAAACCCGTGGACCAGAAATGCGCACAGCGATGGGTAAACTGGACATGATGGTTATTGTTGACCCGTATCCAGGTGTTGCAGCAGTAATGAATGGTCGTACTGATAATGTTTACTTGCTACCAGCGACAACGCAATTTGAAACAACGGGCTCAGTGACTGCCACAAACCGTTCAATTCAATGGCGTGACAAGGTAATTGAGCCACTATTCGAATCAAAACCTGATCATGAAATTATGTATTTGCTGATGAAAAAATTAGGTTTAGCGGAGCAAGTGTTCAAGAATATCGAGGTTAAAAATAACCAACCTGTGATTGAAGATATTACCCGTGAATTTAATAAAGGTATGTGGACGATTGGTTATACAGGTCAAAGTCCTGAACGCTTGAAAGCCCATCAGAAAAATTGGCATACATTCCACAAAACGACGCTCGAAGCTGAAGGTGGTGTTGCTAATGGTGAGACTTATGGTCTGCCTTGGCCATGTTGGGGTACGCCAGAGATGAAGCACCCTGGTACCCATATTCTTTATGACACATCTAAGCCTGTTGCACTCGGTGGCGGTAACTTCCGTGCCCGTTTTGGCGTGGAACGTAATGGTGAAAGCTTGCTGGCTGTTGACAGTTATTCAAAAGATTGTGAGTTGGAAGGTGGCTTCCCAGAGTTCAGTGATAAGCTACTTAAGCAGCTTGGCTGGTGGGATGAACTGACTGCGGATGAAAAGCTAAAAGCAGAAGGTAAAAACTGGAAAACTGACGTATCTGGTGGCATTCAACGTGTGGCAATTAAACACGGTTGTATTCCATTTGGTAACGCTAAAGCCCGTGCTGTGGTGTGGACGTTCCCTGATGCAGTGCCAATCCATCGCGAACCTTTGTATACACCTCGTCGTGATTTAGTTGCTGATTACCCAACATGGGATGACAGTGAAGCGATGTTCCGTTTACCGACATTATACAAATCAATCCAAGAAAAAGATGTATCGGGCGAATACCCAATTATCTTAACCTCGGGTCGCTTGGTTGAGTATGAAGGTGGTGGTGATGAAACGCGTTCAAATCCTTGGTTAGCAGAATTACAACAAGAAATGTTTGTTGAAGTTAACCCGAAAGATGCTAACGACTTAGGCTTTAGAGACGGAGAAATGGTGTGGGTTGAAGGCGCTGAAAAAGGCCGTATCCACGTTAAAGCAATGGTTACACGCCGTGTTAAGCCGGGTCTTGCCTTTTTACCATTCCATTTTGGTGGTTATTTCCAAGGTGAAGACTTACGTGGTAATTACCCTGAAGGTTCGGTGCCATATGTATCGGGTGAATCAGCAAACATTGCAACAACCTATGGTTATGATCCTGTGACACAAATGCAGGAAACGAAAGTAACCCTCTGTAAAATATCTAAAGCGTAAGGAGTCATTCCGATGGCGAGTATGAAATTTCTGTGTGACTCGAAACGTTGTATTGAATGCAATGGTTGTGTTACCGCATGTAAGAACGAAAATGATGATGCCCTTGAATGGGGTATCCAACGCCGCCGTGTTGTTACTTTAAACGACGGTGAACCAGGTGAAAGCTCAATTTCTGTGGCATGTATGCATTGTACTGATGCACCGTGTATGGCTGTTTGTCCTGCAGATTGCTTTGAGCGTACTGAAGATGGTGTTGTACTACACGATAAAGATCTGTGTATTGGTTGTGGTTATTGCTTGTTTGCCTGCCCATTTGGCGCGCCGCAATTTCCAAAGCAAGATGCTTTTGGTGAACGTGGCAAGATGGACAAGTGTACCTTCTGTGCTGGTGGACCAAATGTAGAAGACGGTTCAGCTGAAGAGAAAGAAAAATACGGCGCCAACCGTATCGCTGAAGGTAAGTTACCTATGTGTGCATCACTTTGTTCTACTAAGGCCTTGCTTGCTGGTGATGCATCTAAGATCTCTGATGTTTATGCTGAGCGTGTTGTTGCCCGTGGTGCTAAGAATGCAGGTTGGGCAAGTACTGCTGACCTTGCTTATGACGCGAGCAAACCACAAGAAAGCTAATCTAGGCGTGTTGGTTAATGCAAGTTAACTGGTTGTCATTATGTGGGTATGAATTGACTATGACTGTTTTTTTCATACCTACTGGTTGGCTGTAAATCGATTATCTTTAATATCGATTAGTTTTAATATAAATAGAGGCAGTTGGTTTCGTTATAAACCGCTGTCTATTTAGCGCTGTTGTGTAGACACAGTGAGGAGATTTAATGACTAAGCGAATTCAACATTGGTTCACTCTGCTAGTGAGTGTATTAATGCTGAGCTTTACCTTGTCAGCATTTGCGAGTGAACCCGCAGATGGCAAGACGCGCAGTGAACGTTTAGGCGAATCGTCAGTACAAGGTGAGCTTGCTGGTTTTGCTGGCGCTGATTATTGGCGTGCCGTGCGAGATGGCCAAGAGGGTTACACGACATCAAAGTCACCTGAACACGGTGTGCTGATTAGTGTACCTGGACAAGCTTGGTTTATTCTCAAAGAAAAGTGGATGTCACCATTAGGTGCATTAGCGATCTTTGGCAGTATCGGATTAGTGGTACTGGCTTATTTCACTATCGGTCCATTAAAGCTGAGTAAAGCTAAAACTGGCCGTAAAATTAAGCGTTGGAGTTTGGTTGACCGTACACTGCATTGGAGTATGGCATTTACCTTCTTAAGCTTGGCAGTGACAGGGCTATTACTGGTCTATGGTAAGCATTTTCTTAAACCGATTATTCCCCGTGATATCTGGGCCATGATTATTTATGGCGCGAAGCAGTATCACAACTATGTTGGCCCTTTGTTTGCCATTTTACTGTTTACGGTGATGATTAAGTGGTGGCGTAAGAGTCTGTTTACCAAAGTCGATATCAAATGGTTCATGAAAATGGGCGGAATGGTCGGTAAACATAAAGGTTCGCACCCATCTGCAGACTTCTCTAACGGTGGTGAAAAAGCGCTGTTTTGGTTGCTGATATTTTGTGGTGTATTTATTACCTTTAGTGGTTTTGTGCTGGATTTCCCGTTGTTTGATCAGACACGTCGTGACATGGAGCTATCTAACTTAGTTCATATGCTGGCATCGTTAGTATTGATCTGTGGTTTTGTATTCCATATCTATGTTGGCTTAGTGGGTATCGAAGCATCACTAGAGGGCATGGTGACTGGTGAAGTTGATGAAACGTGGGCGAAAGAGCACCATGATATTTGGTATGAAAAAGTAAAAGACTTACCAGAGAATCAGTCGACTACAGAGCCAGCGTCAAAGGCAAAGCCAGAAGATAAATAGTCGGGTGGTAACTCGCTAGATAGGAGTCGTCTGATAACACAGTCTGAGTCACAAGATAAGTAGGTGTTTTCTTTATAAAAATCCCCCGTCAGCTGACGAGGGATTTTAATTTTACGCTAAAGTGATACAGTATTTATTGGCAAGATATTTCGTCCCATAGATTGTTAGAAACCGTTGGTGTATCCCAAACGCCAGGAGCATTTTTAGCAATAAAACACTTACCTGAATTTGTTACTTTGTCCCCGTTAGCAACTTGAGATGCACCAGCTTCCCAAGCGATGAAATCCGTCGATGCAAAGTCTGCAGACGTTGCTGCCACGGGCGTCGTTGTTACTGCCTTAATGAATAACCATGGACCACCTGCGTCTGGTAAATCACCTTGTGTCCACCACTTACTTTCATAGATAGAGCCCTTATAACTCACTTGTTCACCCGCTGAAGCATACACTTTACTGGTATCCCAAGCCGCAACACCGCCTGCTCCGGGGTCTGTCGGTTCTGTTGGTATTGTAGGTATTTCACTGTCAGGTACTATACGTACTTCAGGCCAGCCAGCGTGAGAACCATAGAAGTTTGTTACACATTTTCCATAATCACCTGGTACAAGAGCCGAATAAGCGGTTTGGAAACCAACTAATTCACACTCAAACGAAGCGCCACCTGGACGATCTGCGTAATACTTCCAGTTACCATCCCAGTTTGTATACAGCACATCGGTTGCGCCATTCAGGTTAATACTGCCGTAGGGGGTTTGTTGGTAACAGGTGTTTTTCTCATCGGACTCAAGAGGTATTTGGTAGTGTGCTGATAACCCTTCCCAGTAACGAATTCGGTTTACTGGCTGACCTTTATTTTTGTTTTGCTCCCCACATTCAATCCCGCCATTAATCACGTTAATCGTTGTGCCGAAACCATAGGTAATACCGGCATCTGCTTCGCGCTGTGATGGAGACCATGTACGGTCAATAACATGTAACATTGCTGGTTTTGGTGCTTGTGGGGTTAAAAAGAACCAAATAGCAGATGCAAGGTTTAACCAAGAATCAGCAACTAAACCAGGGTTATCTAACAGTACCGTTGCATCGCCGTCGTACATGACTTCAGAGAACATACCGTAGTTAAAGTGGTAAGAAAGTTGTTTTGCACCACGACCAAAATAACCCTGTCCTGGAGAACATGGCCAGCGGGCATTTTGCCAATCATTTTGACCACAACCTGTTGTATAGCCTTCTTGGCCTTCAGACCAACCCATTTCACGAACGTGTACAAGCGCTTGTTGCCATTCTTCTAATGCTTGCGGGTTGTCTGAGATATTGTCTTTAGCAATATGCCCGCCCGTTTCTTGTGAAAAGTGAGCGAATGCAGTAATGATTGATTTTTTACAAATGGCATCTGAGTTACGGCCATCTGTGTACTCTCCACAAAATGCAGGGAATTTACCAACAGCACGTAGTAAACGTGTGTAGGTATATTCAGGAGTTGCCATCTGCGTTAAGAAGTCCCATTCTGCTTGTGGAAAAACACGTTCTAAGCGTTTAACATTGTCTGGGTTTGACGCTAAACCTGGTTCAATGGTGTCGACCACTGTGTTAGGTTGTGTGCGTAATGCTTGAGCCCAAATATCATACATAGGGTCCAATGTTTTAGCATCTTCCGCCGCTTGAATATCTGATTGAGAAACTATAAATCCGGTAGGATTAAGTGGATCTTCTTGTGGGGTCATTGCGTAGCTGTTAAGCACAACCCCATAGCCAATAAAAATAGATAGAAGTGTACGTTTAAACATGATCATTCCTTATCGCATGCCAATGCTAGGCATATATCCATTATTTTCTGGTCCGTAGTCAAAACCAGAAAGTCCATTCCGGAAAATATGTACTCATTTAATTTACATTCATCGAATTAAGATAATACCTTCTGGATGAAACATAATTAGCACAGCGAAATATGTTGTCAATGATTGAGCCGGTGAATTATTAAGCCTTGTGCAGTTCTTCGCATTATTAGTACTCCTTTATGATTATTTATTTGTTTTTTCATATCAGTTTCTTGTGGAGTGAAAAATACGTGAGTGATCATTTCAGTAAAATAATGAAGTAATAATGAAGCTTTAGATTTAATTGAGAAAGTAAAACGGGATAGATAGTAGTCGTGAATGGTAAGAGGAAGTCACCAAGAGGAAATAGTGGCGTGATGTGAGCACGCCACTATTTTATTTAACGCTATGTTGTTGCTAACACTGCGTCAGATGCGTTATTTACACGGACAAGCCCGATCGTGATTAAACACGACCTTGTAGTGGCACTACACGCACCAAATCACCAATTTCTGCATTTGCCTGTTCAGGTAATACTTCAACTAAACAATTCGCTTCACTCATCGAGCGTAAGATGCCTGAGCCTTGCTGTCCGGTACTTTTTACTGTTAAACGACCATTTGCATCAAACCCAAAAATACCACGGGTATACTCAGTGCGATTAGGGCGAGAGCGGAATTTTTCTGTTGCCACTGCATTGAATACTTGTGGCTGCCAATTATCCATGCCTTGCAACTTACGGATCGCAGGTTCGACAAATTGTAAAAATACCACCATCACAGCCACGGGGTTACCCGGTAAGCCGAAAAATGGCGTTGTATCTATGTGGCCAAAGGCAAGGGGACGACCTGGACGCATATTGATTCGCCAAAAGTTAATTTGTCCGAGTTTGTCTAATACAGTCTTAATGTAATCAGCATCGCCAACCGATACACCACCAGAAGATAAAATCAAATCAGCTTGTGCGCTGCCTTGTTGCAGAGTCGCTGCTAATGCTGTCTCACTGTCTTCGATAATGCCTAAGTCAATCACCTCGCAACCGACTTGGGTTAACATCGCGTGTAAGGTGTAGCGGTTGGAATCGTAGATACAGTTATTCTTTTGCGCTTCACCCGGATGCTGAACTTCATCACCAGTGGAGAATATCGCTACGCGTACCGGTCTTTTTACGGAGACTTGATTGATCCCGAGCGATGCTATCATGCCTAGCTCTGGCGCTGTGATCTTACTATTCGCAGCGACAGCCGTTTGGCCTAGTGCTAAATCCTCACCTGCTTGACGTACATTCTGGCCTTGATGAATGGCTGCCATGCTCAAATCAAAGTGTACCGTACTTTTTATCACATTATTTACAGTGCAGTCTGTTTGCACAGCTTGCTCACGCATGACTACAGTATCAGCACTCTCTGGTACAGCTGCACCTGTCATGATGCGTACTGCTTGGCCTTTTTCGAGCGGTAAGTCGTAGCTGTGACCAGCCATCACATGAGCAACGACCGTATAGTCTTCACGTGCTAAATCATCACCGCGAATGGCATAACCATCCATTGCTGAATTGGTGTGTTGCGGTACATTGACAGGTGATAAAATGTCACATGCGACAATTTGACCCAAAGCTGATTTTAACTCAACAGTCTGCGTTTGCTCAATTGGTACAATATGACCAAGAATGCGCTCACGACCTTCGGCAACAGATAACATGCCTTGTGGTGTTAAATCACCACACTGCAAACCTTGTGGTTTTACGGCAGCATTGGTATCGATTTCACCTTGGATAAAACTCACCACAAAATCGGTGATCTGCTCAAGATTGTTAATATCGAGTAGGGGGAGTGACGGTTGTGTCGATTCCGGTGCGGGAACCGCTACATTTGCTGCAACAGCAATAATGTTATTGTCTGTTGGGTGCAGCCAAGGCTTACCCACTTCGCTGCGGTGTAATTCAATCTTAGGGAAACTGAGTTTTTTAAAGCCTTCAACCAAAATAAGGTCGAGCTGAGTTTGATCTAACTGCGTGATTAAATGCGGTAATGTTGCTTCTTCAGCTGGCGTTTCGGTGACTAATGCACGGCGACAACGTGATGAAATCAACATTTGACTTGCACCTGCTTTACGCAAGCGGTGACTGTCTTTGCCTGGTTGGTCAATATCAAAGTCATGGTGTGCATGTTTAATCACGGCAACACGAATACCACGCGCGACTAGCTTAGGTAACATGGCTTCAAGTAGTGTTGTTTTACCTGTACCACTGAAGGCTGCAAAGCCAAGTAAAGGCAGTGACGCGTAGATTTTACTCATGATGCTTACTCATTGTAATTGACTCATTGTTGGTGATTTATTATGGGTAATTTATTGTTGTCCAAATTGGGCTAGTTCTACAGGGGTATTTAAATTAACGAAGGCATTTGGCTGATCGCTAAAGTCCACTGTAAGCATATTACATTGACGATATAATAGGATGATTTTACGATCACCATTATCTAAAAAAGCTTCTAATTTAGGTAAAATACGGCGATGTAATAGCGTTACTACGGGTTGAATATGTTCACCATCATGGGCAACGAGGATGTCGGTATCGGCTTGGCAAGCTGCGGCCATACGCGCGACTAAATCATGAGGTAGTTGTGGACAATCACAAGGTACAAAGCCAATCCACTCTGCGTCTGCTAAATGTAAAATCGCAGCATGCATGCCACCGAGTGGTCCCGGATAACCCTGTAATTTATCGCCAAACACCGCACCGTATTGGCTATAGTCGTCCTGGTTGCGATTGGCGTTAATTGCAATTTCAGCTGTCTGTGGTGCTAAGGTATCGATAACATGTTCAATCATGGCTTTACCCGCTAATTGAACTAAGCCTTTATCATTGCCACCCATGCGGCTTGCTTGCCCGCCTGCTAAAATTACCCAACTTGTTTGTTCAGCCGAAAGCATAGTTATCCTTCTCTTTTTTAATGAGCTGTAAATCTGCTCGTTCGATTAGTTTGCTATTGCTAATGCACCATTGACGGCGACAAAGTGCGGTCAGGGCGTTTTGCTGGTGGCTGGTGATGACGAGTGTTGAGCCGCGCTCGAGCAAATCTTTAGCTAACACCACTTGGCGTTCGATGGATTCTTTATCCATACTCGCACTTGATTCATCCATTAATAGCACGCTGGGTTTTAGTACCCAGGCTCTTGCCATCGCCACCCGCTGGCGTTCGCCACCTGACAATACCGAAATATGTTCATTAGCTAAGGTCTCTAACCCTACCATACGTAGCGCAGTTATCGCTTCACTTCGTTGTTCTTGGCGGCCTTTTAGGGCGAATTTTAAACCATAACAGACATTATCCAATACGCTGCCATCAAACATATACGGTGTTTGGTGCATATAGATAACGCCATTTTTGCCATTACTTTTAAATAATCGTTCAAACCAGCCTTGGTGCTGGAGGTTAACAGTACCAGTGGTTGGGCTTTGTAAACCGGATAATATTTTTAGCAGGGTGGTTTTACCCACGCCGTTACCGCCGGTGAGATAGATAGCTTCTTGCGGGCCGAACTTAAGATGAGGTATGTGAAAAAGCAGCCGATCTTTAAAGCGGATCGAGATATCTTCTGCTTGAATAGTAATTTGCGACATGACCTTACCTCAGCCTAATTGGTACGCAAGTGGGCTTTACCACGGGCGATAGATAATAAGAAATTAAGTCCTAGGGCTAAGATTAATAACACCATGCCTAGGGCCACCCCTTGTGCAAATGCGCCTTTTGAACTTTCAAGGGCGATTGCTGTAGGGATATTACGTGTCGAATTGAGAATATTACCGCCGACCATCATAGAGCAGCCCACTTCGGTAATAATACGGCTAAAGGCGGCGATAATGGCTGCAAGTAGTGGGAATCGACACTCCCACATTAAGCTTAACAATGCGCGGGGTAAACTCGCCCCTAATGTCAGTGCAGTTTCCCAAGCGCGGCGATCACTGTTTTGAAATGCAGCGTGCATCATTGATACTAAAATGGGAAAGCACACCATCATTTGTCCCAAAATCATCGCTTTTTGCGTGAATAGCATTTGCCAATCACCTAACGGACCGGCGCGAGACAGCATCATGTAAAGTAACAAGCCAATCACCACGGTTGGGATAGATTGGCAGGTATTAAATAAGGATAGTATTAACCAACGCCCAGGGAATTTTCCGTAGGCGAGGGCAAAGGCGATCACTAATGCTGGCACGAGTACCAAGGTGATCGCCAGCAAAGACACTGAAAATGACACCCCCACAATCCCCCACAGTGCCATATCGCCACTGAAGAGAAGTTGTACTGCGTCTTGAGTCGTTTGCCAAATGTTCATTAAATATCTAAGTGACCAATAGGTTGATTAAGACTTGGCATTGGCAACAAATAATTGCTCGCCACCACGTTTATAGCTGTTAATCATTGTTTGTGCTTTCGGGTTAACTAACCAATCACTGAAGATCTTCGCGCCTTGATAGTTGATGCTTGGGTAACGGCTTGGGTTAACTAAGATAACTTGGTACGGGTTGAATAAACGTTTGTCGCCTTGTACTACAATCTTCAGGTCGAGTTTGTTTTGGTAAGCTAACCAAGTGCCACGGTCTGTTAATGTATACGCTTGCAGTTCAGACGCCATGTTGAGTGTTGGTCCCATGCCTTGGCCTACGGCTTTGTAGCCTGTAAAGGTCGGTTCCATTTTAGTTTGTGCCCACAGGCCTAATTCTTTCTTGTTCGTGCCTGAGTCATCACCACGCGAGATGAACGTTGCATTGTAAGAGGCGATGCCGGCGAGTGCTTTCACAACATCTTTATCGGCATTGATTTTAGCCGGATCTGCTTTTGGTCCAACCAATACAAAGTCGTTATACATGAGTTTGCGTGGTAGCACGCCGTAACCAGCATCAACAAATTTAGCTTCTGCTTTTGCTGCGTGTGTCATGACTAAATCAACATCGCCATTTTGACCCATACGTAGGGATTTACCGGTACCAGCAGCAAGAACATCAACGGTATAACCTGTGTCTTTTTTGAATTCTGGTAATAAGAAGTCAAGTAGCCCTGAATGATAAGTACTGGTGGTCGTAGCCAAACGGATCTTCATGTCGTCAGCGGCATGAACACCTGCTGTTGTTGCAAGTGCTAATAGCGCGAGTGATGTTTGGATAAATGTCATCGGTTTTACAGTCATTAGGTCTTCCTGACGTTAAGTTATTGCTAGACGCAAGTCATAAGTGAATGAGTAAAGGGCTACTGCATAAAATTTTAGTAACGAATTATAGTTATGCTACACAGTGTGTTTTGATATTGATAAATAACCCTATTTGTAGATATAAAGCAAATTAGATGCCAAATTAAATAATAAGCCATACAAAACACTATACTTACCAATAAGTGGTTAATTTAAAAGGTAAATAATATAATGAATAAATTGAATGAAAATAAAGGCTTGAAACAGTTTTGACTTTGCTAGTCGATATGAGACAAAATGTCGCAACTTAAAAATTACGGTAGTTATTTATATTTATGTCTGAATTTACGTCTTCTCCCTCTTGGGCTGCTGTCTCTGTACTTGTTGTTGATGATGAGCCGGGTATGCGCGCGATCTTAAAGAAAGCCTTAAGCAAAAAATTTGCGCAAGTTGATACCGCTGGCAGCATTGAAGAAGGTGAAGAGTTGCGTAAGCGTTGCCATTTTGATTTATTGATTGTCGATATCAATTTACCGGGTCGTTCGGGTATTGAGTGGCATGAAGCATTTGATCCGCAAACGCGCCGCAGCGATGTTATTTTCATGACTGGCTACGCCGATTTAGATACTGCGGTTAAAGCCTTACGTGCAGGCGCATCGGATTTTATTTTAAAACCGTTTAATCTTGAACAAATGATGCAATCGGTGAGTCGTTGTATCGAACGCCGTTTAGTTGAACGCCAGAACTTTGCTTTGCAACGCGATATTGAACGCACTTTTCCGATTGATATTATTGGTGATGCAGCTAAAACCTTGTCGATGAAAAAACTGATCACGCAAATTGCACCTTCGATGGCGGCAGTATTGGTGGAAGGGGAATCTGGTACAGGTAAAGAATTAGTGGCGCGTGCGTTACATCAATTGAGCTTACGTAATGGTCCTTTTGTGCCGTTAAATTGCGGCTCTATTGCCCCAGACTTATTAGAAAGTGAATTATTTGGTCATATTCAAGGTGCATTTACTGGCGCGAAGAAAAGTCGAGAAGGGCTGTTTCGTGTTGCCAATGGTGGTACTTTATTTCTTGATGAAATTGGGGAAATGCCATTGGCCATGCAGTCTTCGCTATTACGGGTATTAGAACAAAAAGCCATAAGACCTGTGGGGGGAGAGCGCGAAATCCCCGTCGATGTACGTATTGTTGCGGCGACTAACCGTAATTTAAAAGAAGAAGTTGACGCCGGACGTTTTCGTCAAGATTTGTACTATCGTTTAAATGTATTAACGGTCGATCTACCGCCACTGCGTGATCGTGTTGAAGATATTCCGGCATTAGCACATCATTTCACCCTTAAATTATCGAATGACTTGGGGATGAAGGGCGTGAGTTGGACACACGAAGATATACAAGCCATGCAAGCCTATGATTGGCCGGGTAATATTCGTGAATTACGTAATTTGATGGAACGCTGTATTTTATTGGGTAAACCGCCAGCTGAATATTGGCGAGAGCTGCAAGGTGAGACCGAACCGTTACCAAGGTCGGCTATTGGCACATTTGATCAAGCGCGTATGGATGAAGCTAATTTGACGAGCCCTTGTCACTGCTCATCTGTCGTCGATGGTGATGAAGAACAGTATTGTTATCCTACTGCATGGACATTAAAACAAGTCGAAAAAGCCCATATCATGCAGGTTGTTGATTCTCATGAAGGCAATAAATCAGCAGCGGCGCGTAAGCTTGGCGTGGCACGTAAAACGTTAGAGCGTAAATATAAAGAATGGGTGGATGAAGCTGCCTTATGAACATGAAACAATTTATACTGTTATGGATTAAACGCTTTCGGACTATGGTGCGTTATCGTTTGTTGGTACTGACCTCAGTACCGATCATTCTGACGTTATTTGCACTGTTCGCACTGACGATGTATTGGACGGTGACTTATACCTGGCAAAATGCATTAATGAATGTCAAAGCCGATCTCGCGGTGGCGCATAATAGTATTGAATTATTGCAAAAAGAACAGCGTATGCAGCTTAAATCGCTGACTACGTCGTACGATTTTCAGCATTTATTACGCACAGACAAAGCTAAGTTAGCTGCCTGGGTAAAACAACAAGCAGAAGATAATGAATTAGATTTTGTCGTCTTACATCCCGCATCGGCATTAGCGAGCTTTCCTCTCGTTAGCCAAAAACTACTGTTAACAGGTCAATCACAGGCGTTTTTTCAAGTATTAAACAATAAGAAACTGCTCGCGTTAAATGACAAACTAGCGATTAATGCTCAAATCCCCTTATTAGGTGAAAATAAGCTAGAGTCGAATGGCTTGGTGAGTCGTAATTTATTGCCGATCTTTGATGATAATAATAAGCTCCAGTGGATTATTGATGGTGGTATGTTGCTGAACAACAGCACGTTACTTGTCGATCGTATCCGAGAACTTGTTTACACCGATGGGTCATTACCGGCTGGTAGTATTGGTACGGTAACGCTGTTTATGGATGATATTCGTGTGAGTACCAATGTACCATTAGACAGTGAAGGGCTTAATGGTCGTGCGATTGGTACACGTGTATCAGAAGAGGTCAAACAGCAAGTTCTTATCGATGGGTTAGATTGGACTGGCCGTGCGTTTGTTTATGATAATTGGTACATATCGGCGTATGAACCGCTACGAGATCATGACGGTAATGTCATTGGTATGCTGTATACCGGTTATTTAGAGTGGCCCTTAGTTGAGACTTTTTTAACGAATATTGCTGAATTTAGTGTCGGTATTATTGCGGTGCTATTACTTTCTGGTGGGCTGGTATATCGTGGTGCGCGAGATTTATTTAGGCCGATAGAAAAGATCCACAATGTGGTTCGAGTGGTGCCGCTAGGGCTAAATCGACGCATTGGTGATCTGGGGTTATGTAAAGATCATGAATTAGCTGCGCTTGGTCAGCAATTTGATTCCATGTTAGATCAATTGCAACAACGTAATGATTTGATTAAACAAGCCTCTGCGGAGCTAGAAGATAAAGTACGTACGCGAACTCAAAGCTTGCATGATAAAACCCAAGAGTTAGAGCAGTACATTAAGTTGTTAAACCAAACTCGCAGCAAGCTGATTATGAGTGAAAAACTCGCTGCGCTGGGGGAACTCACCGCTGGTATTGCCCATGAAATTAATAATCCGACGGCCGTGATTTTAGGTAATGTCGAATTGTTGCAACTCGAGCTCGGTGACGATAGCCAACGCGTAACGGAAGAGCTTGAAGCGATACATGAACAAATTGATCGTATCCGTAATATTACCCGCAGTTTATTGCAGTACAGCCGTCAAGGTGGAGTGCAAGATGAAGTGACTTGGCAGCATTTAAATCATATCGTCAAGGAAAGTCTGACGTTAGTGCGTTCTGGTACGAAGTCAGCCAACGTACAAGTCGAATCACAATTAGATGCTAAATGTTGTGTGGAAGCAAATCGTCATCAATTATTGCAAGTGCTGGTTAATTTACAGATGAACGGTGTGCATGCCATGGATGATCAAGGTCTGCTGAAAATTAAAACGGAAGATTGGCTTGATGATCAAGGTCATACTATCGGTGCGGCTGTGCACATTAGCGATCATGGTTGTGGTATTAGCGAAGATAATTTAGCGCGCATTTTTGACCCATTTTTTACCACGCGTCGTAGCGGTACAGGTTTAGGCTTGTCGGTGAGTCAGAGTATTATTAGTGAAGTTGGCGGTAAGATCACGGTGCAATCTGAGGTCGGTGTCGGTTCAACGTTTTCTATTTATTTACTTGAAAAAGCGGTGGTACATAATGACCTATTAGTGCCTGTTGAAGTTTACTAGCAGGTCTGGAATTTATAAAAAAGCAAATAGGGAAATTGCCGCATTCCCGTATAACGCGGTCTGAGCTTCTTCATAGTCTGGCGTTTTAGCTGCTACGGCGATACTCAGACCGCCATGTTTGTTATACCAAACTGCGCCGAATACGATGCTAAACTGCCCATTTTCAAGTGTTAATTGATAATCGTTAGGGGTGATGATATTAGGCCGCTCCCCTTCAATCGTAATGTCGTTAAACCGATAGCGTCCCTCAATACCGGTAAATACAAAGCAAGCAGAATCGGACGCCCCTATCATGCCTGGGCGAAATGGTTGTTCGGTAGAGATATTTGCAGCGCCCATATTGGCACCAAGATCGTGCCCCCAGCGCAACATCATTCCGGTAGCAACATCACTTCTAAAGTTACCGATATTCACTTCGCTAATACTCGTTATTTCAAACTCCGCCTTCTCTAATAAATAACTATCAAACCAATCGTTATCAAACCATGCGTTATTCGATAGCGTATTACGGCTCAGGTTAAAATGAGTGAGGTAACCAATACTGCCGACAATGCCATCGTCAACTTGATATTCCCAACCCTTGGGTTCTTCGGATCCTGTGATGCTGTGAACAAGCTTTTGGGCTTGCTCTGAGAATGAATCTGTACCTGTTGTACCGACGGTGAGGTTAAATCGTTGGGCTTGTTGTTGATGGCGACTGATAAAATTAAATTCACTATACAGGTAACCCGCATAAGGCCTGTCATTGGCGATTGGATCGACTATTTTAATGTCTGCTGGAGTCCATATTTTATGGCCGAGCGTAAACTCAATCTTATCTAAAGACGTGCCACCCCATATGGATAAGCTTAAAGGCGTGAGTATCGTCGGTGTGTTAATTTTTCCTGACGTATAAGAGCCAAAAATGCCATTGCTGTAGTCTTGATCAACGCCCAAAATAGTATCGTTGTCTATCGAAAATGTCACCGTAGGTGATTCGGATGCTGTTACGTTGGCTGAGGTTATTATTGTTAATAGCCAGTATATTGGCTGGAATATTTTATATTTCATACTGTTACTCTAATTAACAATAGATCATTAATAATAGCAACAGATAGGGTTATGGGAGGGGGAAAACAGGATATGCGAGGATAATTGTCTATGAGATCTCATCGACGTTATAAAACTGTCATATAGCTGAAATATAAAATACATAATGACTTGTTAGTTTATATCTGTCTTAAATTATAACCTGAGTAGATAAAAGCATGAGCAAAGATACATTTGACCCAACGAAATACAATCACAGTAACAACGAACCTTTTGCATCAGTAATGGAAAGGGAACTCTCTCGCCGCAGTATATTAAGAGCGGGGATGGGAATGGCTGCTGTTGGCATGTTAAGCGGTGTGGGTCTAGCGGGTTGTTCGAGTTCAGCGACTAATTCAACAGTGGCAACTGATGGCAATGTTAAATTAGGTTTCGATTCTATTGCTGGCGCCAAGCTTAATGCTGTCGCAGTGCCAAAAGGTTATAGCGCACAAGTACTTGCACCTTGGGGGACACCACTAAATGATTTTGCTCAGGAATGGCGAGCAGATGGCACTAATAGTGCGAATGATCAAGCAAACTCATTAGGCATGCATCATGATGGTATGCATTACTTCCCACTAAACGGTAGCTCTACCGATGGTTTGTTATGTATTAACCATGAATACATAGATCAAAAAGCATTACATCCAGCAGGTCCAACGAAAGACAGTAATAGCTTACGTACAATTCTTGATGAAGTACGTAAAGAAATTAATGCTCATGGTGTAACTGTTGTACGTATTAAGCAAACTAATGGCATTTGGGATGTGGTGAAAAATGATAGTCATAATCGTCGCTTTACTGGTGCTACTACTATGGATATTAGTGGCCCTGTTGCTGATAAAGCGCTACTTGAAACGCCTTTCTCTCCAAACGGCGATAAAGTACGTGGCACACTAAATAACTGTGGTAATGGTTATACGCCATGGGGTACTTACTTGACCTGCGAAGAAAATTGGCCTGGCTATTTTGTTAATACAGGTACCCAGACCGCAGATCAATCACGTATCGGTATTGATGATAAGAACACGCGTTATGGTTGGGATGATTTAGCTGGTAACTCCGCTGAGATTAATGATGAATTTAAGCGTTTTGATATTACAGTGAAAGGCCGCAGCGCTGCAGATGATTACCGCAATGAAGCCAATGGTCACGGTTATATTGTTGAAATAGACCCTTATGATAATCAATCGAGTGCAACCAAACGTACCGCTTTGGGTCGTTTCCGACATGAAGGTTGCGTGTTTGGACAAGTTGTTGAAGGCAAACCTATTGTGTTCTATTCAGGCCACGACTCTCGCTTTGAATATATTTATAAGTTTGTATCTGATGTTAATTGGCATGCTGGCGATGCCTCACGTGATGACCGTTTAGCTGTCGGGGCTAAATACATGGATCAAGGTACGTTATACGTCGCTCGATTCGATGATAATGGCGTCGGTGTATGGTTACCATTAACCATGACCGCTGTAACTAAAGAGCAAGGGGTATTGGCTGACCACTTTACTAATCAGGCTAGCATTATTTTGAATACCGCTGGCGCTGCGGATTTAGTCGGCGCAACACCAATGGATCGCCCTGAATGGGCAGCTGTAGATCCAGTTAATGGTGCGGTTTACATGACGTTAACCAATAACACGAAACGTACGACTGAAACGAATGCTGCTAACCCAAGATTAAATAACAGTACGGGTCATATTATCCGCTGGCAAGAAGGCGATAATGCTGAATTATTTAGCTGGGATATCTTTGTATTTGGTGCGGCAGAAGATGCAGATCCAGACGTGAATATTTCAGGATTGGCAGAGTTAAACCAATTCGCTAGCCCTGATGGCTTGGCGTTTGATGCGCGTGGCATTATGTGGATGCAAACCGATAATAGTGCACCTGAATTGACTGAATACACCAATGATCAAATGTTGGCTGTGGTACCAAGTCAGTTAACGACGGATTCAGGCGAACTCGATACGATCAACAGTGATAATCAAACAGCGTTAAAGCGTTTCTTCGTTGGCCCGAATGGCGCTGAAGTGACTGGTTTGGCTTTTAGTCCTGCGCAGACAGATTTATTTTTGAATATACAGCATCCAGCTAATTGGCCGTATAGCAGTGATGCAACGATGGAAACCCCGAGTAATAAAACAGTTCGACCGCGAGCTGCAACGGTGATTATTCGTAAAAATGACGGCGGTGAAGTTGGGGTTTAATGAACTGATAACAGATGTTTTGTAGCCAAATGTATAACCAGTCTTCGGGCTGGTTTTATTGTTTATCGCGCCTTATTTACGGTAGGATAGCGTTATCAGAATCGAGAGTTTAACCGTGGGCAGAGCATGACTAAAACAGAAAAAAAGATTGATAATAATTTATGTAAAGTTCTTACCGATGTGTGTGAAACGGCAAAGGATGAAATCCAGGGCTTTCAGTGGTTAACACATCAGGTGAACTACGCTAATTTTCCGGCATCGTTAAAACTGATTTGTGTGTTTGATAGTAACGCTGATATTGCTCAGCTTGCCGTATCGAAACAAGACTTGCGTTTGAAGGCATTGTTAACACAAGCACTTATTTCGATGGAAGTGAAACTCAAAAATCCTAATAAACAGATCAAATTTGACAGTGAAGAAAATTGTGGCCGTGATAATGGCGGCAATTGGACTAAACGTTTAGCTTAACGGCTATTCTTTTGAACTGTAGGATTAATCTGAACGGTGCGATGAAGCTGAACAGTACATACTAAGATGATCACAGCCGACAGCATCAGCACCAAGCCTAGGTTGTTTAAGACCCCGGTGATCGCCAATCCAGCGCCTAGCAGTAAATAATACAACAAACCAAAGACCGCGCCAGCAGATCCCGCAACCTCTTTATATTGTGCCAAGGCGTGAGCCAGAATATTAGGAATGGCGATACCATAACTCATCACGACAATCAGCATAGGGGCTAATAACCAAACGCTGTCTTGCAGTACGTAAACCCCGGAACTACCGAATAAAACTAACCCACAGGCTAATCGTAATAATGCTTGCGATGTATATTGAGCTTGCAGCAGACGCTTATTCAACAAGCTGCCGAGTAAACTACCACACGCTAGTGCGATACCTGTGTAGCCAAATTCTGTTGAGCTAAAATTGAGTTTGCTAAAGATAAACGGCGCGAGTGAGTAATAACTAAATAGCACTAAGTTAAACAGGGCGACGAGTATCGCGTTATAACGAATATGACTGTCTTTTAGCATACGCATGAGTAACGTTAGTAGGTTGATCTTCGTAATGTTCTCTGGGCAGGTTTCTGGTAATGCGCTTAATGTCATTAAGTATAAAATGGCTGCTAGTAGCAGTAGTACTGAGAATACCCCCACATACCCGGCGTAGTCTGCGATGAAACCACCCGAGATTAAACCAATCACCGGGCTTAATGAAATTCCCATCCCCATCAGAGTGAAGACTTTAACCAGTTCATTACCATCGTAGCTATCACGGAGCATCGTTTGCGTGACGACCGAGCCTGCCGCAGCACCAAATGCGGAGACAAAGCGTGCGAGCATGATGATATTAAAGTCTGTTGCCAGCAGTGCCAGTATACAGCCTAGTCCATATGTACATAAACCAATAAGCATGGCTAGTCGACGGCCAATGAGGTCGGCTACGCGCCCCCAAAAGATCACCCCAAATGCAAATGCGCTAAAATAAATAGATAAGGTTTGGGCGGCGGTGCTGACGCTCACTTCAAATGTACTTGCCAGATGTGGTAATACCGGACTGTAGATGGTTTCAACAATCTGTGGAAACATTATTAAGACTAATATTAGCCCTATGTGAGGTTTTTTATTCATGTGTTGCTCCAGAACACCAGTACTAATCACAGCATAGTTGTTTATGTGCTAGTACGATGGCGCTAATCATTATTAATGTGCCGCCATTATAGTTATGATGGTTTTTCGCATTACAAACATTAGAACAATAAATATCAAAAATAGGACAGGTATGGCAAGTATTGCAGAAGGTCAGCAATTTAATGTAGATGAGTTAACTAACCAAGTTATTGGTATCGCTACAGATATTGGCCAGCATGACTCAGGTATGCACAAACATAATAAAGGTCAGTTATTATATGCACCTGCAGGCTGCATTAGTATAACCCTTGATGACATGCAATCGGTACTGCCGCCAACCCGTGCCGCATGGATCCCCGCTGGTGTGATGCATTGTGCGCGCATGCGTAACGTGGTGTCATATCGCTCGCTATATTTTAGTGCAGAGCTCACTGCGTTATTGCCTACGACGATGTGTATTGTTGAAGTGAGTGTATTACTACAAGCATTGATTGAGCGTATGGCGTTTTGGGATTGGGACAAGCCTGAATTAGAACAAGCTAATACCTTGGCATTATTTTGTGAAGAATTGGCTGTCGCACCTGTGCAGCAGTTACACTTACCATTACCGCAAGACCCTCGATTACAAAAGTGGCTTACGGTGTTAATGGCAAGTGAGCTGCCTCCGCAACCATTAAACCAGCTACAAGCTGATATTGGCGCGAGTGGTAAAACCATTAGCCGTATATTTTCTCGAGAAACGGGTATGCCTTATCAAGCGTGGCGACAGCAATGGCGTTTGCTTAATGCTATCGAGCGCTTAGCGGAAGGCCAACGCATTTCGACGGTAGCCTTCGATTTAGACTTTACCAGTGACAGTGCGTTTATTAGTTTTTTTCGCCAGCATACTGGATTGACGCCAGCGAAATACTTGAGCGATAAAACGAGGAGTTATGATGAAATGCGAGCAATATGATTATATCGAAATAGTATGCATGTATCGGTATCTTATTAAATTAACCCTAAGAACTGGTGCTGAAATTATGGGTACTGGCATCGATACACAGCGTAATGAGGCGAGGGAAGAATGTATTAAAATGGATGTTGAGGGGACGAGTGAACTGATTGTGCTCGATAGCATTTTAACGCTAGAGGTGAAAACAGATAATCCACACTTTAAGATAGTCACGTTTGATTAACGATAGCTATTAATGATAACCCTGAATAAAACCGCCTTGTCTGTGGTAAGCAAACAAGGCTGATGTGTTACGCGTGGTGATAAAAAAATACCTTATAGGCTAAATTTATTGACCACCTCTTTTAGCTCCGAATTCATGGTGCCGAGCTCTTGAGTTGTCGTTGTCGTATGCTCTGCATTGTTTGATAACTCGTTTACGATCAGCTGTATTTCCGTCATATTGCGCGTGACCTCGGCACTTACCGTGCTTTGCTCTTCTGCTGCGGATGCTATTTGAATTGTCAGCTCACTGATGGTTGAAATAGCCATCTCCATACTATCAAGATCTTGGTTTACTTCTTGCGTGTCTGCTGCGGTAGTAATACAGCGCTCTTTGGTTTTGTCCATGGCACTGACAACCGCATTTACACCGGAATTAAGCTTCGTTAACATGGCGTTAATTTCAGATGTACTGTTTTGGGTGCGTGCTGCAAGGGCTCTTACTTCATCTGCTACCACGGCAAAACCACGGCCTTGTTCACCGGCTCTTGCGGCCTCGATAGCTGCATTTAATGCGAGTAGGTTAGTTTGTTCGGCAATTTCACCTATCACGGTTAATACCGCACTTATTTGTTGAGTATGTTGCGCCATACTTTCGATATTTATCACGGTATCTTCAACATCATCAAGTAACGTCTGAACATTATTTGATGCGCGCACCACTGTTGTTTTAGATTGTGATACAGAATTATGAATTTGCTGTGTTGACGTTGCAGCCTCAGCGGCGTTAGTAGCGACAATCGTTGCAGTCGTACTCATTTGTTCCATCGCGGTCACTGCTTGCTCTGTTTCTTTTACATGGCCTAAAATAATGCAGCGTGTGAGTTGTGTTTGGTCTTCGACTTGCATTAACGAGTCTGACATTTTGACGGATGAGTTATTCACGGACTGCATTAGCGTATGTAAGTAGCTAATAAAATGATTCACTGATTCGCTAATATCACCCACTTCGTCATTTGCTTTAATGGTTACGCGAGTCGTTAAATCAGCATTACCTTGCGACAGTAGGTCAATATGTTCACGTAATACGATTAGACGTTGCGATAAACGTCTAAATATAAAATAGCAAAAACCAATCATTGTCAGCATGAGAGACAGTTGACCGGCAAGGATCATGGAGAAAATAAGGGATTCATTTTCGAGTAACAGTGGCGAGACAAACGTTTTAATACCTATGGTTGTTAGCACCATAACGACTAAAATAAATGCAATGAAATAGGAAGAGTAAATGGTTTTAATCGATTTCATGTTTGACTGCCTTGTAATATCCATGACTGTTATCTAGCTAGGTTACCGACCATCCGGCCGATATCACGAGGTCTTATTATCAACGATTTGTAATTTAAATGTTTGATTTGAATCACATATTAAAACTTAATTTCAAGTGCGAATTAAGCGGGGTCTATGGTCGACTGTATTTCACCATCGGTAAAACGGGTAATTAACTTATCGCCAGGTTTCAGTTTACTCACTGATGTGATGACTTGGTGTTTGTCATTTTGAGTAATTGAATAACCGCGCGTGAGGGTTGCAAGTGGGCTTACGGTTTGCAGTTGTTGAACCAGGTTTTGCAATTGACTGTGATCTTGTTGTAAACGGCGTTGCATCGCACTGTGTAACCGAGTTTGTAGATTACGCTGTTGTTGCTGCATAGCTGTTAATTTATGTACTGGAGAGCGAGATTGTAACCGACCTGTTAGCTGAGTTAGATGCAGTTTCTGTTGATCTATATGGCGATTTACGGCTTGGTTTAAACGTAAATTGAGTTCATCTAATTTCTGACTTTGCTGTTGTAATTTATGTTGTGGGTGCTGGCTCATCAGCGCTTGTTCTAAATAGCGTTGTTGATGCTGCTTTTTCGATAATTGAGTCTGTATTGCTTTGTTTAAACGATTACTCAGGTTAGTGACTTGCTGATGTAAATGGGCTTGATCCTGGCTCACTAGCTCTGCCGCCGCTGACGGGGTCGGCGCGCGCATATCGGCCACAAAATCCGCAATCGTGACATCTATTTCATGCCCAACAGCGCTAATGATGGGGAGTTGGCTGTTGAAAATAGCGTGTGCAACGGATGCTTCATTGAAGCACCAAAGATCTTCTAACGAGCCACCACCACGGCCGACAATTAACAGATCAACTTCGTTACGCTGATTGGCTATATTAATGGCATTGACAATCGCTGAGGCTGCTTGTGCACCTTGCACCAGAGTCGGATAGATAATGACAGGTAGATTAGGACTACGGCGTTCTAGCACGGTTAGAATGTCGTGTACGGCCGCGCCTGTTGACGACGTAACAATACCAATTTTTTTAGCATGCAAGGGCAGGGCTTTTTTATGCGCTTGGGCAAAATAGCCTTGTGCATCTAACGAGGCTTTTAATTGCTCGTATTGCTGCTGTAATAAACCATCCCCAGCAGGGCTTAATGATTCAATCACTAATTGGTATTCACCGCGAGGTTCGTACATAGTTACGCGTACTTTGGCCAATACTTGCTGGCCATTGGCAGGGCGAAAGGTCACACGACGATTATTGCCTTTAAACATTGCACAGCGTACTTGCGATCGACTATCTTTAAGTGATAAGTACCAATGCCCCGATGCAGGTGCAACGAAATTGGATATTTCACCGGTTAACCATAATGTGCCCATTTCTGATTCGATCAATTGCCTAACGCTGGCATTTAAGTGAGTCACTGTATAAATATTTGGATTAGTCAAAATAAGGCTCTCTCGCGTTAAGCAGTTAAAATCTGATGCACTTTTTATCAGTGAATTAGATATAAATATCAGTAATCAGTATAAAATCGTATCGGAATATTGTAGCAGGTTTGCTTTTTAATGGGCATTAAGATCAACAATAATTAAAAAAAGTTGAAATATAATTTGCTTTTACCCTAAACCATCAATATACTTCGTCCGCAATATTTATACCGATTATGTCATCCATTTTATACCTTTTACAAGGTGAGATATTGCCCATGCTAAGAATTGCCAAAGAAGCCCTTACCTTTGATGACGTACTGCTTGTACCTGCTCATTCAACTGTTCTACCGAACGATGCGAACCTAAAAACTCAACTAACGAAAAATATTTCGTTAAACATACCTATGCTTGCTGCTGCGATGGACACAGTAACTGAAGGTCGTTTAGCGATTGCGTTAGCTGAAGAAGGTGGTATTGGTTTTGTTCACAAGAACATGTCAATCGAGCGCCAAGCCGCTGAAGTACGTTTAGTTAAAAAATATGTAAGTGGTATTGTTGCTGAGCCCGTTACTGTAAAACCTGATATGACTATTGCTGATGTAGCTGAACTAGCTAAGCAATACGGTTTTGCTGGCTTTCCTGTAGTAACCGAAGCCAATGACCTAGTGGGTATCATTACTGGTCGTGATGTACGTTTTGTTGATGATTTAACTGCTCTAGTTTCATCAGTAATGACGCCGAAAGATCGTTTAGTGACTGTTGGACAAAAATCTTCTCGTGAAGAAGTTCTTGGCCTAATGCACAAACACCGTATTGAAAAAGTACTTGCTGTAAACGAAGACTTTAAACTAACGGGTATGATCACGGTTAAAGATTTTAAACAAGCAGAGAAAAAACCAAATGCATGTAAAGACGAATTAGGTCGTTTACGTGTAGGTGCTGCTGTTGGTGCTGGTGGTTCTACTGCAGAACGTATCGACGCATTAGTAGAAGCGGGTGTTGATGTACTATTAATTGATTCATCACACGGCCACTCTCAAGGTGTTCTAAACCGTATTAAAGAAACACGCGCTGCATACCCTGATTTAGAAATCATCGGCGGTAACGTAGCAACTGGCGCAGGTGCTCTAGCACTAGTAGAAGCTGGCGTTAGCTGTGTTAAAGTTGGTATCGGCCCTGGTTCAATCTGTACTACACGTATCGTTACAGGTGTTGGTGTGCCACAAATCACAGCAATTAACGATGCAGTAACAGCATTAGAAGGTACTGGTGTTCCAGTTATCGCTGATGGTGGTATCCGTTTCTCTGGCGATATCGCGAAAGCACTTGTTGCTGGTGCATCATGTGTAATGGTTGGTTCTATGTTCGCTGGTACTGAAGAAGCACCAGGTGAAGTTGAACTTTACCAAGGCCGCGCATACAAATCATACCGTGGTATGGGTTCATTAGGCGCTATGTCTAAGGGCTCATCTGACCGTTACTTCCAATCAGAAAACGCTGCTGATAAATTAGTACCAGAAGGTATTGAAGGCCGTGTTCCTTATAAAGGCAAATTGAAAGAAATCATCCATCAACAAATGGGTGGTATTCGTTCTTCAATGGGTCTAACTGGTTGTGCGACTATCCATGACATGAACACCAAAGCTGAATTCGTTCGTATCACTGGTTCTGGTATCACAGAAAGCCATGTTCATGATGTGATCATGACTAAAGAAGCGCCAAACTACCGTTCAAACTAAGTTAGTTTTAGCAAAATAGATAGTTCGAAACTGATAATTCAAGGGGAGACAAATGTCTCCTCTTACTATTATTATAAACATAACAACTAAATATATTTACAGGAATATCTTTAATGACCACAAATATTCATGAGCAAAAAATCCTAATCTTGGACTTTGGTTCTCAATATACGCAGTTAATCGCTCGTCGTATCCGTGAAATCGGTGTTTACTGTGAATTATGGACATGGGATGTAGATGAAGCGGCAATCCGTGAATTCAATCCAAACGGTATTATCCTTGCTGGTGGCCCAGAAAGTGTAACTGAAGCGGGTTCACCTCGTGCACCTGAATATGTATTCAACGCAGGCGTACCTGTATTGGGTATCTGCTACGGTATGCAAACTATGTCTGAGCAACTTGGTGGCAAAGTCATCAAAGGTACTGGCGAAGGCGAATTTGGTTATGCACAAATCGAAATGCAAGCGCCTTCTGCGCTATTCAACTCTATCGAAGATGCAGTATCTGAATCAGGTAAAGCACTATTAGACGTATGGATGAGCCACGGTGATAAAGTTTCTGCTATTCCAGAAGGCTTTGTAACAGTTGCTAATACTGCAACTTGTCAGTTTGCTGCTATGGCAAACGAAGAAAAACGCTTCTATGGCGTACAATTCCACCCTGAAGTAACGCATACACGTCAAGGTGAGCGTATGCTTTCTCACTTTGCAAAAGACATTTGTGGCTGTGACGGACTTTGGACTTCAACGTCAATCATTGATGATGCGATTGCTCGTATGAAAGCGCAAATCGGTGATGATGAAGTTATCTTAGGTTTATCTGGTGGTGTTGATTCATCTGTTGTTGCTATGTTATTACAACGCGCGATTGGCGATAAGCTAACATGCGTATTCGTTGATAACGGTTTACTTCGTTTAAACGAAGGCCAGCAAGTAATGGATATGTTCGGTGATCGTTTCGGTCTAAACATTGTTCACGTTAACGCTGAAAATCGTTTCCTAGAGCAAATGGCTGGCGAAAATGATCCAGAAACAAAACGTAAAATCATTGGTCGTGTATTTGTTGAAATCTTTGATGAAGAATCGAAGAAATTAACCAATGCTAAATGGTTAGCACAAGGTACTATCTACCCTGACGTTATCGAATCTGCTGCAACTAAAAATGGTAAAGCACACGTGATTAAGTCACACCATAACGTAGGTGGTTTACCTGACGATATGGAAATGGGTCTAGTTGAACCATTACGTGAATTATTTAAAGATGAAGTACGTAAGATTGGTCTTGAATTAGGTCTTCCATACGACATGCTTTACCGTCACCCATTCCCTGGACCTGGTCTAGGTGTGCGTGTACTTGGCGAAGTGAAGAAAGAATATTGCGACCTATTACGTCGTGCTGACGCTATCTTCATTGAAGAACTACACAAAGCGGAACTTTACCATAAAGTAAGCCAAGCATTTGTTGTATTCTTACCTGTACGCTCTGTTGGCGTAATGGGCGATTGCCGTAAGTATGATTGGGTTGTATCACTACGTTGTGTAGAAACAATCGACTTTATGACTGCGCGTTGGTCACATCTTCCGTATGATTTAATCGGTCATGTTTCAAACCGTATTATTAACGAAATTGATGGTATTTCTCGTGTAGTTTACGATGTATCTGGTAAGCCACCTGCAACAATTGAGTGGGAATAATCGCTAGTTAAGCGAGAATTTAACGCCAGTTCAGAACTCGATAAATATTGATAAAGCAGCGTTTGTTGTTAAAGCCGTTCACTTAAGGTGAGCGGCTTTTTTATTTCTAGCGTAGCATTACGTCTAGCTGAATGCCGGATAAGACTCGTGAGTTCACAGTTTTTATATTTCCTATTTACTTGATTATACAGGTTTATCTCCTCAATCTTATGTAAACATCTCCCTGAGTGTGATACTTAGCATCTAAAGTTATTAATCCACGCTTACCAATCGTGATTTTAATCAACAAACCAATCATCGCTGCTTTTTCTAATCCATCGCTCTACGCCTTCAGCTTCCTTATACAAGGATGATTGATTTATATCGATATTTTCTTAGTCTACAGCCCCCCTGCATTAACTATTATTTATAATAAATGGATGTAACGATGACTAATATTAATTCTCTATTCAAGCGTTCTTATTTAACTAAGTCGATTCTTACGGTTATGGCTTCTGCTTTACTGTTTGGCTGTAATTCATCTTCAGATGACAATCATACAGCACTCGTTAAAGACACCGAGTACAAGGTATATTTTAAGTCAGCCACAGATAACTATACGAATGCCAGTTTATACGTATGGAATGATGGCACTTGTGGCGCTTATGCTGGCAGTAATCCGGATGCTGGGGATTGGAATAAAGGACTTAAACCGGATGGGAAAGATCCTGAATTTGGTATTTATTGGTCATTAGATGTGAATCAACAAGAAGCATCGCAATGTGTTAACTTTATTCCTCGGATAGGGGATGATAATAGTAAACCCTTAGGTGATTTTAATCCCAAGCTACAGTTAACCCAAACCAACAACAAAAATGAAATCTTTACTCAAGAGGGTATTAGTGCCGTTTATCCAGAACTGATTTCGACTGATGATGTTCCTGCAAATCATGCCCGTGTGTACATGAATACGCCAGATGGCGACAATAATGATTTCAGGCTGCATGTATGGAATGAAGGTGAGTGTAATAACTTAGACGGTAATGACTCTTCTTGGCCAGGTATTGAATCTACGGGGATCAGCGATACTTATGGCGTTTATTGGGATATCCCTGTTAACGGCACAAATAGCTGCCTTAACATCATTCCAAATACCAAGAGTAATGGTGACTTTCAAAGTGCTAATCTAAAATTCGAATTTGATAGCACGACTGCAATAGGCAATATAGGCTTTATTTTTAAAGGCTCTGATAAAGTCTATTATGATGCGCTGGCGAATAAACCTGAAAATGTGATTGAACTGTCGGGTGCAAGTGCAATTTTTGCTAGCGATAGTGTGTTATTAATTAACAGTAAAGAAGCCACTAAAGTTGAACTGTATTACGCTAATGCTGCCGGCATGGCATTTGATAGCGTGACGAAAAAAATAACGGCAGCAGATGGTATGATCGGCAGTGACACAAAAAATGCATCTGAAGAGTGGCAGGGTTCGGAAAATAAACCGCACCTCGCTCAGGATTTTATCGCCTTTGAACTCGATTTTTCAACCGCAGGTATTACCTTAAAAGAAGCGCTGAAAGGGCAGCTTATTTTAGTTGCGTCGGATGCGACGGGGGTGATTAAAGTCACCGAAGTGCAAACCGCAAGTGCGTTAGACTCACTTTATGCAACGAACGCGACTACTCAACAATTTGGGGCGATACTGAATGATAATGGCAGTACGACCTTCCGCTTATGGGCGCCGACATCACAATCAGTGGCGTTGATACCTTATGGTAGTAATAAGGACGCGGGTATAAAAATACCGATGGTCTTTGAGCAAAGCACCGGTAGCTGGGTTGCTGAAAATACCAGGTTAAAACACGGTGACTTTTACAAATATGAAGTGACAGTTTACCATCCTGCAACAGACAAAGTTGAAACATATCAAGTCACAGACCCTTATTCATTAAGTCTTTCAACTAATTCTGAATTGAGTCAAGTCATAGATTTGAAAAATGCAGCTGTAACGCCGGCTGGTTGGAATGAGCTAACCGCGCCTCATGCGCAAAGTAACCCCGCTAAATTTGTTTTGTATGAAGCACATATTCGTGATTTTTCAGCATTAGATATATCCACTCCTCAAGCAAGTAGAGGCAAATATTCTGCTTTTAGTCAAAGTGATTCAGCCCCGGTTAAACATTTAAAATTATTAGCTGATTCGGGTGTTTCCCATCTGCATTTATTACCGGTATTTGATATAGCGACCATCAATGAAGATAGCTCTCAGGTGGCGAATATTGACGAACCTTTTTCTAAATTATGTACTTTAAAGCCAGCAATAAAAGAGGATGCCGATTTTGCGAGTTATTGCAGTAGTAATGACACTATTGCGTCGGTGTTTGATGCGCTATTGGAAGATGACTCACCGACTAATGCAGTAGTGCAACGTTTGAATGCTTATGTTCGAGATGTCGATGGTTTCAATTGGGGTTACGACCCATACCATTACACTGTGCCAGAAGGTTCATACTCAAGTAACCCTGATGGAATGGCGCGAATTAAAGAGTTTCGTGAAATGGTCATGGCAATTAAAAATGATATTGGTATGAATGTGGTTATGGACATTGTGTATAACCACACCAATGAATCAGGGGTGAGTAGTAAATCTGTTTTAGACCGAATAGTGCCTTGGTACTATCAGCGTTTAAATGAATATTCGGGTGATGTAGAAAACTCAACTTGCTGTTCAAATACAGCGCCTGAGAATGCGATGATGGGGAAATTGATTTCCGATTCACTTGTTGTTTGGGCTGAAGATTATAAGGTCGATGCGTTCCGTTGGGATTTAATGGGTCATCACCCTAAAGCGCAGATCTTAGATGCTCTTGCTGCAGTTAAAGCCGTAGATCCAGATACCTATTTTTATGGCGAAGGCTGGAATTTTGGTGAAGTAGGGAACGACCGTCAATTTACCCAAGCGACACAAGCGAATATGTATGGTACAGGTGTCGGCACATTCTCTGATCGGCTACGTGACTCTGTTCGTGGCGGTGGTCCATTCGATTCTGAAATGGGGCTACGAGAAGGCCAAGGATTTGGCAACGGAGCATATGTATTACCTAACGAACAAAATAAAGTAACCAAAGATACTGCGTTACATTTAGCTGATTTAACTCGTTTAGGTATGGCTGGTAATTTAGCGGATTACGTTTTCGTGGATAGTAAAGATAACACCATCATAGGCTCTGGGTTAGATTACAATGGTCAGCCTGCTGGGTATGCAAAAGATGCGTGGGAAGTGCAAAATTATGTATCAAAACATGATAATCAAACGCTATGGGATAATAACCAATATAAGATTGGTTATGAGGTAGATGCGGAGACTCGTGTGCGTATGCAAGCGCTATCACTTGCTACGGCAATGTTAGGTCAAGGTGTCCCCTTTATCCATATGGGCAGTGAGCTATTGAGATCGAAATCAATGCAGCGCGACTCTTATGACTCAGGTGATTTGTATAACCGTATTGATTTTACAGCTCAAGACAATAATTGGAATGTGGGCTTACCACGTGAAGATAAAGATGGTAGTAACTGGGAGGTGATTCAAGGTGTTATTAATAATTCGGCTGAAAATGCGATGCCAACGCCTGACAATATAAAAAGTATGAAGTCATTTTATGGTGAATTAGCTTTATTACGTGCGTCTTCAGGTCTACTTACACTTGGTGGGGGGGGGGAGATTAATCAACGCGTACGATTTCATAATACCGGTAGTACACAAACTGTTGGTGTGATTGTCATGAGCATTGATAACAGTGACACTAATTATAGTACCAGTATTGATAAGGATCGTGACGGTTTGGTCGTCGTCATTAATGCCACGCCAACAGCAATCGAAGAGTTCCAAAATTTTGATGCAGCAGGTTATCGTTTACATTCAATTCACACAACGAGAGGCGATCAATCTATTGCCCAGCGTGGTGTTGATGTATCGAGTATTACGAATAATAAACTTAATACGCCAGCATGGTCTGTGGCTGTATTTGAAAAAATACATAATTAACAGAAAGACGATGCGTCTTATTTTACATGAGATGCATCGTCTTTCATTACAGAATCGATCTTATTACCAGACTCCGTAATCTAGCGCTGCTTTTTTATAAAATTGAGTTTAGATTTAAGAACTTGATTGTATCGCTTTAACCTAGAATAAATTCAACGTTTGCATTAACTTCTAGTTAATCCTCTACTACTTATTTTGTTCTTAGTGTTATCTGTCGTGGTAAGCGAAAAATTCCATGCTGCGGTAGTTTTAAATGTTCGGTATGTTTGCTATAACAAGATAGGTATGGATACCACCCCTCCTAAAATTATTAGCTCATGACAATGGATGTTGAAGCATATGATAATATTACCCTCCTTTTTTTACTCGCTATTTAAACGAGTGAAAGCGCTTATAAGCGTATTTATTTTGCTATCGCTGACTGCTTGTAGTAGCACCGATGTTCGACTCAACCTATCTGCTTCAGCAGATCTTAATTCAAATAATCATAATGAATCATTACCTGTCATTGTTCGGGTGTATCAGCTCACGGATGTAAAAACCTTCCGAAATGCCACGTTTGACCAATTATGGAAAGCAGATGAGTTGATATTAGGCTCAGACCTTGTGGATAAAAAAGAACTGGTTGTTAAACCAAGTTCTAATTTCGATTATGAGTTTGTGCAAGCCGATGGCGCTAAGTACATTGCTATGTTTGCCCTGTTTCGCAATGGTGACAAAAATAGTTGGCGCTGGTTACATAAATTAAACAGTGGCGCACTGTCATTCGATACTGAGTTTGATATCGAGCTGTTAAATAACAAAATTTATTATTTAGATAACTGATGGCTCAATTAAGTACGCCGAACAATGCGATATTAATTGTGTGTACACCGGTATTTAATTTATTGACTCGGATCCAACAAGATAAATTACCGGTAAGCATCGTATTATATCCAGAGTTTGTGCAAGCATTTCATGCGCTGGAACGGTTAGCACAAGCTCATTTTATTAGTCATGAAGAATTTGTACATATCAAATCGTGTTTAGCTATGCTCATTGACGATATCATGCAATACGAACAGCATTTATCCCCGACATCCGCAGTTCATCCCTGGCCTACGTCGCACTTGCAGTTAACGCTGTTAGGTGTTGAATACAGCCACTCTGTATTTTTTGAGCATCTCGAAAAGCTGTTAAAGAATGGTCATAATCATCTCTCTTTAATTGAACTCTACTACGTGTGCTTAACATTAGGCTTCAGGGCCGAATTGGTGAGCAATATACCGCTATCACGGTTGAGAATCCGAGTTTATCAAGAAATAATGCGTATTCGGGGACCCGTTAATCGTGTGTTGTCGCCTGATTGTCAGCCTGAAATCATACCGTCAAAAGCCCCCAGGCAACCGCTTTCCTTGTTTGTCTTATTGTTATGTGCCGTTATCTTATTTGGTGTTGGGTTTTTTATTATTGAGTATATTTTGCGTATCGAGATCTTGGCGCACTACGATTACATTAAGGAACAGGCGCATTTATTGATCAGTGTTGTTTCTGGGGGGCAGCAATAATGTGGAAGTTATGGCTGCTGCTAAGTGTCGTGACTAACGCACTATTACTCGCGATGAGTCGTATTGGCTACGTAGATAATATGATTTATATGTTTGCTGCACTCAATAGTATGCTGTTTTTATTATGCTATTTTAATTATCGTCGGAGTGTACGGCATCGACATGTTTTATCGTTTCAAAACATGAGTCAAAACGATAGCGGTAAGGGAACTTCCAGCAAGTCCAGCTACAAACCCAAGCAAGCTATCAAACAGCTTCATCAACAATTCGAATATGCGCTTCATGTGCTCAAAAATAGTGAGTTAGTCAGTTCAAAAACAGGCCATAAAGCCCTCTATGATAAACCTTGGCTTTTGCTGCTAGGGGCAAAAGGTGCTGGTAAAAGTGCGTTAATTCAACAATCAGGCTTAGACTTGATCCATATCGCTAATCATGAGTCTGAAGAGGAATTACCTGCTAATCTGAGCGCGTTGTTTCAATTTTCAGCTGACGCTGTATTCATTGAAGCTGATGGCGAGTATGTCACAGAGGGGCGTGCACATGACGAATGGTTAAGCTTGTTAAAATTGCTACGTCATCATCGCCATCATGCTCCGATTAATGGACTTGTATTAACTTTAGATATTACCGATTTTTTGCTACTCGAAGAACCGCAACGTAATTTCAGGTTGATGTTATTTCGTGAACGTATTAACGAAATGATAGATTATCTTGGTATTATTTTTCCAGTCTATATCGTCTTTACTCAATGCGATAAAGTGAGTGGGTTTAACGCTTATTTTGCTGATCTTTCCGAATCTGAAAAAAACCAGATATGGGGAGCCAACTTATTTGAATTACATGACAAAGGTTGGCGCTCGCTTTCACATTTATTGAAACAACGCTTAACACTGTTGACCAAACAACTACAGTTGCAGTTAGTGGATAAGTTAGCGAATAATCAAGATGTAAATGATAAAACTGGTATTGTTGCATTCACTCAGCAATTCACGATTTTGCTTGATACTGTTAGCGACTTTACTGGCCAGTTATTAAAAGCAAGTGCCTATAAAGAACAACCGCTGATTGCTGGCATTTACTTTACCTCTGCAGGGGAGTCCCAGCCAGCATTTGGTGGGCGTGGGGTCGATGAGTATGCACAAAGTGTTTTTATTCAGGCACTATTTAAAGAACTGGTGATCCCTTTGCAGGGAATGGCCAAGGCTAATCGCTCGACGATGCGGTTTAATATTAGTTTAAAAGCGACGGTGATGACGAGTACAATGATCGGTGTCGTTGCTGGTATCAGTTTTATGCTCAGTGCATATCTCTCACTGCAAGCCGATTTTACCAAAAATAAATTGGTGATTGATGATCTCGTGAAATCAATTAGTACCGAGGCCAGTGATAATTCGACATTAACACAATCGCTTACTTTATTACGCCAGCGATTCTTGGCATTAACTGATGATGCTAATGAATTTGAATACTTCCTGCCTTATCTTGCGCTCGATGAAAAACGCTTAATGGTGAAAGATGAAATGGAGAAACTATACTTTCATGTGCTGAATTTACGCATCGAACAAGAACTGCAACCTTTGCTAAAATCACGTATGTCAGTACTGGAGAGGGAATGGGCTAAAGAGGCATTAACTGGCTCGCGACGAAGTGAATATTATAACCTGTTAAAGTTATCATTAATGTTAAGTTGTGAGGTCAAGCGTCTCGATATTCCGTTTGCGACACAGCAGCTAGTGCAGCTTTGGTTGCATCATGGGGTACAAGATACGCAGGATGATGAGCGGCTTGCATTCACTGAATTGGTCATGACATATCTGCATGAATTTAATTCCCCACACGAGGTTGCTGTGAGCTTACAACCTTGGAAAAGTCTTAAACCGACCATTAAATTGGCTCGAATGAATTTAGCTAAGCCATTCTCGAAGGGCGAGCTGTATCAAATGGTGATTGATGATGCGCCGTTGCAAGCCGCATTGACGATAAATACGGTGATACCAGCCCGTTTTCAGTCTTATGTAGAAAGTAATACTGCTGTGCCTTGGATATATAGCCAAGCAGGTTGGAATACCTATGTTCAGAACAAGCTTGCACTATTACAGCAAGCGCAGTTACAGGGCGGTAAGGATTGGGTGCTAGCTCAGCGAGTGAGTGAGGCTCAGTTACAAGTAAATCTGAATACGTTAGAAACTAAAATAATGGCGGTGAGAACGCGATACTTTGATGATTATGCTGGGTATTGGTCCTCATTTGTTGAGAGTATTCGTTATAGCAAACTCAATAATATTCAACAAACCCAAGCGACATTAAATGCGTTGGCATCACCTAATGGTCTCTTTACTGAATTAATCAGTAATATGGTTAAAAACATCTACTTGTTTGATAATAACCGGATAGCGACTCAACCCGCAGAACCGATAGCGGCATTAATAAAACACTTTCCCATTTTAAATCAGCTAAATGATTTTCAACAACAAGCGCGGCATAATGAGATGTTTACGCAGTTTCAGCGCAATATGCTCCGTGTAAACAAAGATTTATTTTCGATTATCAGTAGTTATTCTATTAACGATGCCGCATTAGCGTATACCGGCGATATACTCTCAAGCCATCAAAGTAGTGAACAAGCCAATGCAGGCACGCCAAATTTGTATAAAGCTTGGAATGATACCCAAGTATTACTTGCCCGTTTTAATGAACAATCTTCTGTTCAACTGACTTATTTACTCACAGAACCAATGCGCCAGAGTTGGTTACACCTGTTTGCACAATCTCGTATCGCGCTAGAGTCAAAATGGCAGGAACAAGTATACCGCTATTTTCAACGTGGGATTGCAGGGCATTATCCATTTTCAATTAATGGACCTGATACGTCACTATCACAGTTGAGTACGTTCTTTAACCGACACGATGGGCTGTTATGGCAATTTGTAGCACGAGATTTAAATGCCTTCATTGCCGATTTTAGATTACAAAAAAACAGTACTCATGGTTAGGGGTAAATTTAGGCATGGATCTAGAGTTACTGGAATCGTTACGTCATGCTGATATTATCACCAAGGGATTTTTTAGCCGAGACAGCGAAGTACCTCGAATAAACTATGCGATCATGCCTATTGCTAAGCAATCAATTGCAGAAAGCTATCTACAAATTAATGGTTATGAATATCGTTATCGTAATGAGCCTGAAGAATGGCGATCATTTGTATGGCCATCAAGGCGCAATACCCATCAAGCGAGTGTCAGTGCTATCAGTAGTGGTACTGGGCATATAGCCAAACTTAAAGTAAGCGGTGATTGGGCATTATTTAAGTTAATTGACCGTGCACAAATAAACCCACTAGTGGCAAATCAATACCAATTAAATTGGCTGTTACAAACCCGCCGTGGTGAACGCTTAGTAAGTGATTATAAGATCAAGTTTGAATCCGGCAGTTTTATTTTTAAACGCGGCGCATTACATGATTTTAGGCTACCAGGTAGCTTGTTTAAAATGCCAGAAGTGGAACAAATCTCTTCTTCCCTTGATATTCTCTCTGTTGATAACTAGACTAGCGGACTATTTCAATTTTAAGTTCGATTTTAAGGTACCTTCATGCAGGTTTCAGATTTCAATTTTACCCTTCCTGACGAGTTAATCGCACGTTATCCGAAAGCGGATCGTCGTTCAAGCCGTCTACTACAACTAAACGGTAACAGTGGTGAGCTTGCAGATAAACAGTTTGCAGACATTCTCGATTTAGTTGAAGCGGGTGATCTGATGGTATTTAACAATACCCGTGTGATCCCTGCGCGTATGTACGGACAAAAAGCGTCAGGCGGTAAAATAGAAGTACTTGTTGAGCGTGTTATTAGCGAAGATTCGGTGCTTGCACACGTACGTTCATCAAAATCCCCTAAAGTCGGTGCTCGATTAATTCTAGAAGGCACTGTCAATGCTGAAATGGTTGCGCGTCATGATGCGTTATTCGAACTTAAATTCTTAGATGAACGTCACGTACTAGAAGTATTAGAAGACATTGGCCACATGCCATTGCCACCTTATATCGACCGTCCAGATGAAGATTCAGACAAAGAACGCTACCAAACGGTTTACAACGAAAAACCGGGTGCCGTAGCTGCGCCTACTGCTGGTTTACACTTTGATGAAGCATTACTCGCGCAGTTAACTGAAAAAGGTGTAAACACGGCGTTTGTCACGCTGCACGTTGGTGCGGGTACGTTCCAACCAGTACGTGTTGATAACATTCTTGATCACCACATGCATTCTGAATATGCCGAAGTATCTGAAGAAGTTGTGGCGAAAATTGCAGAAACCAAAGCCAATGGTGGACGTGTTATTGCTGTGGGTACTACGTCAGTACGCTCATTAGAAAGTGCTGCGCAAGCAACAATGGCAAAAGGCCTACCGCTAGCGCCGTTTTTTGATGATACCGAGATCTTTATTTATCCGGGTTACAAATTCCAGTTGATTGATGCAATGGTAACGAATTTCCATTTACCTGAATCAACATTAATTATGTTGCTATCGGCATTTGCGGGCTATGATCACGTGATGTCAGCTTACCAACATGCGATTACTGAGAAATACCGTTTCTTCAGTTATGGCGATGCGATGTTTGTGACTAAACAGACCGCAGTATAAATTTAATTAGTCGTGGGTTAGTGTTTATCTGCTCACAGCTAGTTTGTTAACGATAAATGACTACCAATCGGTACGTTATTTGAATTTTTTGAGAGAAGTAATGTCAGACTGTTTCTCTGACTTGAGGTTTATATGAAGTTAAAATACGAATTAGATAAAACGACTGGTAATGCACGTCGCGGCCGTTTGATCTTTGAACGTGGTGTTGTTGAAACGCCAGCATTCATGCCTGTAGGTACTTACGGTACTGTTAAAGGCATGACACCTGAAGAAGTTGACGCAACAGGCGCTGACATTCTATTAGGTAATACTTTCCACCTGTGGTTACGTCCTGGTCAGGAAGTAATGAAGCAACACGGTGGTTTACATAACTTCATGAACTGGCAGGGGCCAATCCTGACTGATTCAGGCGGTTTCCAAGTATTCAGCTTAGGTAAAATGCGTAAAATTACTGAAGCGGGTGTACATTTCCGTCATCCAGTAAATGGTAGCAAGATCTTCTTAGATCCAGAAACTTCAATGGAAATCCAAGATGACTTGGGTTCTGACGTTGTGATGATTTTTGATGAATGTACACCATACCCAGCGACAGAATCTGAAGCTGAAAAATCAATGCGTATGTCTTTACGTTGGGCACAACGTTCACGTGATCACTTTGATAAGTTAGATAACAAAAATAACTTATTCGGTATCATTCAAGGTGGCGTTTATGAGCACCTACGTGACATTTCAGTTAAAGGCTTATTAGACATAGGTTTTGATGGTTATGCAGTTGGTGGCCTAGCAGTAGGTGAACCAAAAGAAGATATGCACCGTATTCTTGAGCACACTTGCCCACAGATCCCTGAAGATAAACCACGTTACTTAATGGGCGTTGGTAAACCTGAAGATCTTGTTGAAGGTGTTCGCCGTGGTGTAGATATGTTTGACTGTGTAATGCCAACGCGTAATGCACGTAATGGTCACTTATTTACAAGTGAAGGTGTTATCAAGATCCGTAATGCGAAGCATAAAACAGATACGAGCACGCTTGACCCAGAATGTGATTGCTACACATGTAAGAATTACACGCGTTCATACCTGAACCATTTGGATAAATGTAACGAGATTTTAGGCGCACGTTTAAACACAATGCATAACCTACGTTACTACCAAAACCTAATGCAAGGTATCCGTGACGCGATTGATTCTGATACATTTGAAGAGTTTGTTACTGATTTCTATGCTAAACAAGGCCGTGAAGTACCGCCTTTAGCGAAGACTGACGCTTAATTATTAAGCAAACACTAACCTGATAGTCGATCTAAGTTTGGTAAACCTTTCTCATTAGTAGTAATGTAATGTGATTGGTTTATCATATCAATATTAAAATTTATAAAGGGAAATAAAAATGAGTTTTTTCATTGCAGAAGCAGTTGCCGCTGAAGGTATTCCAACTCCAGCTGGTGGTGGTTACGAAATGTTGATCATGTTAGGTATTTTTGGTGTGATCTTTTACTTCATGATCTATCGCCCACAAGCGAAACGTCAAAAAGAACAGAAGAACCTAATGTCATCATTGTCAAAAGGTGAAGAAGTACTTACTGTTGGTGGCATTGTCGGTAAGATTGCTAAAATCTCTGAAGGTAACGATTACATTGTGATCACGATTGCTGATGCAACAAACATCACAATTAAACGTGATTACATTGCAGCTGTATTACCAAAAGGTAGCATGCAGTCGCTTTAATCTTTTCCGTATCCCAGTAAGGTAATATTTTGTTAAATAAATATCCTCTGTGGAAGTATCTAATGGTGATCGCTACGATCGCCATTTGTTTACTGTATGCCACACCAAATCTCTACGGGGAAGACCCCGCCGTCCAAGTTTCTGCTGCACGTGGTGCTGCTATTGAAGTATCAACACTCGATAAAGTAAAAGCAGAACTCGATAAACAAGACATCTCTTATAAAAGCGTTTCATTAGAACAAAACCAAGTATTAATTCGCTTAACTGATAGCGAACAGCAATTACTTGCTAGTGAAATATTAAAAGAACAATTAGGTCAAACCTTCATTGTTGCTTTAAATCTTGCCCCTGCGACACCGGAATGGCTACAAGCTGTTGGCGCTGGACCATTAAAACTGGGTCTGGATCTACGTGGTGGTGTTCACTTCTTATTAGAAGTTGATATGCAAGAAGCTTTAGTGAAAGCACAAGATCAAATGTTACAAGACTTTCGTACTGATTTACGCGAAGAAAAACTGCGTTATACAGCAGTGCGTAAAGACAGTAACGGTGTAACAGTGCGTTTTCGTGATGTGGAAACACGCGATAAAGCTGAAGAATTCCTGAAGTCTAAATATCCTGACCTACTGTTAAATGACAGTGAAAATAATGGTCAATTTAGCGTGTCTGCAAAAATGACTGAAGCAAAACTTGCTGAAATCAAAGAATATGCCTTACAACAAAATATCACTATTATCCGTAACCGTGTAAACCAATTAGGTGTTGCTGAGCCGCTAGTACAGCGTCAAGGTGCAGACCGCATTGTGGTTGAATTACCAGGTGTTCAGGATACTGCTGGTGCGAAAGAAATCTTAGGCGCGACAGCAACACTCGAATTCCGCTTAGTGGATAACAAAGCAGACCCTTACAGCTCTCGTGTACCTGCAGGTAGTCAAAAGTATACTACCCGTGACGGTCGTCCTGTTGTACTAAAGAAACAAGTTATCTTAACGGGTAATCACATCACTGGTGCAACGTCGAGCTTAGATGAGTTTAGTCGTTCACAAGTGAATATCGATCTTGATTCGCAAGGCGGCAGTAAAATGTCTCGTGCGACGAAGAAAGCAATCGGCACATCAATGGCAACTGTATTCATTGAATACAAACCTACTGGTGAGAAAACAGCTGATGGCAAATCTAAACTGCAAAAAATTGAAGAAGTAATTAACGTTGCTACCATTCAAGCGCAGTTAGGTCGTAGTTTCCGTATTACTGGTTTAGACAGTGGCAGTGAAGCTAAAAACTTAGCACTACTTCTACGTGCCGGTGCATTAGTTGCGCCAGTACAAATCGTAGAAGAACGTACTATTGGTCCTAGCTTAGGTAAGCAAAATATCGAAAACGGCTTATCAGCAATGATCTATGGCATGATTGCTATCGTTATCTTCATGGCTATCTACTATCGTAAATTTGGACTTGTTGCCAACATCGCGTTGTCTGCAAACATCATCATGATCATTGGTATTATGTCTATGATCCCAGGTGCGACGATGACGCTACCGGGTATCGCTGGTATCGTATTAACGATAGGTATGGCCGTTGATGCCAACGTATTGGTATTCGAACGTATCCGAGAAGAGCTAAAAGAAGGTCGTAGTGTTCAACAAGCGATTCACAGTGGTTATGATAATGCATTATCAACCATTGCGGATGCGAATATTACCACTCTATTAACTGCGATTATCTTGTTTGCAATTGGTACTGGTGCGATTAAAGGTTTCGCTATTACGCTTGCAATTGGTATTGCCGCTTCTATGTTTACTTCAATCATTGGTACACGTGCAATCGTGAACTTCCTTTGGGGTAATAAAAAGATCGATAAACTTTCAATCTAAGGGGATTAATTATGTTTGAAATTATTAAAACAGAACGCACGATCCACTTTATGAAAATGGCTAAGCCGGCGTTTATCTTATCAATACTGTTGGTGCTTTTATCGATATCTTCAATTGCTATTAAAGGCATTAATTGGGGTCTTGATTTCACCGGTGGTACGGTAATCGAAGTGGGTTATGACAAACCAGCAGATCTTGAAGTAATTCGTCCGTTGTTAGCAGCTGAAGGCTTTAGTGATGCGGTTATTCAACATTTCGGTTCAAGCCGTGATGTATTGATCCGTATTGCACCGCGTGAAGGCTTGGACAGTGAGCACCTTGGTAGTCAAATGCTGGCTGCATTACAAGGTTACGATAAAAACGTAGAAATGCGTCGTATCGAGTTTGTTGGTCCAAACGTTGGTGATGAATTAACTGAGCAAGGTGGCCTCGCGCTGATTGCTGCGTTAATTTGTATCCTGCTATATGTTGGTGTACGTTTTGAATGGCGTCTAGCATCGGGTGCTGTATTAGCCCTTGCGCATGACGTTATCATCACACTGGGTATCTTCTCGGCATTAGAGATTGAATTTGATTTAACTATTTTAGCGGCGCTATTGACCGTTATTGGTTATTCATTGAATGATACTATCGTGGTATTTGACCGTATTCGTGAAAACTTCCGTCGCATGCGTATTGATGACTCTGTAGAAATTATGGATGTATCATTAACGCAGACATTATCGCGTACGTTAATCACGTCAGGTACAACATTAATGGTATTAGTATCATTGTTCCTGAAAGGTGGCGCACTGATCCACGGTTTCGCGTTAGCATTGCTAATCGGTATCGTTGTTGGTACATATTCATCGATTTACGTAGCAAGTGCATTAGCACTGAAGCTTGGCGTAACGCGTGAAACTATGTTACCACCAGTGATTGAAAAAGAAGGCGCAGACCAAGACCCTATGATGTAATTCTAGGTTTTCCTAGCGAACTGATTAGTCTTTTGACTGCCATAAAACCCGCCTAGTGCGGGTTTTTTATGTTTTCGAATGAGTACTTTAACTGCTTGGCCATACAGATGCTTAATGCTGCGGTACAATGCAATGCTTATATACAATATTATTGGTATTTTGGTTAAAGCGTCAGGTTTATCTTGTGCTGAAAATTAATATCAATATACTCCCGCTCATATCTGGTATCGTAGAGCACGTATCAGCCCACATATACAAATGTTAAGCAATGATCATTATGTTTAGCGCATTACTGACAAAACCAAGTTGGAGAGTAACTTACTATGTCTGACCGATTTAGAGTAAAAGAGACCTCAGGTCTACTCATTTTCCTTAATACTCAGCTAAAAGGCTGGAGCCGCAAAAACATAAAGCAAAGGCTGACAACTGGGTGTGTTGTTGTTAACGGTCTGCCTGTTATGGTGCATGATCATGAGCTCAACGTCGGCGACGATGTGGAAGTTAGGGCATCAGGAAAGAGCATGCAACATGGCGTTGCCCGATTAGAGATCTTGTATTCGGATAATGATCTTATCGTTATCAACAAACCCGCAGGCCTATTGTCTGTAGCTGCAGCGGGTGAAAACAAACAGCATGCGCTAGCCATTCTTCGCAAGCAACTTTCAACGCCTAAGCGTGCTGTTAATCTATGGCCAGTACATCGACTCGATCGCGATACATCAGGTGTATTGATGTTTGCCACTTCTCGCGAGATGCGTGAAGCTGTTAATGAGGGATGGTCTAATGCCGAGAAAACCTATCTTGCGGTAGTTGAAGGTCAGCCCAATCCAAGTCAGGGGACTATTGACCAGCCTTTGAGAATGGAATCAGAAAAGTATCAGATGATTGTCGGACAACATCCGGATGCAAAAAAAGCCGTTACGCACTTTAATACCCAGCGAACAGGCAAGGAACGTAGTCTGCTTGAAGTGCAACTCGAGACGGGTCGACAACATCAAATCCGTGCCCATATGGCCTGGTTAGGACACCCTCTGATTGGCGATCCTCGTTATGGTACTGATGGTCCGCGTATGGGACTGCATGCACTGCGCCTTAGTATTACGCGTCCAAATACTGGCAAGCGACTCACTTTCGAGACACCTGCACCGGTTGATTTTCTTGCTCTGCTCCGATAACTTAAAATGCACTCCACCATGTATTTATTATGGCATGGTGGTGCTCATCTCATTGTCGATATATTGTAGGTAGTTCGGCTGTCATGTGAGCCGCGTTCTTTGCTGTTACACACGAGCAAGCGTTGTCCAAAACGTTTTCTAAAACTTTGTTTGCCATTACCGATTTTATACGTTGTGTGATTGAATTATAAGATATAAAGTGAAATTCTGGTTAAGCTAAATAATCGCTTAGCAAACTCTGGGTATTTAATTGAAAAGGATAACAACATGGCTCATAGTCAACGATTTCTAGATTTATGCAACGAAGCCCGTAAAGTAGTTAAAGAGTGCAGCTGTGATGATGTAAAGCAGTGGCAGGACGAAGGTAAGCAATTTGTGCTTGTCGATGTACGTGAAGAAAGCGAGTGGGCTGCAAGTCGTATTAGCGGTGCTGAGTACATGGGGCGCGGCATTATTGAACGTGACTTAGAAGCGAAATATCCTGAGTTAGATACGTGTATCGTATTATATTGCGGTGGCGGTTATCGCTCTGCGTTATCAGCTGAGTTCATCCAACGCATGGGCTACACAGACGTTATTTCTATGGATGGCGGTATTCGTGAATGGAAAATGAAGAGTTATCCAATCAGTAAATAAATTTTGCTTATGGTTATTAGATGAATGTTGTTATGTGCATAGCAACATTCATCTTGTTATCACGTTATTGCCAGATAACTTGGTTACGGCCATTTGTTTTTGCTTCATATAAACGGGCATCGGATTCGGAGAGCATTTCATCAATCGACTTGTTACCAAAACTGGCACCAATACTAATCGTAATTTTGATTTCAGTGCCATTATGCGCCATGGTTAATTGTTCTATTTTAAGGCGTACTAACTCCAGTTGTGACACAAATATAGTACGGTCTATATTGCTTTGAATGCAGAACTCTTCGCCTCCAAAACGCGCCACAGTGGCATCTGAAAAGTGATGTTGCAATTGCTTCGCTATCGTCACTAATACAGCATCGCCCCCATCATGCCCGTGATTGTCATTCACTTTTTTGAAAAAATCTATGTCTAGCATCGCAATATTATTATGCTCTGCGGTTGTGCCGCGACTATGTTGATTAAAGAAATAGCGGCGGTTCCATAAACCGGTTAGCGCATCTTGATTAGCCATCTTGTAAAGCTTGTCTGCAGTATCTTTCATGTTGAGGATATGATGGATACGGCAGTAAAACTCTTCTTGATTAAAAGGTTTATAGAGAAAATCATTCGCCCCGGCTTTTAGAAAACGCGCTGTCATCGACCGATCACTACTGCCAGATAGGCCTAGAATCGCCAGTTGATTCCGATCGAATTTACGACGGATCTCGCGGGTCATGGTAATGCCGTCTTTTTCGGGCATATCATGATCTGTGATGATCAAACTAATATCAGTGTGTTGCTGTAATAACTCGATTGCCTGAGCGCCATTTTCAGCAGCAATGACTTGCAGGTTTTGTCGTTCTAATAAATTAATCAGATGGGTACGTACGGTTTTGGAATCTTCAACGACGAGCGCTTTATGACGACAATTTTCTTGCAGACGTCGTAATAATGGGATGAGGTAAGAAACCGATGATGCGCTATCTTTTAATAAATAGTCTATGACGCCTTTGGATAATACTTTTTCGCGGATATGTTCACTGTAATTAGCCGTTAAAATGATAGCCTGTAAGCCATAGTTTAATACATGATCGATGATTTCACCGTCAGGGCCATCAGGTAAGCAATAGTCGAGTACCGAACAAAGAAAATCATCCTCTCGCGCTAAAATCTCATGGGCTTGTGCTATTGATTCTGCAAATACGGCTTGAAAACCAGCTTGGCTTAGCTGAATATTAAGGTATTTACGAAAAGCTCGGCTGTCTTCAACAACAAGTATTTTGCAGAGCAAGTGGATATCCTTATCTTCGTTAACTTCACAAACAAGATATTACACGTTAACTTATTGAAGTTAATGACTTATATCGCTATTTTTGTGATTGGTAGAGTCTATTTAGTCGAGAAAACACTATAGCACTATAATGTTCTTTATGTTTTACCACCTTGTGTATAAATTCAAAGGCGAACTTTACTGGCCTGAGCAGAATAAGGGCATTGGTTAACTCATCAACTAATCGCCGTTGATGTGTGTGTCGTGCAGTATTGTGATGACGGTTCGCGAGTGGATAACGGAAGGTTCTCCGATGATTAAATAATGTGTATCCGATACTCAATAGTTATTGCTGAGATAATTATTGTAGTGATAACTACTGAAAATAACCCATACGTAATAACTGGATATTATATTCTCTCGTTTATCGAGGTCTGGTTATTTTTATCTTGCTTGCTAGAACCATTGTTGGTTTACTGGACATTCAATTTTAAACGTTTGGTTAGAGGGTTATATGACAATTTATTTTATAAATCACTCTGCGACACGTTTATGGCTGCTCTGGAAACCAGAGTAGCAGCTAACTAATTTTGGCGAGGCTACGGAATCTGTAGCCTGCACTCTGTTTTATTCTACTTATTCCTAGCCTCCAACTTATCTTGGAGAGGTCATGGAACAGACTACTATCAGCAGTAACAGCACGAGTACTAGCAAAAAGCAGCGCAATACGCGTTCAGCTCTACGTAATAAACTGTCAGCACATAAAATAGGTTTACTGTGTGCATTTTTTGCTACCTGTTTGTTTTCGACAAAAGGGATCTTCGTTAAACTTGCCTACCAGTATGGTGTTGATAGCATCACGCTAATGACCTATCGCATGCTCTTATCTCTGCCTTTCTATATCGGTGTATTCGCTTGGATGATAACAAAAACACCCACACTGTCATCTCGGATTAAAGCTCAATTTTTACCTGTGATGGGGATTGGCTTTTTGGGATATTACTTATCGAGTTACTTTGATCTGGAAGGGCTTAACTATATTAGCTCGCAGCTAGAGCGTTTATTGTTATTTACCTACCCGACAGTCGTCGTGATCCTTAGTTGGTTGATATTTGGTAATCGGATTAACCGACAAGTAATAGGTGCACTTATCTTGGCCTATGCAGGGGTTTTTGTACTGTTTTATCATGACTTGGGTAAGCAAGGCGAGGGAGTGATAACGGGGTCGTTATTAGTACTAACCGCTTGCTTTACTTTTGCTTGTTATTTACTACTGAGTAAATCCAAGATCCAGCAGTTAGGCAGCTTAGTCTTTACCTGTATCGCTATGTTTGGTGCGAGTTTTATGATCTTTGTTCATTTTTCGGTGGTGCATGATATTAAAGATCTTAGTATACCTCTGCCGGTATTTTGGATATCGCTGTGGTTAGCGATTGGCTGTACTGTGATCCCTTCATTTTTGATGAGTGAGGGCATTGCCAGAGTTGGACCTGAGCAAGCTTCGATTGTAGGCGGTAGTGGACCTGTATTAACGGCGTTAATGGCGGTGTTTTTATTAGGGGAAGCTTTCACTGTGTACCATTTTTTAGGTATGTTGATGGTAATTGTTGCTATTGTCTGGCTAAGTGTTAGAAAATAGCACCTTAATCTCTATAAGAGTTGGGCACTTACACCGTTATTGTCTATATAGAGCATCAGCTGAGGGTTGTATGGTTAAAGTTAAAGTTTGGGACGGATTTATTCGTGGCTATCACTGGTTACAGGTGAGCTTGTTATTTGCACTGTGGTATTGCGCTGATAATGACGAAATGGAATGGCATTTCGTGTTTGGCTACGCATTATTGGCACTATGGATAACGCGTTTTATTTGGGGATTTATTGGCAGTGATACTGCGAAATTTAGTTACTTTATAAAAAGTCCTATGGCGTTAATTGATTATCTAAAAGACAAAAACAAATTTGACCGTGTTAAATTTGGCCATAACCCAGCAGGTGCCTGCATGGTTGTATTGTTTTTAGCTTTAATCATTACCCAGTTATTCAGCGGTCTCAGTGCCAGCGATGATATTTTGTCAGAAGGGCCACTTGCCCAATATTTTTCTGCGGATACCGTGAGCTTTATGACATGGCTGCACAGTGTTAATTTTGATGTATTACTGGGGGCTATCGGTTTACATATTATTGCGATTGTCGCTTATAAGTTGAAAAAGCAGCCGTTAGTGAAAGCGATGTTTACTGGTGCGGCAGAATACCCACGAGTGAATTCTATTGTAGAACCAAAAATACTTACCGGTTGGTTAGCTTGGGCTATCTATGTTGCTATTGCTGGCGCTATTTGGTGGCAGTTTGGGCATGAAAACTTAGGCTATTTAGTGTATTGATTGCTTTATTACCTCGATCATTAAGAACAGAGTTTAAACATAAAGCATAAATGATATTTTTGCAGACATTAAGGCTAAAAAGCTAGCTTTAATGTCTGAATTTTTTAACCGCGTAACACTATTAGATTTCCGAAACGTCATATTTCCCATCTCATCTATACTCCTCTAATATGTACTTACAAGATGTAAGTTGTTGATACTTATTTGGCCTAAGTCTAAGTAGTATGTTTTCATGGAGTGAGAAGAATTATGAATGAAATTAAATTTTATGAACCTAATGATGCATTTGGTTTTTTATCCAATTTAGCCACTGCGCCAATTATAATTGAAGAGCTTGAATGGCCAAGCAGTGAACATTATTATCAAGCTCAAAAGTTTAATGACCCGCAATTACAGCGTTTGGTCCGTCAAGCGCCTACCGCCGATGAAGCCTTCCGATTAAGTCGTGAATATGCGCAATGTGTTAAATCTGATTGGTTGCAGGTACGCGAGCAAGTTATGCGTTATGCCGTCGCTGAAAAATTTAGCCAAAATCCTTATTTCGCCTATCAACTCGTTGCTACTGGAGAGCAGGTGTTAACAGAGCATTCGCATAAAGATAGTTTTTGGGGGGACGGTGGTGACGGCAGTGGTCGTAATGAACTTGGCAAAATATTGATGGCTGTGCGCAGCGATTTAAGCGAACAGGAACCTTATAATCTGATCACTTATGTTGATAGCGCTAAGTTACCAACCCAATTTGGCATGTTCCAGATGAACGGTTTTACAGAGCGAGCGACAGGTAAAGAACACCTTGCTTTAGTTTATGGCAAGTTGGATCCGAGCGAACCAGTACTGATTCGTTTACATTCTGAATGCTTAACTGGTGATGCATTATTTAGCGCACGTTGTGATTGTGGGTTTCAGTTAGCGAAAGCCATGCAAAACATTGTAGAGAAAGGTAGTGGCGTGATCCTTTATTTACGTCAAGAAGGCCGTGGAATCGGCTTATTAAATAAGATAAGAGCTTATCATTTACAAGATGATGGTGCTGACACTGTTGAAGCTAATGAGCGCTTAGGGTTTGCGGCAGACATGCGAGATTATACTTTCTGTAAAGGAATGCTCGGTCATCTGAATATTAATAGTGTTAATTTAATGACCAATAACCCGCGTAAGGTGAATGCATTAATTAAAGCGGGCATTAATATTGCTGAGCGTGTTCCGCTACAAGAAGGAAATAACCCCCATAATGAAGGTTATCTAAAAACCAAAGCGAACAAACTTGGGCATATGTTTGCAGCTGAATTCATTAATTAGGTTGACTTATTTATTGGGTGAATAGGCCAATTATAAATAGTAGGCATATAGTGTAAATACCGGTGACTTAATGTAAGTCGCCGGTATTTTTTTAGTGGTTTTTCTTGTATTGACTGCGCTTGTATCTACTTATGAAGATTACATGTACTGACTAATAATGTCAGTTAGCGTACCTGCAGTCGTTAAATCTGACAGCTGCTGATTAATAAACAACTGTAGTTCGCTATCCATTTTCGGATCAAATGCAAGGTAAATTGGATAGGTTGGGATCAACGCTGAAAAATCCTGTAAGTGATAATTGTTGAGATCTTTAGATTGAATTTTAAGGTTGTATTGAATACGTGATGTCATTTCGATGAAAATAGCATCTTGAGGCATTTTATCTAAAATTCGAAACGCAGCCGCATAATCTTTCACTCTGAGCTCTTGAATTTCGCCACTATCAATATAAGGCTGTAGCGTTGGATAATCAAAGCCATAAAGTAAAACAAATACTTTGTCTTTTATGTCACTAATCTTTGTATATGAAAAGTCTGATTTGGCATTCGTTAAGATGCTATGACTCACAGTGTAAATTGGTTTGTCAGATAAATTGTCAGCTTGGACACTTCCCCAATTTGGACTGCCGTAAGTGATCCAATTTTTCTCCCCTCCGGCCTCTAATTCTGAAATCATTCGGTTGAACGGATAAACGTGGTAATTAATCGTGTATTTATCAACAAATATCTTGGCAATAATGTCTGACACAATACCTGTGTGCTGATTATCTTTTGTTGTTATTTGAAATGGCATGGCTTGTTTAGCGATGACATAATAGTTGACTGACTCTGAACTTGCTGTAAAGCTAGCAGTGAAAAGTTGTAGGGTTAACATAATTACAATAAAGTTTTTCATTTTACTTCCTTATAACCTTAATTCCATTTTTAATGTCTATTATTAGACTAGTCGATTAGCAACAGGATGTGAGCTTCAGGATGAATAAAGCGACTTTGCACAAGAAAAAAATAGGTATTGCGAGGCAATTGCTTGTATCGATCATATTAATAAGCTCTTTTTTTACATTACTGATTACAGGGCTAAATGTCTACCTTGATTATAAAGAAGATATATCAGGTGTAGAGACTCAACTTGAACAAGTAAAGCAAAGTTATTTATCTAGCTTAACCGCGAGCTTATGGGTTGAAGATCGTGAACAACTTAAGTTGCAAGCTGAAGGCATTATGCAACTTCCTAATCTTCATTACCTCGAAATTAAAGATGATAACGGTATTGTCCTACAGTTAGGCACACCGCTATTCGAATATGAGTATCAAGTGTCCTGGCTAATGCAGCAAAACTTTGCTGATAAAAAATTCGATCTTGCGACATTTAAAATTCAAGCGGACTTATACCCTATCTATAAAGGCCTGTGGGACAAGTTTGTTGTATTGCTATTATCCCAAGTCGTAAAAACCTTCATTGTCGCGTTATTCATCATCTTTGTTGTATACAAGATTGTGGTACGGCCATTAACTGAAATGTCTGATGCGGTTGGCCATGTTGATAGTGATAAACTCCCGCTGCCTATTGAGTTGGTGCCGCGTAAATTTGATGATGAGATTACGCATTTAACCGAGAATTACAATGCGTCTATTACGGAGATTCGTCATAATTACCTTGAACTTGAAATTGCAAAACACCAAGCTGAAGACGCCAATTTAAAGAAAAGTGAATTCTTGGCTAATATGAGTCATGAAATTCGCACCCCTATGAATGGGGTTATTGGTACCGCATCCTTATTGCAAGATATGCCGATGGGTCGAGAGCAAAAAGAATTTGTTGATATGCTGTATTCTTCGTCGATTACGTTACTCGACTTGATTACCGATATTCTGGACTTTTCTAAAATCGAATCTGGCCAACTTATTTTAGCGAAAAACCCATTGAATCTGTTTGAACTATGTAAAGAAGTCGAGACTAACTTTTCGGTATTGGCAGGACAGAAACAGATCGCATTAGTCTGTCATATTGACGAACAGATACCAGACCTTGTGCTTGGTGATATAACGCAGTTACGCCAAGTACTCAATAATCTGGTCTCTAATGCCATCAAGTTTACTTCAATTGGTTATGTTAATCTTAATATCAAATTAATTACCCGTGAAGATAATAGCGCAGGGATCATGTTTCAAATTATTGATACTGGTATTGGTATCGCGGCTGAAAATCAGCATAAAATATTTGAAAAATTCCAGCAAGCAGATGGCAGTACGACACGAAATTATGGTGGTACTGGTTTAGGTTTGGCTATTTGTCGCAGTATTGTGACATTAATGGACAGTGACATCATTGTTTATAGTAAACCCGATAAAGGCAGTCGATTTGAGTTTTCAGTTAATTTTGATTGTATTGATGAGCTGTTGTCAGGGCCTGACGTAGAGCAGAGCCTAGCAGGCTTATCCATCTTATTGGTTGATGACAGCATGTTGAATATGCGCATCACCTCAGCACAGTTAAAAAACTTTGGTGCTAACTCTGTATCTTGTGATGACCCATGTTTAAGTAAAAGTATGGTTCTTGATGCTTTGGATAAAGGTAAACCCTTCGATCTTGTCATCATTGATAAAGTGATGCCGAAGATGGATGGTTTTACTGTTGCGAAACAATTACAGGATGAATTCGCAGAGCTCACGCCTCGATTAATGATGCTATCAGCCGATGCAGAAGTTGGCGATGATGTGCTTTCCAAGCAGCTTGGAGTCAAAGCTTTTTTAAGTCGCCCATATAAAGCTGAAACATTAAAAGCGGTCGTGCTTAATACCATGATGAGTGCTCAAAGTGATCACGATGCTGAGGATGCTGTTGAAGAAGAGGCTGACAGTAGTGTAATGAAAGTGCTGTTAGTTGAGGATACTTTTATCAATCAGAAAGTAACGACGATGATGTTACAAAAATTAGGTATCGAAGTCACGCTTGCTGAGAATGGTCAAATCGGTGTTGATTTGTGTAAAGAGCAGGACTTTAATTTAATCTTAATGGATTGCCAAATGCCAGTTCTTGATGGTTTTAAAGCAACCGTCGCGATCAGAGAAAGTGAAACGCCCTCTGCACATGTGCCCATTATTGCATTGACGGCGAATGTACTGCAGACCGAAAAAGACAAATGTTTTGCCGCGGGGATGGATGATTTCATGGCTAAACCCGTGAGTAAACAAGTGCTGACATTGATGCTGCAAAAGCACTTGTCACCTTGGCTGGCAGATGCCCCTGCTCAGCACAAATTAAAGGCGGTTGATCAAGCATAAAAAAGGCGAACAATCATATTGTTCGCCTTGCTAATATTTATAATGGATTATTTTGATTTGTAATCACTATGGCAAGATTTACAATTTTTTGCCGTTTGACCAAATGCTTTTTTTATTTGACCACGGTTACCTTCTTTGGCAACGGTCGCTAAGTTTTGCGCATCTTTACTGAATTGGCTAAATTTAGCTTCAAAGCCTGCTGCATCTGTCCAGATTTCAGCTTTCGCTTTCGTCTCTCCAGTTTGGCTATCGCTTGAGCTAAAACCGTGTTGCGCCATCGGAATTAATTGTGCAAGTTGTTCTGAGCGCAATTGAAATGCGGTGTCATTCCATTCTTTTTTACCTTTAACCATGTCAGCCATGTCGGAAAAATTAATAGCGATCATGGTTAATGCTGATTGGCGATACGTAATATCGGTTTCAGGTTTATCAAACGTTGCTGCTTGTGCTGTGGTAAACATCATTAATGATGTCAGACCTGCTAATTTTAGTGTTTTGCTCCAGAACATATTGCTTCCTTATTGCTGTTGGCTTAGTTATTCATTGATAACCTATTATTATATGCTTGATAGTAAACTATTTTTAGGTATGGTTAAATGTGATGCATTGCATTATTTAGCAAAACATTGTGTGCTAAATTGGTAGGCTTACCTCGTCAGTATTCATTAGCTAAGGAAAGCATAATGCGAGCAGGTCATATCATGGAACGATCATACCTATTTAATTTACCACATCGTGCATCTCGGCATCTTGGCACACCAGGCTCAATACTTTTAATGGGTTTACTTTATTTACTTTCAGTTACTGCGACTCAAGCAAGTCAGCTGCGAGTCGCTGTCTCAACATTGGATTCTGGCATTGTCGCTGAACATGTGCAGTCCGGTTTGCAATCTGAGTTGTCTCGACAAGGTTATGTAATCGGCACTAATCTCACCTGGATCAATAATAAAGGGAAAGCCAAATCATCAGATGTGAATGTCACGATCTCTACCGCCGAACACCATCCTTTCATTACCTTAGTTAACCAGCAGGGACTCGCAACTGAAATTAATCGAGACACCTCTGAGTTTCGTGAGCCGTTAACAGAGCAGTATGAAATTAACTTCATCAAAAAACTATTACCTGGCATTAATACTATCGGCGTTATCATTGATAAGAATGCCATTGATATGCATAACACTGAGCAATTTTTGGCACGCCAAGAGCAAAAGGGCATGCATATTGTTTATTACTATATTGAAAAAAGTGATGAATTAAGAGGCGCAACTCGTATGCTAGCGCCTGTTGTTAATGCCATTTATTTACCTTGTCACATTACGGATATGCCTGAATTGGAACAGATTGTCACTGTCGCAGAGCGCAATGATGTCGCCCTTATTGGCGAAGACCACCGTAGTATTAAAAAAGGCGTCTTTGCCGTATACAATATTGACTATTTCCAAGTCGGGCGTGATACCGCTGATTTATTAGTGCGTTTAGCCGAAGGCCGAGATACGTTTAGTGGTCGCGATGATTACCTTGCTAGACCTGTGCTTTCGCTTAATCTTGATGCCGCAGCGCGAATGGGTGTTGAGTTATCCAGTGATATCATTAATAAAGCGAAGTTTATTATAGAATAACGGGCTATAACATGACTTTAATACGGCCTTTTAACAGCTGTAATTGATCTGTTTGGGTTAATTTATACAGATATATTCAATTTTTTTTTAATAAATTCGTTTTTCTGCTTGAAGCATTAAATTTCGCCCCCATATTTATTTTCAATCGCAGAGATAACCTTACAATGCGTAGGTTGTCAGTGATAGAAAAAGTATTTTAATAGACTTGAAATAACTTTATCTGTCACCATTTATTCTGTATCAAATTTGTAAATGAAGTATTTATTGGAGAATTACGATTATGGGTAGAATCATTGGTATCGATTTAGGTACAACTAACTCTTGTGTATCAATCTTAGATGGCGACACTGCTCGCGTAATCGAGAATGCTGAAGGTGATCGTACTACTCCGTCAATCATCGCATACACTGCAGATGGTGAAACTTTAGTTGGTCAGCCTGCAAAACGTCAAGCTGTAACAAACCCTGAAAACACGCTGTTTGCAATCAAGCGTATGATCGGTCGTCGCTTTGAAGATGAAGAAATTCAACGTGACATCAAAATTATGCCTTACCAAATTGTTAAAGCTGACAATGGTGATGCATGGGTAGAAGCGAAAGGCCAAAAGATGGCACCGCCACAAGTATCTGCTGAAGTTTTGAAAAAAATGAAAAAAACTGCAGAAGACTATTTAGGTGAAGCAGTAACTGAAGCTGTAATCACTGTACCTGCATACTTCAACGATTCACAACGTCAAGCAACGAAAGATGCTGGTCGTATTGCTGGTCTTGAAGTTAAACGTATTATCAATGAACCAACTGCTGCTGCATTCGCATATGGTGTAAACACAGCTAAAGGCGACAGCGTTGTTGCTGTATACGACCTTGGTGGTGGTACATTCGATATCTCAATCATCGAAATCGATGAAATGGATGGTGAGAAGACATTTGAAGTACTAGCAACTAACGGTGATACTCACCTAGGTGGCGAAGATTTCGATACACGTCTAATCAACTACCTAGTAGAAGAATTCAAAAAAGAACAAAACTTCGACCTAACAAACGATCCGCTAGCAATGCAACGTCTTAAAGAAGCTGCAGAAAAAGCGAAAATCGAACTGTCTTCAGCACAACAAACAGATGTAAACTTACCTTACATCACTGCTGATGCATCAGGTCCTAAACATTTAAACATCAAAGTTACTCGTGCTAAATTAGAATCTCTTGTAGAAGATCTAGTTAAAGCAACGATGGAACCACTACGTATCGCATTACAAGATGCTGACCTAGCTGTTGGTGATATCAACGATATCATCCTAGTTGGTGGCCAAACGCGTATGCCTATGGTTCAAGCTGCTGTTACTGAATTCTTCGGTAAAGAAGCACGTAAAGACGTTAACCCTGATGAAGCAGTTGCAATGGGCGCGGCGATTCAAGGTGCGGTACTTTCTGGCGACAAAACAGACGTACTTCTTCTAGATGTTACACCTCTATCTCTAGGTATTGAGACTATGGGTGGTGTTATGACTAAGCTTATCGAGAAAAACACAACTATCCCGACTAAAGCGTCACAAACATTCTCAACAGCTGAAGATAACCAAGCTGCTGTAACAGTTCACGCAATCCAAGGTGAGCGTAAACGTGCTGCAGACAACAAATCACTAGGTCAATTTAACCTAGAAGGTATCCGTCCTGCACAACGTGGTATTCCACAAATCGAAGTTGCTTTCGATATCGATGCTGATGGTATCTTACACGTATCTGCTACAGATAAAGATACTGGTAAAGAACAAAAAATCACAATCCAAGCGTCTTCTGGTCTTTCTGATGAAGAAGTAGAAGCAATGGTACGTGATGCTGAAGCAAACTCTGCTGAAGATGCTAAATTCGAAGAGCTAGTTCAAGCACGTAACCAAGCTGATGCAATGGTTCACGGTACGCGTAAGCAAATCGAAGAAGCTGGCGAAGCACTACCTGCTGACGAAAAAGAAAAAATCGAAGCAGCTATTGTTGAACTAGAAACAGCAATTAAAGGCGAAGACAAAGAAGCGATTGAAGCTAAAACTCAAGCGTTGATGGAAGCCGCTCAAAAATTGATGGAAATTGCTCAACAGCAAGCTCAAGCACAACAAGCTGGCGCTGAAGCCGGTGCTGAACAGCCAAAAGAGAAAGATGTGGCTGGTGATGTTGTTGACGCTGAGTTCGAAGAAGTGAAAGACGACAAAAAATAATAACGCCTGAGTTATTACTTTTTAAATAGCAAAGGCGTTGGTGCTTCACCAACGCCTTTCGTGTATCTAAATTATTTAATTTTAAGCGGTTATTATGTCAAAACGCGATTACTATGAAGTGCTAGGCGTCTCTCGTGACGCTAGCGAAAAAGAAGTTAAAAAGGCCTACAAACGCCTCGCGATGAAGTTTCACCCAGACAGAACGAAGGGTGATAAAGCGATGGAAGAGCAATTCAAAGAAGTTAAAGAAGCTTATGAAGTGCTTAACGATTCACAGAAAAAAGGCGCTTATGACCAATACGGTCACGCTGGCGTAAATCAACAAGGTGGACACGGCGGTCAAGGTGACTTCGGCGATATCTTTGGTGACGTTTTCGGTGATATGTTTGGTGGCGGTGGTCGCGGTCGTCAACAACGCGCTCAACGTGGTAGTGATTTACGCTACAACATGGAACTTACACTTGAAGAAGCGGTTCGCGGCGTAAGCAAAACGATCCGTATCCCTAGCCAATGCCACTGTGAAGTGTGTAATGGTTCAGGTGCTAAATCTGGTAGCAAAGCAGCAACTTGTAGCACGTGTCATGGCCAGGGCCAAGTACAAATGCGTCAAGGTTTCTTTGCAGTAAACCAAGCGTGCCCAACGTGTCACGGTAAAGGCAAGATCATTAAAGATCCTTGCCGTAAGTGTCATGGTGAAGGTCGTTACGAACGCAGTAAAGATTTGAAAGTAACAATCCCAGCTGGTGTTGATACTGGCGATCGCATCCGTTTAACGGGTGAAGGCGAAGCTGGCGATGCAGGTCCGGGTGATTTGTATGTGCAAGTAAGTGTACGCGATCATGCTATCTTTGAACGTGATGGCAGCAACCTTTATTGTGAAGTGCCAATTAGCTTCACTTATGCAGCCGTTGGCGGTGAAATCGAAGTACCGACTTTAGATGGTCGCGTTAAATTGAAAGTACCAGCTGAAACACAAACTGGTCGTATGTTCCGCCTACGTGGTAAAGGCGTTAAGTCTGTACGTGGTGGCGCTATTGGTGATCTACTGTGTAAAGTGACGCTGGAAACGCCTGTTAAGCTTAATGCTGAACAAAAAGACTTGTTACAGCAGTTCGAAACATCGTTAAACAGCGCATCAGCAAAGAAGCACAAGCCTAAATCAGAAGGTTTCTTTGACGGTGTTAAAAGCTTTTTTGATGACTTAACTAAATAATTAAATCGAGTTATTGATTTCGCTATTTTAAGTCTTACTAAGCCGTGATTGTTATCGCGGCTTTTTTATATATCCAGTTTATTCCAATCAGTATCTTCATTAAAACAAATACCTCTTAATAGTAATAAATTGTTGATGTGTGATTGATTACACAGATATAACTCAGCGCAATATCATTCTATTTTATAAACTACTACTATCAATATTTTATAAAATTATCATCAATTAATGTGCTGTTATTTAACGGTTATGGGGCTTAAATGTTTTACGGTTTTGATATTGGCGGTACCAAGATAGAATTCTCGGTATATAACGCTGCGCTTGAGTGTGTTTTTAATGGACGGATCCCTGCACCGACTGAAGATTATGAAGAGTTATTAGATGCACTCGATAGCTTTATTTTTAACGCTGATGAGCAGTTTGGTTGTAAAGGCATGGTCGGTATTGGCTATCCAGGCGTGATGGATCCAGAAACGAATACATTAGTTTGCTCTAATTTACCTAGCTTGCATGGTCAGAACTTACAAACTGATTTACAGAAACGTATTAGTCGTGATGTCAAAGTACAAAATGATGCTAATTGCTTTGCGTTGTCAGAATGTTTTAAAGGCGCAGCTGAAGATGCCGAGATCGCCATCGCTGTCACGTTAGGTACGGGCTTGGGTGGTGCTGTCTGCATCAATAAAACAATTTTGTCCGGGCATAACTTTGGTGCTGGTGAATTTGGTCATATGGCGATCCCTGGTACTATGCTGCAGCGTTATCCTGAACTGCCATTGACCCACTGTGGTTGTGGTGGGCATTCTTGTTTAGAAACGTATTGTTCAGGTACTGGCCTCGCTGCGTTATACAAGCATTATAAAATCCATATGGACGGCGCTTGTAGTGAAGAACAGGCGATCAAAGGCCCTGATATTATTGCTGCATATGAAGCTAAAGAACCTGTCGCGGTTAAAACAGTGACGGTATTTTTAGACATTTTAGCGGCAGCGCTCGGCAGCCTTATTATGGTGCTGGATCCGCATGTTGTTGTGTTTGGTGGTGGCTTAGCTCGTTTTGAGGCATTGTATTCGCAGTTGCCTAAAAAGATAAAATCTTATGTTTTTGATAACATGAAATTACCGCAGTTGAAACAAGCTGAGTTTGGTGGTGAAGGTGGTGTGCGTGGCGCTGCACTGTTGAATTATAAATAGCCGTTTTGATGTTCAAATAGGGGTGAACATTAATTAAGGGATAAAATTTTTATTCTCTCCCTTGTTTTTGTATAAATCGCCCATACCTAGTTATTTAAGCAACACAGTAACTGTGTTTATCATTAAGAATTATGGAAGTTTAATTATGTCTGAATTTGCAACAAGTGAACAAAAAGGTAGTTACGGTATTGGTCTTCAAATGGGCCAGCAACTTGCAGCTAACCCATTCGAAGGTCTAGACATTTCAGCTGTTCAAGCTGGTCTTGCAGATGCGTTCGCTGGTGAAGAAAGCAAAGTTAGCAACGAAGAGCTAAACGCTGCTTTTCAACTAATCCATGAAAAACTAGAAGCAGAAAAAGCTGAGAAATCAAAAATCTTCGCAGCTGAAGGTGAAAAATTCCTAACTGCAAACGCAGAGCGTGAAGAAGTTACTGTAACTGAATCAGGTCTACAGTTCGAAGTTATCGCACGTGGCGACATCGAGCAAAAACCAACTGCAGAATCTACAGTACGTGTTCATTACCATGGCATGCTAACTGACGGCACTGTATTTGATAGCTCTGTTGAACGTGGTCAACCTGCTGAATTCCCAGTTGGCGGCGTTATCGCTGGTTGGACTGAAGCACTACAACTAATGAACGTTGGTGATAAATTTAAACTATCTATCCCACACAATCTTGCTTATGGCGAACAGGGCGCAGGCGCTGCAATCGGTCCATTCCAAGCACTAGTATTTGAAGTAGAACTATTAGACATCATCTAATCAGTCCTATTACAGACTAGCGAAACGCCTTGTTTATAGTGATATGAACAAGGCGTTTTTTTATGCCTAAAAACCCTGTTTACGATGCTATGCCTTTATTTATCCTTAGACCTTAATTATTAATTGGCACTACCTATAAAGATATAAATTTATGGTGGTGGAGATATAGTTGCTGCCTCGCAATTATTATTTAGGTAAGATGGATGTTGATTTAGATCAATTTATGGATAGTGAGTAATGGCAACGTATAACGATTTTAACTGGAAATATGTAGTAGCTTTTTTAATTGTATTTTTAACAATACCGACTATGAACCTGTGGGCTGGCCTATTTGGTATCTTCGGTTAATTGCTAATACTCAGTATTTTAAACCCGCATTCTAGTACTTAGAATCGCGGGTTTTTTTATACCTGATTTTTATTTTTAAGAAATGTAACTAGGCATTGTTGATGTGTTTCGAGGAGTGTTATCATCGAAGTACGCTAACTATTTGATTAATGAAAAACACAGGGAGAAGTCTAGATGGGACAAGCAGTAAGAATCGCGGTAATGGGTTGTAATGGTCGAATGGGTCGTACAATTTTAGAAGCTATTCAAGACAGTGATGGCGCAGCTGTTGTTGGTGCCGCTATCGAACGCCCTGAGTGTAATTTCCTCGGTGCTGACGTTGGCGAACTCGCTGGTTTAGGTTCTCTGGGTGTTAAAGTTGTCAGCAGTCTTGAAGAAGTGGTTAATGATTTTGATGTGATCGTTGATTTCACTGCGATTGAAGCAACCCTAAAACACATTGAATTTGCTGTCGCGAACGATAAGAAAATCGTTATCGGTACAACTGGGTTTAGTGATGAACAAAAACAGCTTATCCACGCAGCTGGTGAGTCGACAGGCGTTGTATTTGCACCCAACATGAGTGTTGGTGTTAATGTGATGTTTAAGTTGTTAGAAATGGCAGCTAAGGTGATGGGTGAGTACACTGATATCGAGATCATCGAAGGACATCACCGTCATAAAGTCGATTCGCCTTCAGGTACTGCTTTAGGTATGGGCGAAGTGATTGCCGATACGTTAGGGCGCGACTTGAAAAAAGTAGCAGTCTATGGCCGTGAAGGCTTTACCGGTGAACGTGAGCGTGAAACCATTGGTTTTTCTACTATTCGTGCTGGTGATTTAGTCGGTGAACATACCGCTATGTTTGCTGACATTGGCGAACGTATTGAAATTACGCATAAAGCATCAAGTCGTATGACATTTGCTAAAGGTGCGATACGCGCATCGGCTTGGGTATTTGCCGAAGAAAAAGGCTTATACACCATGCAAGATGTACTTGGCCTTTAATTTAAAGTTTAAACAAAAAATAAAACAGTTGCGTAACATTTATTTTCTCTGTATTATGCGCGGAATTTGCCAAAATTTAGTAATTCAGAGGTTGGTTTTTTAATCTCGAATTACTATGCTGTGTGTCAGCCTGGGGTAAATAGTTGATTTATTTTATTATTTTTCTATCTATTTTTTGGAGGTTGTCTTGAGTAATATCGCCTTGTTGGTGTTGGAAGACGGAACAGTATTCCGTGGTGTGTCTATCGGTGCAGAAGGTCATTCGGTAGGTGAAGTTGTTTTTAATACTTCAATGACTGGTTATCAAGAAATTTTAACCGATCCTTCCTATTCTCGCCAAATCGTTACTCTTACTTACCCACACATCGGAAACACCGGTACCAATGATGAAGATGCTGAATCTCCAGATGTTCATGCTTGTGGTCTAATCATCCGAGATCTTCCTTTAGTTACTTCTAATTTCCGTAATCAACAAACACTTTCTGATTATTTAAAAGAACGTAATGTTGTTGGTATCGCTGATATCGATACGCGTAAACTAACACGTATTTTACGTGAAAAAGGTGCGCAAGCGGGTTGTATCATCGCAGGTGAAAACCTTGACGAAACACACGCATTAGAACTTGCGAAAGCATTCCCTGGCCTTAAAGGCATGGATTTAGCGAAAGAAGTAACAGTAAAAGAATCATACGAATGGAAACAAGGTAGCTGGACGTTAACAGGTGGTTTACCTGCAGACGCAACAGACTCACGTTTCCACGTTGTTGCTTATGATTATGGTGTTAAGCGTAATATCTTACGTATGTTAGTTGACCGTGGTTGCCGTCTAACGGTAGTACCAGCGCAAACGACTGCAAAAGAAGTACTTGCGTTAAACCCAGATGGCATTTTCTTATCAAATGGCCCTGGTGATCCACAGCCGTGTGATTATGCAATCGCTGCCATCAAAGAAATTCTAGAAACAGACATTCCTGTATTTGGTATTTGTTTAGGTCACCAATTACTTGCATTAGCAAGTGGTGCTAAAACATTAAAAATGAAGTTCGGTCATCACGGTGCTAACCACCCTGTAAAAGACCTGGAACGTGGCGTAGTGATGATTACGGCGCAGAACCATGGTTTCGCAGTTGACCAAACAACATTACCGGACAATCTAGTAATGACGCATAAATCATTATTTGATGACTCTTTACAAGGTCTTCATCGTACAGATAAGCCAGCATTTAGTTTCCAGGGGCACCCTGAAGCAAGTCCTGGTCCGCACGATGCCGCTCCACTTTTCAATCACTTTATTGAGTTGATGGAAAAGAGTATGGAAAAAAGCAAAGCCTAAGCCTGATACCTAGTAGAGAATTGAACTATGCCAAAACGTAATGATATAAAAAGTATTCTAATCTTGGGCGCAGGTCCAATCGTAATCGGTCAAGCGTGTGAGTTTGACTATTCCGGTGCCCAAGCTTGTAAAGCGCTTCGTGAAGAAGGCTACCGAGTTATTCTAGTTAACTCAAACCCAGCTACTATTATGACTGACCCTGAAATGGCGGACGCGACTTATATCGAGCCGATCCATTGGGAAGTTGTACGTAACATCATCGAAAAAGAACGTCCAGACGCGGTATTACCGACGATGGGTGGTCAAACGGCATTAAACTGTGCACTTGAGCTAGAAAGCAACGGTGTATTAGCAGAATTTGGCGTTGAACTGATTGGTGCTACTGCTGACGCAATCGATAAAGCAGAAGACCGTAGCCGTTTTGATAAAGCAATGAAAGCAATTGGTCTTGAAACACCACGTGCCGGTATTGCACATACAATTGAAGAAGCTAAAGGTGTACTTGCTGAAGTTGGCTTCCCATGTATTATTCGTCCATCATTCACTATGGGTGGTACGGGTGGCGGTATCGCTTACAACATGGAAGAGTTCATTGACATTTGTACGTTAGGCCTAGACCTTTCTCCAACAACAGAATTATTGATTGATGAATCATTAATCGGTTGGAAAGAGTACGAAACTGAAGTTGTACGTGATAAAAACGACAACTGCATCATCGTATGTACAATTGAAAACTTTGACCCAATGGGCATCCATACAGGTGACTCAATCACGGTTGCACCTGCACAAACACTAACGGATAAAGAATACCAAATCATGCGTAATGCATCGATGGCTGTTCTACGTGAAATTGGTGTTGAAACTGGTGGTTCAAACGTACAGTTTGGTATTAATCCTGAAGATGGCCGTATGGTTATCATCGAAATGAACCCACGTGTATCGCGTTCATCAGCACTTGCATCAAAAGCAACGGGTTTCCCAATTGCTAAAATTGCTGCAAAACTAGCTGTAGGTTACACACTAGACGAATTATCAAATGACATTACTGGCGGCGCAACGCCAGCATCGTTCGAACCAACACTGGATTACGTTGTAACTAAGCTTCCACGCTTTAACTTCGAAAAATTTGCTGGTGCTAACGACCGTCTTACTACACAGATGAAATCTGTTGGTGAAGTAATGGCAATTGGCCGTAACTTCCAAGAGTCTCTACAAAAAGCATTACGTGGCTTAGAAATTGGCAAGAATGGTTTAGACCCTGAAGTTAATCTAAGCGATGAAAGTGCAACAGCTACAATCCGTCATGAACTAATGGAAGCGGGCGCTGAGCGCATCTTCTATATTGCTGACGCTTTCCGTAGCGGTATGACGTGCGATGAGATTTATGCAATTACACGTGTTGATCACTGGTTCTTAGTTCAAATTGAAGACCTTGTTAACGCTGAAGCAAACGTAAGTAAAATCGGCCTATCTGGTTTAAATGAAACGGTATTACGCCAACTTAAGCGTAAAGGTTTCTCTGATTTACGTCTGTCTAAAGTAGCTGGTGTAAGTGAAAACGAAGTACGTAAATTACGTCATCGTTTAGATATCTTACCGGTTTACAAGCGCGTTGATACGTGTGCGGCTGAGTTCTCAAGCGACACTGCTTACATGTATTCTACATACGATGAAGAGTGTGAAGCAGCACCAACTGATAATGATAAAATCATGATCATTGGTGGCGGTCCTAACCGTATTGGTCAAGGTATCGAATTCGATTACTGTTGTGTACACGCTGCATTAGCAATGCGTGAAGACGGCTACGAAACAATCATGGTTAACTGTAACCCTGAAACTGTTTCAACGGATTACGACACATCAGATCGTCTATACTTCGAACCGATTACATTGGAAGATGTATTGGAAATCGTGCGTGTAGAAAAGCCGAAAGGCGTGATCGTGCAGTACGGTGGTCAAACACCACTTAAACTAGCACGTGAACTAGAAGCGGCTGGCGTACCTATTATCGGTACTTCACCGGATGCGATTGACCGTTCAGAAGATCGCGAACGTTTCCAACAAGCTGTTGACCGTTTAGGTTTATTACAGCCTGAAAATGCAACGGTAACAACGACTGAGCAAGCGGTTATCTCTGCTGAATCTATCGGTTATCCGTTAGTTGTTCGTCCATCATATGTACTTGGTGGCCGTGCAATGGAAATTGTATATGACGAAACTGATTTACGTCGTTACTTTAAAGAAGCGGTAAGTGTTTCTAACGAATCACCAGTACTACTTGACCGTTTCCTTGATAATGCAATCGAGCTTGACGTTGATGCTATCTGTGATGGTAAAGATGTTGTTATCGGCGGCATCATGGAGCACATCGAACAAGCAGGTGTTCACTCAGGTGACTCAGGTTGTTCATTACCTCCTTATTCATTAAGCCCTGAAATTCTAGACGTTATGCGCGGCCAAGTACGTGCACTAGCATTAGAATTAGGTGTTATTGGTCTAATGAATACGCAGTTCGCTGTTAAAGATAACGAAGTTTACTTAATTGAAGTTAACCCGCGTGCTGCACGTACTGTTCCTTTTGTTTCAAAAGCAACAGGTGTTCAACTTGCGAAAGTTGCTGCACGTGTAATGGCTGGCCAAACATTAGCTGAACTTGGTTTCACTGAAGAAGTTATTCCACCATACTACTCTGTTAAAGAAGTAGTATTACCATTCGCTAAGTTCCCTGGTTCAGATCCGTTACTAGGCCCTGAAATGCGTTCTACTGGTGAAGTAATGGGTGTGGGTGATACATTCGCTGAAGCTTATGCTAAAGCTCAGCTTGGTGCTTCTGCTGAAGTTGCTAAGACTGGTCGTGCGCTTATTTCTGTTCGTAACGGTGATAAAGCTCGCGCAGCTGAATTAGCTAAGCAATTAATTGCACTTGGTTTTGACATTGATGCGACTCACGGTACTGCTGTTGCACTAGGTGAAGCAGGTATTAATCTTCGTCTAGTAAACAAGGTACATGAAGGCCGTCCTCATATTCTTGACCGTATCAAAAATGGCGAGTACAGCTACATCATTAATACGACTGAAGGTCGTATTGCGATTGAAGATTCTCGTCAACTACGTGCAGCGGCTTTACGTTATAAAGTTAACTACACAACAACAATGAATGCTGCATTTGCAACGTGCCAAGCGCACTCTGCTGATGACCGTGGTACAGTTCGCTCAGTACAAGAGTTACATACTCGTATTAAGTAAGCTGTAAGTATTTATAGTTAATAAAAAACCTCGTTGTTTTTGTTATATTAATAACAGAAGCAACGAGGTTTTTTTATATCTGTAATTTAGCGTAATTGCAATCCTGATGACTTCAATTACAGCTTATAAAGCGATTGTAATTACAGTTCAAATTCCAATTCAATAAAAGTACAACCCTTCACGCAGCTCACGCCGGTTTTTGATTCATCATTTTTATTTTTTGGCGGCAATAATTTTAATGGCTGTTGGCAAACAGGGCATAACACGGTTTTACCAAGGCATACTTTTTTGATGGTATTACGCTGTTCGTGAAATGATTTTGAACTGCTTTTATTGATATCTGAAAAATCTAGTTTTGACATAATAACTCTTTAATTGTGCGTGTTTTTTCTTTGATTACACTTGTGGTTTACTTGTTTATGTCACTTAATTTCATCAAATTACATAAGTGTTCACTGTGGGCGTAGTCAATAATTATTGAACATTTTACCTGTTTATTGATATAAAAGTAGCAGTGATTACATTTTATTCTAAGGTTATCGCTACTGTTTGATAATCGGATTATCACTGTCATGACGATGCAAGATAGACGAAAAGTAGAGGGCGTTACGTTAATGGCCTTATTGGTGGGGTTGGCTATCGTGTCGATACTGGCCGCGATTAGCTTACCTTCATTCAGTTATTATATAAATAAATATAAAATATTGGACCTTACTCGGCAACTTGTTGAAGCGCTTTATGTGACTAAACAGCTGGCGATAGCGAGGGATCAAGTACATTATTTTAATGTGAACCAGCAGGGTAATGATCTTATCGCGGTTAAATCTTGCTGGGTTATTAGCGCGGTTTCACATTGCAATTGTGTCATTTCAACAGTCTCATGCCAGTCTCATTATGGCTTTACGCTCAAGAATGTAAATGCAATATCGATGACGGTTAATCGCCCTAGCTTATCTTTTTCACCTTTATTCGGAATGACCAATGGGGCCACCTATCTGCTTAGTTTAGAGGATTTTGTGATTGCAGTGGTCGTGAGTTCTCAGGGACGTATTCGTGTCTGTATGGTGGACGGTGAGAGTGCTAGTTATGCAGCGTGTTAATTCAGCCCTATCTCCTCAATGTGGTGTTCGGGGATATGGACTCGTTGAGTTGATGATATCAATGTCGCTGGCGGCTATTGTTTTTACGGGCGCTTGGCGCATATTCGCGAACCAGCAGCTTTATAACGCACGTGCTGAACAGTATTATTTAATTCAGCATGAAGCTAAAAGTCTATTAACCGTTATACAGCGGGAGTTAAATAGAGCTGGGTTCAATACCAACCCAGACGTTTTAAATCCATTTGTCTATTTAAATCCAATAGATAACAACACTAAAATATTTAGCTTAAACAGCAACCAAAATTGTATTACTTACCGCTATGATCGTAATGAAGATGGTATTTTTAGCCATGAAGATTTTGGCTTCCGATTACATAATGGAGGCCTGCAATTACGTAAAGGCAGTAACGTGAGTTGTGATGGTGGCTTAGGTTGGGAAATGATTTCTCAGGCGGAAAATATAGAGATCACGGCGTTACGGTTTAGTATTATCTCGAAAATAGTGTCATCACAAATAGTGAAGGAGTATGTCACTATTACGCTGAATATTCGTCATCGTCAATTAGCCGATATTGAATTAGCTTTTTCACGAAACAGCAGCGCGAGGGCTTTATTGTAATGGCTAATAAACAATTCTCAATGTCGACGGATCGTGGTTTTTATTTAGTGTCTACGACACTTATTTTAGTTTTTATTATGCTTAATTTTAGTCTGTCATTAGCGCATATCCAAGCGCAGCGGATCCAAAGAAATGATCTTGATCTCAATTATTTGAAAACGAAAATAACAGCAGAGAATGAATTAGATCTGTTTTATATTGTGCTTTATGAATCACCTGCGCAACTGGACTTTGCACCTCCCTGTACTAACTTGATGTTAGACCCGAATCAATTATTTATTGAAAATGACAAGATGCGTGAATACTTGCTGTCTGGCGATTTTTACTTGTGCGTGGAAAAAGATGGTTATTTCAACGTGACGATGACTCTAGGTTATAACGGCATTGAGCAACTTATTCTTCAGCGCCGCTTAGTGACGATAGCCAATCCTTGGGTTTTGCACCCTATAACATTGTTTGGATTATGAATGGGCTCTCGTCAATACCTTTCACAAGGTGGTGGAGGTTTAATAGAGGTCATTATCTGTGCATTTATACTAAGCCTGTCATTATTTAATATAACCGCGCTCAAGCTTACGCAGGCTCATGTTGAGCTACAGCAATCGCAATATACAGCGGCATGGTCGTTGCTGAATTATAAGTTGCAGGAATTACGTTATTTAACTGATTCGGCAGATGAGTTTGCGCTGTTATCTTCAAATCAAGGTGGCTTGATGGCGGCTGGTGATACGCACTACGATCAACATCGCTTTGATGTCAGCTGGCAGGTTAGTTTGATAAGCACGTTGCCGTTTGTATTAAAGCAGGTGGTAATTAAGGTCCGCTGGAGTGATAGAGCTAATATTGCACATGAAATTATGAGCAGTACGACTTTTAATGAAGGTATTATCACTAGGTAACTCTGATGGGGTAGGGTTGTTAACTGCCTTTTCTTGTTAGTTCAATATTTATTGTGGTTTTGTGATGAATCACTAATATTTAATGTTATATCTATCATTTAATTTGGTATTATCCCGTCTTTATTGGTGTTTATGGATATAGGAAGTGATATGGGTAGTAAAGTAGCAGGGCTTTTGCAACTGAGTTTGGTTAAGCAGATCATTATTAGTATTATTGCGGGTATCGCGTTAGCGTATGCAGCCCCTAGTATTGCTATCGAAGCGAGTTTATTTGGTGGGTTATTTGTTAGTGCACTGAAAGCGATCGCACCTTTATTAGTGTTTGTATTAGTTATCTCTGCAATTGCAAATCAAGCGTCTAATACGAATGCTAATATACGTCCGATTGTGACCTTGTATTTATTAGGTACTTTTGCAGCAGCGGTTGTCGCAGTTAGTTTAAGTTTCTTATTTCCTGTACAGCTTACCTTAGTAACAGAAGCCGCAACCAATTCTGCGCCGAGTAATATTACTGAAGTATTGCGCAACTTGATCTACCAGGTTGTTGATAACCCAATTAATGCCATTGTGACCAGTAACTTTATTGGTGTTTTAACATGGGGTATTGGTTTTGGTGCTGCACTAAAGCATTCATCTCCTACAACAAAACAAGTGATCAAAGACATTGCTGATGGCGTATCGAAGATCGTACACGTGGTGATTCGTTTTGCACCGCTTGGTATCTTTGGTTTAGTGGCATCAACATTTGCGACTGTTGGTTTCTCGGCAATGGTAAGTTATACGCATCTGTTAGCTGTATTGTTAACGTCAATGGCTGTTGTTGCATTAGTGATTAACCCAATTATTTTGTTCGTTATGTCACGTCAAAATCCATATCCACTTATTTTTCAGTGCTTACGTGAAAGTGGTATCACAGCCTTCTTCACGCGTTCATCTGCAGCAAATATTCCAGTAAATATGGAATTGTGTAAAAAGCTTAATTTACATAAAGACACTTACTCGGTATCAATCCCATTAGGCGCGACGGTTAATATGGGTGGTGCTGCAATTACAATTACAGTGCTAACATTAGCGGCAGTGAATACCTTGGGTATTGCAGTTGATTTACCTACGGCATTATTACTGAGCTTAATTGCGGCTATTTCTGCATGTGGTGCGTCAGGTGTTGCTGGCGGTTCATTGTTGTTAATCCCATTAGCGTGTAGCTTATTTGGTATTGATAATGATATTGCGATGCAAGTTGTAGCGACTGGTTTCATTATTGGCGTATTACAAGATTCAGCTGAAACTGCGTTAAATAGCTCTACAGACGTGGTATTTACTGCTGCTGTAAGCCATGCGTACGAAAGAAAAACGGACGTATAAAAATAATCAACTCGTCTGACTTGTTTTAGGCGGAGAGTGATATAAATTAACCTCCTACAGAAGTTAATTGAAAAGCAGCCTGCTAGCGATAACAGGCTGCTTTTTTTATTGGTTAATTTTAACGCAGTATTTTGGGGTATTTTTAAATGCGTAACAATGAGTAACAAAATGCGAAATTAACCTGACACTTGTTACTCGGATGTTATACTCATTTACAATTTAGAAAACCGAAATAGCAACGGATTAAAAAATTAATCATCGGTTAAATATGAAAGTATAGATGTTCATATATAGATAACGGCTTAAGGGAGAGGCAAATGTTTGACTTTAGAAGTGATACTGTCACACAACCAACAGCTGCAATGCGTAACGCGATGGCGACCGCCGTTGTTGGTGATGATGTTTACGGTGATGATCCAACGGTAAATAAATTGGAATCGATGGCCGCTGAACGTTACGGATTCGATGCCGCTATTTTCTGTTCTTCAGGTACACAAGCTAATTTGTTAGCTATTATGGCGCATTGCCAACGTGGTGATGAATATATTTGTGGTCAAAATGCGCATAACTATCGTTGGGAAGGCGGCGGTGCCGCAGTACTTGGCAGCGTACAACCACAACCTATTGCGAATGAAGCCGACGGCAGTATTTGTCTACAAGCTATCCGTGACAACATTAAGCCTGATGACGATCACCATGCCAAAACTAAATTACTGTCATTAGAAAATACCATTGGCGGAAAAGTGTTATCACTTGAGTATTTAGCACAAGCGCAAGCATTGGCGTTTGAGCATGGCTTACGTATTCACCTTGACGGTGCGCGGGTGTTTAATGCCGCAGTTAAATTGAATGTGGATGCCAGTGAAATCACCCAATATTTTGATTCTGCATCGATTTGTTTATCGAAAGGACTTGCTGCACCAGTAGGGTCATTATTACTGGGTAGTGAAGCATTAATTCGCAGTGCTAGACGCTGGCGTAAAATGCTTGGTGGCGGTATGCGTCAAGCGGGTATTTTAGCTGCTGCAGGTATTTTAGCGCTTGATGAGCAGGTTGAAAAACTGAGTGTTGATCATGACAATGCCCAGTATTTAGCGCAGCAATTGTTGACGTTACCTGAATTCACTTTCGACTTAGACAGTGTGCAAACCAATATGATCTTTACCCAATACACAGGTAAAGATGGTAAAGCACTTGCAGCATACTTACGGACTAAAGGCATCATTATTAGTGCAAGTAACGCGATCCGCTTTGTGGTACACCAAGATATTACAGTCGACGCAATCGACTTATTAATTGCAGAGATTAAGCATTTTCATACGATGTAAAATAAAGCCTTATTTTGTGTAAAATAAGGCAGATAAATTATAATTATAATAAATAAGGTAATGTCGGAGTTAGCATGACAGATAAAACAACAGCAGTAGAAAATAACCAGAAAACGTCAGCAGATAAATCTCGCATCCCAACGGGCAGCTTGATTTTACGTACGTTAGCAATGCCTGCTGATACCAATGCCAATGGCGATATTTTTGGTGGCTGGATCATGTCACAAATGGATATTGCAGGTGGTATTTTAGCGAAAGAGATCGCCCAGGGTAGGGTTGCTACTATTTCGGTCGATGGCATGACGTTCCACCAACCGGTCACAGTGGGTGATGTGGTTTGCTGTTATGGTTCATGCTCACGCATTGGTAATTCATCAATGACGATTAAGCTAGAAATCTGGGTTAAACCTGTGATTAATGCGCCGAAGTTTAATTTCCGTTATATCGTTACTGAAGCAACATTCACTTATGTTGCAATTGATGATAATGGTAAATCACGTCGTATTGAACGTACGTGTGAAGTCTAAGTAGTTTTGTTGGTGGCTTAATCGACATTGATGTTAAGTCGCCATTTCCTTTATTTAATTACTCTCTATTGTAATATTGTCGTTATATTATTTTCCCCCTTCTTAATGACCGCTTTCTCTGATAAGTAACTAACTTTTGGTAGTTAAATTTTCTTTTTAAGTATTTTAAATTTGAAACAAACTTTTAAAAATAGTGGTTAAATAATATTAACTGGTCTGACCTTGCTTGGTTTTATCTGTTTTTATTACTAACCTAAGAATGTTGCTGTTTTTTTTAATAATTTGTGATGAAGACCTTTCCAAAATTGAATTCCCGACTAACCTTATTTCTACTGAATTATATTTTGATCAAAATTTGTTTCTAGTTAGTTTTATTGTTGTTGCTAGGTATGTTTAATTTGTAAGCGTGGTTTCGAATGGAGAGACTCGCTTAGGAGATAGAAAAATGGAATTATCTAACGAGTCCAACGCACTAGACGTATACATGTATCAAGTAAACCGAAGCAGTAAGTTATTAACTAAAGAAGAAGAGTATGAAACAGCGATCGCATCCCATGAAGGTGATGAGAAAGCACGAAAGCGTATGATCCAATCTAACTTACGTTTAGTGATTAATATCGCCAAACGCTACCAACACACTTCTTTGCCGCTCGTTGATATAATCCAGGAAGGGAATACCGGATTAATTCATGCCGTTGAGAAATTCGATGCGACGAAAGGTTTTCGTTTTTCTACCTATGCAGTTTGGTGGATCAAAAATAATATCGAACGCTTTATTATGAATCAGTCACGTACTATTCGCGTGCCGATTCATATTGGCAAAGTATATAAACGCATTTTAAAAACAGCACGTGAGCAAGAATTAGACTTACAGTGTACTCATGATGTGATGGCATTGGCAGAATTTTTGGAAATGCAGTACGAACAAGTTACTGAAGTGTTATCCTATTATTTCAATGAAGCGAGTTTAGATAAAACAATTGTTACAGATCGAGACTCGAGTACTGCGTTAGTTGACATGTTAGAAGATTATTCTATCTGTAAACCGAACGATGAGCTCGAAGATGCCGATACTTTATGTTATTTAAGTGAAGTATTAGGGCACTTATCGGAACGAGATAGAAAAATCATTGAATTGAGATTCGGACTCGGTGAAGAAGATCCACTCACACTGCATGTGATTGGTGAACGTTTATCTATGTCGAGAGAGCGGATCCGCCAAATTATTAATCTAAGTTTACAGAAAATTCAGCCTGAGTTATTGCAAAATACAGTACAAAAACAAGATTATCTGAATTAAATAAGCAGCCTCAAAACGCCTGATTTTCTGTATATGTAAAAAGGAATATATTTTCAGCTATTATCGTTATCTTTAGTTTTTTTCTTTAGATTATGATAGCTTAGCCGAGTATATTCCTTCGTCATTTTAGCCCGTCCAGTAGTTACGTCTGGTAGCATACTGCACTCTTTCATATATATGAGATATCAATGAGCACAACAAATCGTCCTCTGTATTTACCCTACGCTGGCTCTGCATTATTAGAAACTCCTTTATTAAATAAAGGCAGTGGTTTTAGTGCTATTGAGCGCCAAAGTTTTAACCTTACGGGATTAATCCCGCCGATGGTTGAATCTATCCAAGAACAATCTGAACGTGCCTACAAGCAATTCAGTGGCTTTGAAAGTGCGATGGATAAACACGTTTACTTACGTAACATCCAAGATACCAATGAAACTTTGTTTTACCGTTTAGTGGATAATCATCTTGAAGAGATGATGCCAATTATTTATACCCCTACGGTTGGTGCTGCTTGTCAGCAGTTCTCAGATATTTACCGTCGTGCTCGCGGTCTATTTATCTCTTACCCTGAACGTGAAAACATCGATGACATTCTACATAATGTAAATAAGCAGAATGTAAGAGTGATCGTAGTAACAGATGGTGAACGTATTCTTGGTCTTGGTGATCAAGGTATCGGTGGTATGGGTATCCCGATTGGTAAACTGTCACTTTATACGTCGTGTGGCGGTATTAGCCCTGCGAACTGTTTACCTATCGTATTAGATGTGGGTACCAATAACGAGAAACTGCTACAAGATCCTATGTACATGGGCTGGCGTAAGCCGCGTATTGACCAAGACAAATATAATGAATTTTTAGATTTGTTTATTGACGCTGTAAAACGTCGCTGGCCAAATGTATTGTTGCAGTTTGAAGATTTCGCTCAACAAAATGCAATGCCATTATTACAACGCTATAAAGATAAAATTTGTTGTTTCAATGATGATATTCAAGGTACAGCCGCTGTTACATTAGGTAGCTTAATGGCTGCTTGTCGCGCTGCAAAAACTAAGTTAAGTGAACAAAAAGTTACGTTCTTAGGTGCTGGTTCTGCGGGTTGTGGTATCGCCGAGCAAATTGTTGCACAAATGAAATCTGAAGGTTTATCGGATAGCCAAGCACGTGCGCGTGTATTCATGGTTGACCGTTTTGGTGTACTAACAGACAAAATGCCAAACTTATTAGACTTCCAACAGAAACTAGTACAGCACCAAGGCCTACGTGATGAGTGGAATATTGACAGTGATGTGATTTCATTACTGGATGTGATGGTACATGCAAAACCATCTATTCTAATTGGTGTATCAGGGCAGCCTGGTTTATTCACAGAACAAGTGATTAAAGCGATGGCGGCAAATACTGAGCGTCCGATTGTATTTCCGCTGAGTAACCCTACTTCACGTGTAGAAGCAACGCCACAAGATATTATTCGTTGGACAGAAGGCCGCGCACTTGTTGCGACTGGTAGCCCGTTCCCACCTGTAAGTTATGGTGATGATTTGATCACTATCGCACAGTGTAATAATAGTTATATCTTCCCTGGTATTGGTTTAGGTGTACTTGCGGCAGAAGCTACGCGTATTACTAACGCAATGTTGATGGCAGCAAGTCGTGCATTAGCAGATTGCTCACCGTTAGGTCGTGATGGGCAGGGGCCATTGTTACCGCCATTAACAGACATTCATTCAGTGAGTAAAGAGATTGCTTTTTGGGTAGCAAAAACAGCACAACTACAAGGTGTAGCGCTGCAAACATCTGATGAAGTGATCCGCAAAAATATTGAAAAGAATTTCTGGTCACCAGAATATCGTGAATATAAGCGTGTTGCTAACTAGTGAATCACCCTGAATAAATGACAGATTCAGGCTTTCTATCCTGGAACTCAAAAAAACCAGCTACTTTAGCTGGTTTTTTTTATCAGATTTACTGGTTATATGTTGCAATAAGTGGTGCTGAGTAACAAATTTGCAAAAAATACTTGCCTATTTGGCATATACTTCTGGTTTGAACAGCTATGTTTAGTAGAATGCGTGGCGTTTCCATATCAAATCGATATTAACCTTAGGAGTTGGCCGGATGACCACATCATTTTATTCGCAAATTCAATCTCAGCTAGTACAAACTAAAGCTGATGGTCTTTACAAAAACGAACGCGTGATCACTTCTGCCCAAAATGCCAACATTCAAGTGGCTGGCAATGAAGTTGTTAACTTTTGTGCGAATAACTACTTAGGTTTAGCGAACCACGCTGATCTAATTGCAGCGGCACAGGCTGGTTTAGATAGCCACGGTTTTGGTATGGCGTCAGTACGCTTTATCTGTGGTACTCAAGACAAACATAAAGAATTAGAAAGCAAGATCAGTACTTTCCTAGGTATGGAAGATACTATTTTGTATACATCATGTTTTGATGCAAACACAGGTTTGTTCGAAACATTGTTAGGCGCTGAAGATGCAATCATCTCAGACGAACTTAACCATGCATCTATTATTGATGGTGTACGTTTATGTAAAGCAAAACGTTTCCGTTATAAAAATAACAACATGGCATCGCTTGAAGAGCAATTAATTGCTGCAGACGCTGCTGGTGTTCGTCACAAGCTAATCGCAACTGACGGTGTATTCTCAATGGACGGCGTGATAGCCAACCTTGAAGGTGTTTGTGATCTTGCAGATAAATACAACGCATTAGTGATGGTTGATGATTCTCACGCTGTAGGTTTTGTTGGTGAAGGCGGTCGCGGTACACCTGAACATTGTGGCGTTATGGACCGTGTTGACATCATCACGGGTACATTAGGTAAAGCACTTGGTGGCGCGTCAGGCGGTTACACTTCAGCTAAAAAAGAAGTTGTTGATTGGTTACGTCAGCGTTCACGTCCGTACTTATTCTCTAACTCTGTAGCGCCTGCAATCGTTGCAGCGTCTATTCGTGTAATCGAAATGATGGAAGAAGGTCATGACCTACGTGCAAAAGTAAAAGCAAATGCAGAACATTTCCGCAATGAAATGAGCGCAGCTGGCTTTACACTGGCTGGTGCCGATCACGCGATCGTACCTGTAATGATTGGTGATGCAGCACTTGCAGCTGAAATGTCTGAGCGTTTATTAGCTGAAGGCATCTATGTCATTGGCTTCTCTTTCCCTGTAGTACCACACGGTAAAGCACGTATTCGTACACAAATGTCAGCAGCACACAGCGTAGAACAAATTGATATTGCGATTGCTGCATTTACCCGTATTGGTAAAGACTTAGGCATTATCTAAAGAAACAATTTATTAAGCATCAAGATCTTGGTGCTTAATACAATCAAGACAAGTGGAATAATAAATGAAAGCACTAGCAAAATTAAAGCCTGAACCAGGTATTTGGATGACAGATGTTGAAGAGCCAACGCTTGGACATAATGATCTGTTAATCAAAATTCGTAAAACTGCAATTTGTGGTACAGACATCCATATCTACAACTGGGATGAATGGTCACAAAAGACAATTCCAGTACCTATGGTTGTTGGTCATGAATATGTGGGCGAAGTTGTTGGCATCGGTCAAGAAGTGCGTGGCTTCAACATCGGCGACCGTGTATCTGGCGAAGGTCACATTACGTGTGGTCACTGTCGTAACTGTCGTGCAGGCCGTACACACTTATGTCGTAACACGACTGGTGTTGGTGTTAACCGTGAAGGTGCATTCGCTGAGTTATTAGTGATCCCTGCATTTAACGCATTCAAATTACCTGATGATGTTTCTGATGACATGGCTGCTATCTTTGACCCGTTTGGTAACGCTGTACACACAGCATTATCATTTGACGTTGTTGGTGAAGATGTATTAATCACTGGTGCTGGTCCAATCGGTATCATGGCTGCTGCAGTATGTAAGCATGTTGGCGCACGTAATGTTGTGATCACAGACGTAAATGAATACCGCTTAGATCTAGCTCGCGAAATGGGTGTTACTCGCGCTGTAAACGTTGCAACTGAATCACTTCAAGATGTAATGGACGAGCTTAAAATGACTGAAGGCTTCGATGTGGGTCTTGAAATGTCAGGCGTTCCATCTGCATTTAGCGATATGTTAGACAAGATGAACCATGGCGGTAAAGTGGCTATGCTAGGTATTCCACCAAGCACTATGAGCATCGAATGGGGCAATGTTATCTTTAAAGGTTTAGTTATTAAAGGTATCTATGGTCGTGAAATGTTTGAAACCTGGTATAAAATGGCTGCATTAATCCAGTCAGGTTTAGACCTAACACCAATCATTACGCATCACTTCCCAATTGATCAATTCCAAGAAGGTTTTGATATTATGCGCTCAGGTATGTCTGGTAAAGTTATTCTAGACTGGACATAAAATAACGCTAATCAACTAGATTAACGATGAAAGGGTAAGTCTGAGATAATCAGGCTTACCCTTTTTTATTGTCTTTAATATGTTTATTTTTATAAAACAGGATTATATTTTGGGTAAATGTCCTAATGACAATGTTATAATATAACACTGTGCTTTATTTAGAGTGAATAGTAATTACCAATGATGATCGTCAATGAAAATTATGTCGTAGATTTCGATAATGCAATAATCTTGAGTTTGAGTACTGGATTACGCACAAGTTTAGGCAGTAATGAGGTGTCATTATTACGCTATATGATCCAGCATCAAGGCCAATTACTACTGCGTCAGGATTTGATGGAGGAAGTGTGGTTAAGTAAGGGCATTATTGTTGAAGACAGTAGCTTATTACATGCAATCTCTAACTGTCGAAAAGCACTCGAAGATAAAGACACGAAAATTATTCAAACCCAACGTGGTAAAGGCTATGCTTTTTTAGGCAAGGTCAGTCCTTATGCCCCGAAGCAGACCGAAGAAGTCGACAGCAGCGCAAAGATTAAGCCGGAAAATAAACCGTCCAATGTAAACCCTTCGACTCAGCATCGTTTTTTTAATGTATACGGACGCTATATCGCGGTGTATCTGATGATATCAGGGGCATCCTTTATGTTATGGCACACTTTCTCTTCACCGTGGGCATCAGCTGAGCATTACTATATTGAACAGTTCGCTAAATGCGCCTTTATTGATCCTGAGACAGAAACGGAAATGATATTTCAGGATGTTACGATTTACCATGCCAATGGATTATCGTTATTAATTGATACTGACGATGCATCGATCAGTTATCAGGATGAGCTGGAGGTGGACTGTGAATAAAGTAGCATTGCTAACCGTGGCATTAAGCGGATTAGTCACGGGTTATATTGGCAATCAATGGTCAACGCCCGAGATGAATGAACGGTTTAATTCAAACACCCGTATGTACATTAATACGAGCTTTGATAAATCACATACCATTGATATCAATGCGGGATTAGAGCTAAAAGAAAATGGTCTGTTTGAATATTATCTTGTAATACCAAAGAATATAGGCTTTTCATCAGTAGGGAATTACACTCTGGAGGACGGGTTACTATCATTAAATATTGCTCAAAGCGAACCGTTACTCGCAGATCAAGAGAGTAAAGCTCCATTAGCATTATATGAGAAATTAGTCAGTCGTGCAGAGATGCATACAACCGAGAATATGTTAGCGTTTAGACCCCTGCATAACGACCGTGCGTTGGTGGTATTTGCAGAACGTGGGGCATTTTATTTTAAACCGCGGGACTAGGTGTCAACGAAATGCATACTAACTAGCTAATTGAATGCGTAATATTAAACTAGTTAGTATGTGCTTAAGGCTGGGGTAATAGCTAAATCGTTAGAACGAATGATTGTACTGCAAGCCAAATAACCAAGCGCTGGATTCAACAACGCCATTAATGCTCGATTCTGTTCCTGGTATGGTTGTGAGACTTTCTTCTACCGCGGTATCTTCACCAAGAATATAGCTGACACCTAAATCAATACTTTGTGATTGTGATAACTTGTACGTCGTACCGACTGATAACCAGTGACGGTTAGAATCAGGTATTGATACTGATTCCAAGCTGTCGGTTGGCGCATGGTCATACATATAACCCGCGCGTAACTCCCAGCTTTCTGATGGATAATAGGTAGTACCAACAGAAATATGTCCCGCATCAGTCCATGCATAATCTTTAATGTTACTGTCGAAATCACTCGATGTTAACGAATCAAATTCAGACCATTGCACATATTGGACGCTGTAGTGGAACGCAAGTTTTGGCATGACGCGATGATAACCAGACAATTCAATCATATCGGGTAAGGGAATGTTGATACTATCCGCGCTGCCTTCACCTGTCATATCTACATCACCACTCGCTTCTAAATCAGGGCTGTAGCGATAACTTAAACCGATACGGTTATTATCGTTAAACTCATAAGCTAAGCCAAGATTAAAGCCATAAGCGACGCCATCGGCTTCCACTTCAAGCAGGTTATCGCGGGAGATTTGCCCTTCGCCATAAATAACGTCTAGCCCGGCACCTAAGCTTAATTTATCAGTAAGTTGATAAGCAGCAGAAAGACCAATGTTGATACTAGTAAGTGATGTTTCGCCACCGAATTCACTAGCTACATAATCATCCGGAAATTCGACACTGGTACCAAAGTTAGAGTACATAGCCAGACCCAGTGTTAAATCGGAATCAGCAATAGGGTGAACATAGTAGAAATTGGGGATGAATGCCGCATTAGCAATATCATCAACATTCGCATCAACTGTATCATCAACCATTGGTGTATAAGATGCATCAGTGAGGCTTACATCAGTGATGACACCAATAGCACCGACAGATAATGATGGTTGATCAAACAATGCCATCGCGGCGCTGTTTTTAGCCATGACAGAGGCATTGTCAGCAATAATACCATCACCTGCGTATGCGCGACCTAAACCTGTTGCAGACTGTGCATTTAGTTGGAAACCAGCGGCCTGGACCTGACTACCTATACAGGCAAGCATGATTACTGGGTAAGCTCGGCGTAAGTGTCTCATTGGACTTCCTCGATTTCGATATTTGTGTGATCATCTATTTCTATATCAACACCATCACTAAAGATCATGCTGCGAATGGCTATTTGCTGTGTTTCAGTCGCCGTGCGTACTTTTCCGAGTTCTGATGTGCCAGGTGCGCCGCTTTCATCCATTGGTCCTTCGTAGGCGAAAAGGTACGTACCATGCCCACCTGTGGTTGCTCGTATCACACCTCGAATCGTACCGGTAATGCCACTTCCTCCTGTTGTATCATCTCTAATATCGTCTAATGCTAGTGCAGAGATTAATGGATCTGTCCCTGTTAATACATTAATCGGGCTATTGTTCGGCACAACATAATCAGGCATATATTCACCGATTTCACAAGTCTCCCCACAAGTACCTATGGCTTCAATGAGTAGGGTTGCTTGGAGGTTTGCTACTTGGCGGTGGATGAAATTAGCGGGATCTGCACTATCGACACTAGCTTGAATTCCTTGCTTAAAACCCGGTAAAATAAGTGTGTAGATATCGTCTTCTAGCTGAGTGACAACACCTGTATTGTGAGTCGATTCAGCACTAAAGGCACGTAATGCTAAAATACATTCTTCGTTGCTATTACTAATGTCACATTGTTCAGGAATGACGGTCTCAGCAATACCTCGTTGAATATCGGGTGATTTTTTTACTGATTCTTCTGTTTCTGGTCCGAGCATATCAGAGGTCAAAACTAAGTTAACGAGGCCTTGACCTGGTACCGCGAAGTTGACCGTTTTATAGGTTAAATCTTGAGTTCTAGTGATTGGCTGAATTGTTGTTTGTGACATTTCACTGACCATCACTGAGACAATACCGCCGAGTGAATGTCCTATTAGATGAATGTCATTTTCATCAGCCCAAGGTGCAGCGATTAAAGCGCCACGCAAACTCAGGTTATCGGATACCGCTTGGTTTAAGTTACCTCTAAGGGTTAAAGGGGAGCTAATGTTGATAAAATCGGCTTTGTTAATTTCAGCGCCAATCTGATTACCTTCTCTGTCGTGCATAATGCGCTCGCCATGGTATGGCATATCAATAGCAACAACGATATAACCTTCATCGGTATAGTCTTGGGCCATTAATGACGCGGTACCTTTATTCGCGGTCACACCGTGAATAAATTGCACAACAGGTAATGTTGGTTTTCCCTGGTCTTCCCAACCTTTAGGTGTATAGATATCAACAATAATAGTTAAAGGTGCTGATTCAGGTAGGCTGTTATCTCGTGTCAAATGTCCCTCTGGATCTCCAGCTGGTCTCATCCATTGGTAAAGTTCAGGGCAGGCCACAATCGGGTCGAATTCATCGACTAGACAGTTTTCACTATAATCCTCAGTGAAAGGTAAATAGAAAGGTAGGGTTAATGGTGCTTTATAGGTGTCGTATGCTTTTCTACCACCGACGTTATCGGGGGTTAAGTGCCCAAGAAATGCCGACTTGTTATTTTCAATAATGCTATCTGAAATTGCATGACTACTTTGTGTTGAGAATTGTGCTGCATAAACGATCTCTCCCGAAATAGTTGTTCCTGCAGCAGCTTTTGCTGCTTGTATTTGTGCTTGTACTAATTGTTCTTGTTCCGTTAATGTTGCTGGGACTATATCTGGGTTCTGTAATTCTGTGAACGCGGGATCGGCTTGTAGCTGTGTCCCATCTGATGTCTCGACATGATCATTGACGAGTAAAAAATAAGTACTATTTTCAGTTAAGGTCGCGGTACATTCGATCTGAATATTTTCACTGGTTGAAGAAATATTGGTTTCAACAGGTGTACCATCCTCTTTAATCAAAACAACATTGTCAGCTAATGTATTTGGATTAAGTGGGTATCTTTCGTTGCTATTGAGACTCGAAATTGGAATTTGCATTGGCTCGGTACATAAACCCCAACCATCTAAGGCGGCGTAAACTGTATCTGAGCTACGATAGAAATTCTCTCTGTCTACACCTGTGACATCATCCTCACCGGGCAATGAAATAGTGAAGTCGTCATCATAGCCATAACCATCGTTAGGCATAGGTAAGGCGCTAACTGAAAAGGGGACGTACATGTCAATCGGTGCTTGGCTACTTTCGTCATCTGATTGGCAGGCACTTATTGCCATGCAACCGATAAAAATACCGGTGTAACGCCTTAGTTTTATTAACTTCATTGTCATGATTCCATTTTGTGTTTAGTGGTGTTTCGTGTCAGGTCGTCACTTTTGCCTAAAACGGACAAAGACGCTAATAATTAAGTATTATTACGTATGATTAAGGTTATTAATGTTGCGTGGTGGTATGATGTGGATTGTGTAAGTGTTTGTTATATATAACTTATGCGTCTTCATTTAACATGTACTTCTGTTATTATTATTGCATATGGAAAATATGCGCAGGATCAGGCGTAGCGCTTTTATAATGGACTGGAAGGGATTCAGATTGAATTATACAAATATAGTAATGGGACTTAGTCTAGCGCTGGTGGTGGGTTGTAACTCTGAATCATCTGCGATTGATGAGCTAATAACGGCACCACTACCCGTAACACCAACTGAGATTGCACAAGCACTTGCGACTGGCGATGTCAGTTATGTTGATGATGCATCATTGTTGGTTGCAGAGCTTAAGCATACTGTCACGGCCAATCAAACAACTGCAAAGTCTATAAAGCACACTTTATTTAATATCGGAGCTAAAGATGCGTCGACTTTAACTGATTTAACTTGGTGGCCGACGCATGACGCTGCAGCATTTAAAAATACCTATGGTATAAATTATTCAGTCCTTGAATCAAATGCGATTATTCCCGAATATGATGACGGCAAGAGGACGGCTGAAGCTTTACCTGTTGCTATTGCTGGTCAATATAAAGCACAAGGCCGCTATTTAGCATTAAACTCAAATCCTTTCCGTAATAAAGGTCGGGATAACAACGCATTAAATGCTGAAATGGAATCATGGCTAAAAAATGCGACGAACTGGCTATCTCAGCGTCATGATTTTTCGCCTGAGAAACCGCTAAAGATTGTGATGTCGCAATTGGATGACTCATATTACTTTCAAGACAGAACGCTAACGCGTAAATGGTTTGATGAACATTACACAGATAACGTTAGCTATAATTTACCGCAATCATGCGATGGTTCGGCATTAGTAAGTTGTGTTAGCGAAGATACAGATTTAGTGATCTTGTCGCAGTATACAGGTGGACTCAGCGACGATGAGTTGAGTGATTATGTTGCGAACGTGGAAACATTATTAACACAAGGTATATCAATATTATATGTGCATCACGACGGTAATCTTAAACCGTTAGGGAAAGCCTTATTCGAATTACTGCATATTACCTATATAGGTGATAACTACTGGCGTAAATTTGGCACCACCGCGTTTAATGTGATGGATGATTATGACTCGCTACCTGATGATATTGAACTGCAACTGGCGTTGTTAAATCGTCTGGACACCAATAGTTTCTCTGTTGACCTATCGCAATGTAACGATAAAACGTGCGAACCAGGATCTTTAATGGATGAGCAGTTTTATCAAGCAGCAAACATGATCAAAGCGCAGATCGATAATTTTGATAAAAATAAAATTGCCTTGTTCGAGGATGATGTCTTTAAATATCAAAAGCTATTGATCTTACTCGGTGACAAATATCGTCAAGACGTATTATTTCCCATGAATAAAGTCGATACCAACGCTAACGTATTTTTACGTTCTTTATACGCAGACCATGTATTATTCAACAATCGGCTGATTAATGCTGCGCAAGCGAGTTTGGGTAGTTTTAGTCGCAGTGATTTCTCTCATATAACGCCCGTTACTCAGCAGGTTAGCCTTAGCACGCGCGGTACGTTCCAAGCCGCAGGTGTATATGTACTGCCGGGAAAAACCGTGACGATCACGCGTAATGATAATGTAGACGTGAATACCAGTGTATTTATGAATACATTACGCAGCGGTTCTACGCACGAATACTTAGCAAAAGACGGTTACAGTCGACCAAAGTTTGTCAAATCACAAAGCTATAATATCAAGTCAGGAGAAACGCTCACGCTAACGTCTGCTTATGGTGGCTTGCTGCAAGTCGGTTTTGATACCCAGACTAATGTTGTTGCTACAGAGCCATTAGCCCAAGTTGATTTTACTTTTGTAAATGTGGGCTTACATCCTGTGTGGCGAAGTAATAGTGATAGTGTCGCATTTACCGCACAAGTGAACGCTAACCAATATGATTGGGCAGAGTTCATTACTGATAATTTTCAAGTGCATTCAACCACAGATAAAATGTTAAAAACGATATCGGATCCAACATGGTCAGATCTTTCGCTACTGGCGACAACCACACAGAAATATACCCATGGCTATGAAAAAGCGCTCGGCGGCTTTGAAGGGCCAAACATTGAGGTATTGGCTGAGGTCGTTAGTTTTGCCAATACGAAAGGGTTAGCGTTAGCCTATAAAGATCAGATTCATCATTTCAATGCTGATCGCGCGACGTGTGGTTCAGGTTGTTCGGGTAATCCATATGACGCTAATTGGAACTTCAATCCACTGGGTCACGGTGATTTACATGAAATCGGTCATACGCAAGAAAGTGGACGTTTCCGATTTAGTGGCTGGGACTCGCACTCAAGTACTAACTATTACTCCTATTTTACCAAACACATGAATTACCAAAAAACAGGCAATGCGCCTGTGTGCCAAAAGCTTAATTTTGAAAGTATGTTTACGCATTTGAAAGCCAGTCGTCAGCAGGGCGTTGATTCGTATCAATACATGCAAGGCCTTGAGTTAAACAGCTGGTCAAATGGTGCCATGATCATGATCCAAGCGATGATGGCAGCACAAAATGCAGGTACGCTCGATATTGGTTGGCATTTGATTGCCAGACTACATGTGTTAGATCGTAACTTCACTACCGCAGTGAAACTGGATGCAACTTGGCTGACGACGCGAGATGCACTGGGATTTAGTCAATATTCACAAGCTGAAGCGAAATCTATCGGTAAAAATGAGTGGTTAGCTATTGCGATGTCTACGGCAATAGAACGTGATGTTACCGACTTTACCACTATGTGGGGACTGGTTGTGGATGATAAAGCCAAGGCGCAAATAGCGGCAACGCAAAGTACCATGTTACCGGTGAACTTTTATGCATCGAATAATTTGGGTGCTTATTGTGAAAGCTTGGTACAGCCAAAAATAACCGTGAATGCCAGTATGGCTTGGCCGCATTAGCAGCACGTCTTTGATGTTGGGTGATTTATGCTATTATCTACTTAAATCACCCAGCAGCAAAGATCATCATGACTGAACGTATAGCCAAAATTACTGCCGAAGAGAATACTTTAAGTAACAGCCTAACCAGTACTCCAGCCTGCATTGAAAGTAGTGCTGACATTGAGTGTTCAATTGAACAGAGCCAAGCTGACGAACGTTGGATGCAGCATGCGATCATGCTTGCGGGTCGAGCTGAAGCGATTGATGAGGTGCCTGTTGGTGCGGTTGTCGTACTAGATGGTGAAATTATTGGTGAAGGTTGGAATCAAGCGATTAATTTACACGATGCGACAGCACACGCTGAAATTATTGCATTGCGTGCTGCGGGTCAAACTGTTGCTAACTACCGACTTATTGATGCGACACTGTATGTGACGTTAGAACCATGCTCTATGTGTGCTGGTGCAATGGTGCATAGCAGAGTGAAGCGTTTAGTTTATGGGGCGGTAGATTTAAAAACGGGGGCGGCAGGCTCGGTATTTAACTTGGTAGAGCATGCACAGTTGAATCATCAAATTGAAGTACGTTCAGGAGTTTTTGCTAGTGAGACCGGCGCATTATTAAGTAATTTCTTTAAACGTCGCCGTAAAGAGAAAAAAGCCCTGAAGCGCTTACAGAAAGGTTAGTCTAGGATAGCCGGTTGGCTTTCAAACTCATTTTGTAAAAAGAAAGATCGCTGACGATTGAGTAGCGAACGGTTTGTTCTTGAACGTGTTATTTGACGTCTTGGCGACTTTACTTTTAATTTAGATCTTTTCTTTAGCATCATGCTTTCCTTTAATTTCGCTGCCTAGTCCTAGGCGTTTTTTTATCTTTATGTTCATTAACATACAGTAATATAAATAACTTGCACATGAAACTTTTATGTCAGTTTTATGTGGCTATTGTGACAGCGGATGAATGTTACTCCAGTTCACTTGATCCCAATACTTGCTCTGGTTTTGTGGAGATTTCAAGACCAACTTCACGGGCAACTTTCTCGGTCATGTTTATCTGTTCATCAAACCAGCGCAAGCTATCATAATATTTACGAATATTACTGACATACTTCACTGCTTCATTACCTCGAGCATAACCAAAACGCGTATATTTATACCATTTACGTTGTTGCAGTAATGGGATAATCGCTTTTACTTCAGCCCAGCTATTTTCATTGCCACCGAGTTTTTCGGTAATTTTACGCGCATCAATTAAGTGACTGTAACCTATATTATAGGCGGCTAATGCAAACCAGGGTTTTTCATGTTCGGAAATCGTATCCGGTAAGCGATTTATTAGCTTGGCTAAATAGGCTGAGCCCGCTTTTACGCTTTGCACAGGATCGATACGTGAGGTAACACCAAACTCTCGCGCTGTCGGCCACGTTAGCATCATCATACCACGGACACCTGTAGGTGAGCGTGCTGTGGGATTCCAGTGTGATTCTTGATAACTCACCGCAGCCAACAAGCGCCAATCTAATTGCCCAGCGTATTTGCGGAATAAAGGTTCGTACTTAGGGAGCTGCGAATCAACACGGCGTAAGAAAGTGCGGGTATCGACAAAATCAAACGTATCAATATGCCCAAAATATTTTTCTTGTAATAACTCCATCGACCCCGAGAATTGTTGCAAGGTAAAGAAAGCTAATACCGCATTCGCAAATGAGTCGTCATCACTTTTATCCATTAGCCAAACAACATCAAGGTTATTTTCAAGTACAAAGGCTTTGTTTAAATGTGGGTAGTAATACTGATGCTGTGACAGTGAAGTATCGTCAGCAATGGCTAATTTTATTTTCCCTTCTTCTAAGTTACTAAATAGAAGGTCTTCATCTGGGAATGTTTTGTAAGTCAGATTGAGCTCAGGGTAATCACGTTGTAGTTTTTGTACGTATTCTTCGTGGCTTGAGCTTTTCACAACATAAATAGGGTCGACAATTTGCTGTAGGTTGCGGGGTCTTAGACTACCTTTACGATAAATGAGTAATTGTTTGACTTCGTAGTAACTTGGGCCCATGCGATAATCAGCTACGCGAGACTCGGTGCGCGTTAAACCTGCTGCTGATAATGCAAACGGTTTTGCCTTGGTTTTTTCAGCATCAAGCATGGTTTTTAGTGAGTGATATGGGTGAATAATTAATTCGACACCGAGGTAATCACTAAATTTTTTTAATAATTCATACTCAAGTCCAGTCGGTTTATTACCATCAAGATAGTAGTTGGCTGGACCATAGATTGTTTTTACGTGCAATTCTCCCGCATCTTGGATTTTTTCAAGCTGAGTGCGCTCATCATTTTCTTGCATGCAGCCGGACAGGACCGCGCCTAAAGTAATGAGTAGGGCCAGTTTGAAAAAATGTTGTAAGCGTACTAAGAATATCTGCAAGTCATAACCTTTTAATATGAAAATATAAATATCTATATGGGATCTATCTTTATAGCGTTTTCATTACCATTACACAATACTTATTCATAAATAACTGTATAAAAAAACAGTACTCATATGTCTATGAAATGACAATGTTATCAGTACTGTTAATGATGTTATCGGCTAAGGCGCAAAAAAACTTATTAGTAAATTAACTTGTTGCTCATGTAACGCTATCGTTATGGTCATAATTTGCATATAATACTCGGGATTTTTCCCCAGTAACCCTTTTAGTGAGAAAAAGTTAATGCATATAATGCGAGGAGCGCCAGCGCTTTCTGAGTTTCGTACTAGCAAGCTAGTCGAACGATGTAATGATGTAGGATTATCGGATATAACAATTTACGCGGAGTACGTCCATTTTGCCGATGTAACAACCCCGCTCAGTGACAAAGAACGGAGTGTCCTGGAAAAATTGTTGACCTACGGGCCAAGAATTACAGAGCACGCTCCCGAAGGAACTCTCCTTCTCGTCACTCCTCGTCCCGGCACTATCTCTCCTTGGTCTTCTAAATCTACCGACATCGCAATCAACTGCGGCCTTTCTAACGTAAAACGTCTTGAACGTGGCATCGCTTACTACCTCTCTTCATCTACACCACTTACACCAGTCCAATTACAAACTGCAGCAAGCCTGATGCACGACCGTATGATGGAAACTGTATTTGATTGTTTAGATGCAGCGGAACAATTATTTGTTCAAGCACAAGCGCGCCCATTGAAGTCTGTTGATATCTTAGAGGGTGGCCGTGAGGCACTTGTTGATGCGAATGTTAAATTAGGTTTAGCATTGGCTGAAGATGAAATCGATTATTTGATTGCAAGTTTTACGCAGTTAAAACGTAATCCAAATGACATCGAATTAATGATGTTTGCCCAAGCAAACTCAGAGCATTGTCGTCATAAGATTTTTAATGCGGATTGGACTATTGATGGCCAAGACCAAGAAAAATCATTATTCAAGATGATCAAGAACACCTTCGAACAAACAGGTGATCATGTTTTATCTGCATATAAAGATAATGCTTCTGTGATGGAAGGTTCAAAAGCCGGCCGTTTCTTCCCAGATCCAAAAACTCAGCAGTATGAATATCATCAAGAAGATATTCAGATCCTGATGAAAGTTGAAACTCACAATCACCCAACTGCAATCTCTCCTTGGCCTGGTGCCGCGACAGGTTCTGGTGGTGAAATTCGAGATGAAGGCGCAACGGGTCGTGGTTCGAAACCAAAAGCAGGTTTAGTTGGTTTTTCAGTATCTAACTTACGTATTCCAGCATTTGAACAGCCGTGGGAAACCGACTTTGGTAAACCAGGTCGTATCGTTAGTGCATTAGACATTATGCTAGAAGGTCCACTTGGTGGCGCAGCATTTAATAACGAATTTGGTCGTCCTAACCTATTAGGTTATTTCCGTACTTATGAAGCTGAAGTTAACAGCCATAACGGTGTGGAAGTACGTGGTTACCACAAGCCAATTATGCTTGCTGGTGGTCTAGGTAACATCCGTGACCAGCATGTTCAAAAAGGTGATATTCCAGTTGGCGCTAAATTAATCGCGCTAGGTGGTCCGGCAATGAACATTGGTTTAGGTGGCAGTGCTGCTTCATCAATGGATTCTGGTCAGTCACACGAAGATTTAGATTTCGCATCTGTACAACGTGAAAATCCAGAAATGGAACGTCGTTGTCAGGAAGTTATCGACCGTTGTTGGCAGATGGGTGAAGACAATCCAATTGCCTTCATTCACGATGTGGGCGCGGGTGGTTTATCAAACGCATTCCCTGAACTTGTACATGACGGTGGTCGTGGTGCTAAGTTTGAACTACGTGATATTAACAACGATGAACCAGGTATGTCACCGCTTGAAATCTGGTGTAATGAATCACAAGAACGTTACGTTATGGCTGTTGCTCCTGAAAACTTAGCTACATTCGAAGCGATTTGTAAACGTGAACGTACACCATTCTCAGTAGTGGGTGTGGCGACTGAAGAGTTGCATTTATCAGTAACGGATTCGTTATTAGATGAAACGCCAATTGATATGCCAATGGAAGTATTATTAGGTAAAGCACCTAAGATGCACCGTGAAGCAACAACGCTAGTGACTGAAGGTCAAGCATTAGACTTTACAGGCATTACTGTTAAAGATGCTTCAGAACGTCTATTACGTTTACCTGCCATTGCTGAAAAAACTTTCTTGATCACCATCGGTGACCGCTCGGTAACGGGTCTGGTTGCGCGTGATCAAATGGTTGGTCCTTGGCAGGTTCCTGTTGCCGATTGTGCAGTAACAGCAGCAAGTTTTGATACTTACGCTGGTGAAGCTATGGCAATCGGTGAACGTACGCCGCTAGCATTGTTAAACTTCCCTGCATCAAGCCGTATGGCCGTTGCTGAAGCATTAACAAACATCGCAGCAACAGAGATTGGTGATTTAACACGCATCAACCTTTCTGCTAACTGGATGTCTGCAGCGGGTCACCCAGGTGAAGACGCGGGTTTATACGCGGCTGTTAAAGCCGTTGGTGAAGAACTTTGCCCTGAATTGAACCTGACTATTCCAGTCGGTAAAGATTCAATGTCAATGAAGACACGCTGGGAAGATGAAGGTGAAAACAAAGAAGTTACATCACCATTATCACTGATTATTACTGCATTCGGCCGTGTGACTGATGTACGTAAAACAGTAACGCCACAGCTACGTACTGACAAAGGCGCGACAGACCTTATCCTTATCGATTTAGGTAATGGTCAAAACCGTCTAGGTGCATCTTCATTAGCACAAGTATATAAGCAACTGGGTCAACATACACCAGATGTAGATAGCTCAGAGCAGCTGAAAGGCTTCTTCGATGCAATGCAAGTATTAGTGAAAGAGCAATCTTTATTGGCTTATCATGATCGCAGTGACGGTGGTTTATTCTCAACAGTAACAGAGATGGCGTTTGCTGGTCACTGTGGTGTTGATGTTGAACTTGATATGCTAGGTACTGATGATCTTGCAGCGCTTTACTCGGAAGAGCTAGGTGCGGTTATCCAAGTCTCTTCAGCAATGAAAGAACAAGTACTAACAACACTAGCTGGCCACGGTCTTGCTGCATGTTGTCATGTAATCGGTTCGACAAACACTGATGATATGGTTCGTTTCACGCGTAATGGCGAAAACGTACTCGCTGAAAGCCGTACTTACTTCCGTGCAATTTGGGCTGAAACAACGCTTAAGATGCAAGCTTTACGTGATAACCCGAGCTGTGCACAGCAAGAGTTTGATCTTAAACTTGACGTGAAAGACCCTGGTCTAAACGTTAACTTAAGCTTTGATGTTAACGAAGATATTGCAGCACCTTACATCATGACAGGTGTACAACCTAAAATGGCTATTTTACGTGAGCAGGGTGTAAACTCGCAAACGGAAATGGCGGCTGCATTTGACCGTGCTGGCTTTGCTGCTCAAGATATTCACATGAGTGATATTTTAAGCGGCCGCGTTAACCTTGAAGACTTCGCTGGCCTTGCGGCTTGTGGTGGTTTCTCTTACGGTGACGTACTGGGTGCAGGTGAAGGTTGGGCTAAATCAATCTTATTCAACCCACAAGCACGTGATCAGTTTGCTGCTTTCTTCGCACGTGAAGACAGCTTCTCACTGGGTGTGTGTAATGGTTGTCAGATGTTATCTAACTTGGGTGAACTTATCCCTGGTTCAGAATTATGGCCACGTTTCGTTACCAACCAATCTGAACGTTTTGAAGCACGTTTCAGCTTAGTTGAAGTACCGAAAAATCCGTCATTATTCTTAGGTGACCTCGCTGGTTCAAGAATGCCAATCGCTGTATCTCACGGTGAAGGTCGTATTGAATTACGTGATGAAGCGCATCTGCAAGCACTGAGTAACAGTGGTACGGTTGCCCTTAACTTCGTTGATAACTACGGTCAACCAACGACGCAATACCCATCTAATCCAAATGGTTCGCCATTAGGCATTACCGGTCTTACTACGACGGATGGTCGCGTAACTATCATGATGCCACATCCGGAACGTGTATTCCGCAGTGTGAGCAACTCATGGCATCCAGAAGAGTGGGGCGAAGATAGCCCTTGGATGCGTATGTTCCGCAATGCCCGTGTTAACTTAGGTTAATATTGTCGGTTAATGGTTTAGGCTAATAACTTAGATTGATGTGTTGATAAATGAAAGGTCGCTATTATAGCGGCCTTTTTTTTTACCTTTAATATCTCATATTTAAGTATCAATTGTGCAGCCTTAAGTCGCTTAGCGTTATATCTGCGTGATAACAAAATTAATATACTTAATCATGCTATAGTCGTAAGTGTTTAATCGTATTATTAGTCAACGAGTAAGGAAAGTAATGAGTCAGTCTCAAGGTTTATTATTGTTTAAGTTAAATCTGCAGCAAAAATTTGCTATCGGCACGTTAAAAGTACAAGAGATTGTGCCTTCTACACGGCTTTATTCCTTACCCGGTTCTCACCCTATGGTGATGGGCGCAGCGACATTACGTGGCAAAACCATTCCTATCATTGATATGGCGAGCGCCGTAGGTTATCGCCCAGTAACAAAAGAAGAATATGATTCGTGTAATATTATTATCACCGACTGTAGCCGCCAAGTGGTTGGTTTTTTAGTGCGCCATATCGACAAAATCATGGAATGCAGTTGGAAAGATATCTCTGCACCTAGTGCTACTTTGGGTTGTAACATCTATACCACTGGCGTGATGCACGTTGAAGACAAGTTAGTACAACTAATGGATGTTGAGCGTTTGTTAGCTGATATTTATCCGGATGATGAGCATATTGAATTACCGCAATTTAGTGCCGCAGAACTAGAAGAGCTACGTAACAAAGAGATCTTGGTTGTCGATGATTCGATGGTTGCGCGTAACCAGTTGGGTAGTGCGCTAGATGCAGCCGGTATCCATTATCAAGTCTCTAAGAATGGTCAAGATGCACTAACAGCGATGCAAGCAGCCGTAGAGTCGGGTAAACCAATTGATGTGTTGGTGAGTGATATTGAAATGCCTGGATTAGATGGTTATGAAGTGGCATTTGAAGTGCGTAGTACACCGAATGTATCGGCGACCTATATTATTTTACATACCTCACTATCGAGCACGATCAGTACTGAACGTGCACAACAGATTGGTGCCGATGAAGCGCTGACCAAGTTTGATGCCAGTGAGTTATTACAAGCTATTTTACGTGGTGTTAAAGGCCGTGAAAATATAACTTAATGTCATACCGGTTAAAAATGTTGTGACGACACTTTTAGACTGGCATAAAAAAAGCGCTAATCAGCGCTTTTTTTGTAGTTGTCTTTTGTGACAGACATTTTCGGCATCGCTAGCGGTATGCTGCTTAGCTTAATTCACCGCAAAAACGGTAACCTTCACCGTGGATCGTTGCAATGATTTCTGGCGTATCTGCAATACTTTCGAAATGCTTACGGATACGACGAATTGTTACAACAACAGTACGATCATGTGGTTTCAATTCTCGGCCTGTCATTTTTTTCAATAACATTGCACGTGTTTGAATCTTACCTGGGTTTTCTACGAAGTGTAGCATCGCACGGAATTCACTACGTGGTAGTTTAAATGAATCATCCAGCGGGCTAATTAAAGAACGGCTGTTGATATTTAAACGCCAACCATTGAATTCATATTCTTCAACGATAGCTTTTTCTTCATCTGCTACTGGCAGTTTAGTAAAAGTACGGCCAAGTAGATTACGTGCACGAATCGTTAATTCACGTGGATTAAACGGTTTAGTAATGTAATCGTCAGCACCAATTTCTAGACCTAAAATCTTGTCAACTTCATTGTCGCGACCAGTTAAAAACATTAGCGCTACATTATGTTGGTCACGTAGTTCACGTGCTAACAATAAGCCATTTTTCCCTGGAAGGTTAATATCCATGATTACCAAGCTGATAGGATTATTGGCAATGATCTCATACATTTCATCGCCGTTACTTGCTTCATGTACTGAATAGCCTTCAGCTTCGAAGATGCTTTTTAGGGTGTTACGTGTAACGAGTTCATCTTCTACGATAAGAATGTTTGGGGTTTGCATAAACGTACCTAGTTCCGCTTTGGATCAAATAATGCCCTGACTATTGATATTATGCATTAAATACGAATATCAATAAATTCGGGAGTAAGAGTAATACATCCATGAAATATAAGACTATTTATCTATAACAGCTCGCTGCGGCAGAATATCTAGAATTATGGCTTCCTTAACTGTAGGATTATATGTTATTAACAGCAGTATAACAACCTTATGTAATTATGTTACGTAATAACTCAACATGATTTGATATTTATCAAATAACCCTGATTAGATATATTGTAATTAAATTAGCTGCTTATAAAGTGGCCGTTAATGAATCTAGTTCATTTTCATATGATACTTAATGGTGGTTTATTGTATATAAATCAATTTATTATATTTATATTTTTAATTTTTAACGTGGTTTTAAAATAGTGTCTATTAGGTTAAATCAAGAGCGAACTTATCGTTTTAGCCTGCTGCATGCGGTTATTAAAGATCAAAAAAATATTTATGAATTGTCTTCTTCTCCACATTAATCTGCATTTATGCCCGCTATTACTGGCTTGTGGTGCTTATTTACGCTGTGAATCGCAGCAAATATAACAGCATGTTATTTATTTTTAGTCGCTTATTTTAATCCGTAAATGTGTAATCAAATTACAACTTGGTAAGTTTTATTGATTCATGATTGCCAATGTATGTACTTTGTTAATTAATTATAGATTGGAATATTTGTTCTGCGCTAATATGTTAGTCGTTATAGTCAATTTTGCTGCGATTCACGCATCAACAGTAACGCGTTAGGCAACATTGCTATGAACATTAACGAGCAACAATAACGACTCTAAGGATGGACTATGTTAGACCTACTACCTGATCTGTGTGATCAACACTTCGATAAATTATCTGTGATGGACCCTATTTTTCAAAGTTATGGCAAGGCGACTATTTTTAGTGGCCAAGCGGTAACCGTAAAATGTTTTGAAGATAATTCCTTGGTAAAAGAGCTGGCTGGTACGCCTGGGCAAGGACGTATTTTAGTGATTGATGGCGGCGGTTCAACACGACGCGCGTTACTGGGCGATATGATTGCTGAAAACGCGGTTGATAATGGTTGGGCTGGCTTTGTTATTTATGGGGCGATCAGAGATGTCGCGACGATTAATACACTAGAGCTTGGCGTCAAAGCTATCACGGCTTGCCCAGTTAAAACTGAAAAGCGTGGTTTAGGTGATGCAGGCATCGATTTACACTTTGCTGGGGTGAGTATTGCAGAAGGTGATTATATCTATGCTGATTTAAACGGTGTTGTTGTTGCCAAGACGCCATTGCTTTAGCGTGCTAGCTAATCACTATAGCATTGATGATTTACTGAGATAGTGATTATATACTGAGAGAGTCATGACTTATCAGAGATAAAGGGATGGGGTTAACCATTGATTAACCCCATCCTATTTTATCGCGTGATAGTCACCTGATTGAGCATTTTGCTTCATTCAGGCATCGCTAGATTAATGACTATTATCAGCTTCTATATCCTGTTGAAGCATGTCCTGTTCAAATACGTCCCGTTCAAAACGGCGCGCGCGGCGATAAGGGAATACATCATTGTATTTACCGCGACTAATATTGTCTTGTAGCCCTTTCCAATAATTCGCATCGAGCAAGTCGGAATGATACTTCTTAAATAACTTGTTAATTTCTGGTCGTGATAATAAGAAGGTCTCGAACTCTTCTGGAAATACATCATTAGGGGCAACGGCAAACCAAGGTTGCGCCATCATCATGTCTTCTGGATAACGCGATTTGGGAATATACCGGAAGTTCACCTCATGCATATACGATATCTCATCATAATCGTAGAAGATCACACGGTTATGGCGGGTCACACCAAAGTTCTTAAAGAGCATATCACCCGGGAAGATATCCGCGGCCGCGAGCTGTTTGATCGCATTACCGTATTCATCAATCGCATTATCAAGTTCTTGTTCGCTCGCTTGCTCAAGATACATGTTCAGCGGGATCATCTTACGTTCAATATACAGATGCTTAATCACGACTTTACTGTTGGTTAATTTGATCACTGACGGCGCCACAGCTAATAACTCATCGAGCAACTCTTGGCTGAAACGATCTTTGGGAAAAGCAAAATTCTTAAATTGTTGAGTATCTGCCATACGGCCAACACGATCGTGGGATTTTACGATCTGGTACTTGGCTTTTACCGTGGCATGATCGATTTGTTTCGGTGGCGCAAACTCATCCTTAATGATCTTAAACACCACATCATAAGAAGGCAGCGTAAATACGCTCATCACCATGCCTTTAATACCAGGCGCAATAATGAACTGATCGTCAGAGTTATCTAAGTGCTGTATATAGTGACGAAACAGTTCGGTTTTAGCGTGTTTTTGACAGCCGATTGCCGAGTAGATCTCAAAGTTGGTTTTATTCGGGATCATCGGTTTCAAAAATTGCACTATTGCACCGGGCTCTGGCGCATAGACAAAGAAATAAGCACGGGCAAAGCCGAAGAGAATACTGGTTTCTTCTTTTTCAAAAATAACCGTATCTAAATAAATCTCGTTTTCTTCGTTATTTAAAATCGGAAATACCAGCGGGTACATTTGCCCATCAGCAAAGATCTTACCCATCAGGTAAGCGCCCTTGTTACGATAGAATACTTCATTAAGCATGTGCACTTCGATGTGTTTGGCATCGGTAAGTTGTTTTGGCGCGTGCTCATTAAGGTAGTCCACCACACTTGTTAAGTCGCGGTCTAAATTCTCCCAGCGAGCTGTAAACGTATAACCTGAAATGATCTTGCGTAAGATCACTGAGAAGTTACCGCCGCGAGTATAACTGCGATAAAAATTGTTGGGATAACCGGGATCTCGAACGCGGTTGGCGTTGGTAATAAATAATTGGTCTTTATAGATATTGGTGTGCTTAAAGACACGGCGATAAACAGAGTTAAAGAAGCTCTCGGCAATTTCAAAATTAGGGTAATGCTGTAACAGTGCCTCGTACTCACGTTTAATGCTTTGCAGGAACACTTGGTCGGCTTCTGTTTCGGCTGCAAGGTCTTGCATGCGCTGCGCAGTTTTACCCACGTGGTCATCGTAAAGGCTGATACGTTTTTTTGCGGCGATCTGCACGCCATGCCAATCGGCATTTTCAAAACGTAATTTGGCGCCACGGGTGACTTCTAAAAAGCGGCTATAAAAAGCATCAAATGATTCTAATAATGAACCCGCAATCTGCGCTTCTAAAACTTTTTCCATACAACAAATCCTTGGACGTAAGACATACTTCAATATCGCAATCTTTTTACATTATTTCAACATGTTTACTCTTAATTTCAACATCTTTAGCTTGATTTAGCGATGCTGCCATAGACAACTAAATCGATTTTAAACTTGCTTAACGTCTCATTTTTTGATATTGCTATAGGTATTGGAATTATAAACAAATTAATTAACAGACTATATATAAATAATTATGACTTATTGCTTAGCGTTCATTACCACCACCATTATTAACACTGTTATTACAACGGTGGGATGACACGTAGGGCTAAGACAGAAATAATGAAAAAGCCCGTTACCATTTAGGAACGGGCTTTTTTGTATCAACAAGGAGCAAAGGATGCGAGTTTTAAAATTTGGTGGTACATCGTTAGCAAATGCTGAACGATTTGCCTGTGCAGCTGATATCTCAGTGAGTAACATTGAACAGTCACAAGTGGCATTGGTGTTATCGGCACCAGCCAAAGTAACCAACAATTTAGTTGCCGCGGTGCAACAAACAGTTCGCGGTCTTGACGCTGAATCTTCATTAGAAGAAATCGACGGTATTTTTAAAGCGCTTGTTGCAGGGTTAAAGACGCAATACGTTAATTTTAATGCTGACATCGCATTAACTCAGGTTGAAGCTGCATTAGCGACATTAAGAGAATATTTACACGGCGTAAAATTATTATCGCAATGCCCAGAAAATATTGAAGCAAAGATTTTAAGCACCGGTGAAAAGCTGAGTATTGTTTGCATGGAGCAACTATTACTGGCACGCGGTTTTAAAGTTGAAGTGATCGTGCCACAAGACAAACTTGTCGGTAAAGGCAGTGTGTTAGAGGCATCGGTAGATATTGATGCATCACGTGCGCGTTTCGAACAAGATCCTATTAAAACAGACCACATTTATTTAATGCCTGGTTTCACTGCAGGTGACGAACAAGGCAACACAGTTGTATTGGGTCGTAATGGTTCGGATTATTCAGCAGCAGTATTGGCAGCGTGTCTGTATGCAGATTGCTGTGAGATCTGGACAGATGTAGACGGTGTTTACGCCTGCGATCCACGCTTAGTAAAAGATGCCAAACTGCTTAAAACATTAAGCTATCCTGAAGCAATGGAATTGTCTTATTTTGGCGCGAAAGTATTACACCCAAAAACAATTGCTCCGATTGCTCAGCACCACATTCCTTGTTTGATTAAGAATACTAAAAATCCAGAAGGCGAAGGCACGTTAATTGGCGGTCTAATGTCAAAAACCCAAGCTGAAGTTAAATCATTATCAGAGCTAAGTGGCATGACGATGATTAACGTATCTGGACCGGGTATGAAAGGCATGGTTGGCATGGCAGGCCGTATCTTTGAAACCGTTTCTCGTGCGGGTGTATCGATTGCCCTTATTACTCAGTCATCATCAGAATACAGCGTGAGTTTCTGTATCCACAGCTATGATGCAGGTAAAGCGAAACTCGCATTGAATAATGAATTTAATCTTGAGATCAGCAATCAGCTACTTGAGCCTATCGAAATGCGTGATGGCTTAGCTATCGTTTCTCTCGTCGGTGATGGCATGCGTAAAGCCAATGGTATCGCAGCCCGTTTCTTCACGGCATTGGCACAAGCATCCGTTAATCTAGTGGCAATCGCGCAAGGTTCTTCAGAACGTTCTATTTCTGCGGTGATTGATGAAACCCAAGCTAATGATGCTATTAAAGCGTCGCATAATATTTTCTTCGGTAAGCAACAATACATCGACCTGTTCTTATTAGGCTGCGGTGGTGTTGGCGCGGCATTAGTGGAACAAATTAAACGTCAGAAAGCATTCTTAGCTGAACGCCAAATCGAGATCCGCGTATGTGGTATCGCCAATAGCCGTCAGATGTTATTAGATTCAGAAGGTTTGGAATTAACCAATTGGGCTGACGATCTTACTGCAAGTGACGTTGAATTCTCATTAACAGCGCTGGAAGATTTGGTTAAAAATAGCCACATCATCAACCCTGTGATTGTTGATTGTACTAGTAATGATAATCTTGCTAGCCAGTATGTTGATTTCCTTGGCCGTGGTTTCCACGTTGTAGCGGCAAATAAAAAAGCCAATACCATGAGCATGGATTATTATCACGAGTTGCGTTTAACAGCATTAAAAACTCGTCGTCGTTTCTTATACGATACGAATGTTGGCGCTGGTCTGCCGGTTATTGAAAACCTACAGAATCTATTAAGTGCGGGCGATCAGCTAGAGCGCTTTAACGGTATCTTGTCAGGCTCTATGTCATACATCTTCGGTAAGTTAGATGAAGGTATGAGTTTTTCAGAAGCGACTGCGCAAGCACGCGACAATGGCTTTACTGAACCTGATCCACGTGAAGATCTAAGCGGCATGGATATTGCGCGTAAATTATTGATTATTGCACGTGAAGCAGGCATGACTCTAACATTAGACCAGGTTGAAGTAGAAGAAGCCATTCCAGCTGGTTTTGATGCTTCAGGTACCAATGAAGAGTTTATGGCGAACTTGCCAAAAGCTGATGCGTATTTTGCTGACTTACAAGCAACAGCAGCGGAAGAAGGTAAAGTGTTACGTTATATCGGTCAGATTGAAGACGGTAAGTGCAAAGTTTCCATTGCTGCCGTACCAGAATCTGATCCGCTGAATAAAGTCAAAGATGGCGAGAATGCATTAGCATTTTACAGCCGTTATTATCAACCAATCCCAATGGTATTACGTGGTTATGGTGCCGGTTCAGAAGTGACTGCAGCAGGCGTATTTGCTGATGTATTACGTACCCTTAATTGGCAGCAGGAGATTTAGTCATGAGTATTGTTGTATTCGCACCGGCATCGGTAGCAAATGTAAGTGCAGGTTTCGATGCTTTAGGTTTTCCGATTGCGCCGATTGATGGCTCACTCATCGGTGATAAAGTATTCATTAGTGATGCTGACACGGCTTTTAGCTTAGTTTCTAGTGGCCGTTTTAAGCATAAACTGCCAGATGATTACCGTGAAAATATCATCTATGATTGTTATCTTGGTTATGCAGCCGCGTTAGAGAAACGTGGTTTAAAGATCAAAAAAATAGTCATGGAGTTAGAAAAAAACTTACCGATTGGTAGTGGCTTAGGGTCGAGTGCTGCGTCAATTGTTGCTGGTCTAGAAGCGTTGAATGTATTTCATGATAACACCCTTGATGAACACGAAATGGTGTTATTAATGGGTGAGCTTGAAGGCAAAATCAGTGGTAGCGTACATTATGATAATGTCGCACCTTGTGCATTAGGTGGCATGCAATTAATGCTCGGTGAAAATGGGGTTGTCAGTCAATCTGTGCCTTGTTTCGATGAATGGTATTGGGTCGTGGCTTATCCTGGTATTAGCATTTCAACGGCTGCAGCGCGTGACATTTTACCTACTGAATACAGCCGTGGTGATTGTTTAACGTATGGCCGTCACTTAGCGGGCTTTATCCACGCCTGTTATAGCAAACAACAAGATCTAGCCGCGGCGATGTTGAAAGACGTGATTGCGGAACCGTATCGTTCACAGCTTATCCCTAAATTTGATGAAGTGCGTGACTATGCCAAAGAACTCGGCGCGTTAGCAACGGGTATCTCAGGTTCAGGACCAACGGTATTCAACGTGATGACTGACCTAGCACAAGCTGAAAAGTTAAAAGTGTGGTTAGACGCTAACTTTATCCAAAACGGTGATGGTTTTACCCACATCTGTAAACTGGATAAACAGGGCGCACGTGTTGTTGGCAGTGAGTTATAAGCACTGGTTGTAATAAGCTGCAGTAATAAACAGACAAGTACTGCATGATTGTCTATTGAATCCAAGTAATAAGGGCTATATGCTCTTATGAAGTCAAGGATATGGCTATCATGCAGGTAGCACCAATGATGTTTTAGGGAATGAACAACAATGAAATTATATAGCATTAAAGATCACGCAGAGACAGTAAGCTTTTCACAAGCAGTGAAACAAGGTATGGGTAAAAATCAAGGCTTGTTCTTTCCAAGCGAAATTAATCCGATTGACGATATTGATGCCTTGCTAGAGATGAATCTAGTTGATCGCAGTCGCGTTATCTTACAATCACTGATCGGTGATGAATTTAGCGAACAAGAATTACATGATATTGTTGAAGGTGCATTTAACTTCCCTGCGCCAGTCACGAAAGTGAGCGACAAGATCAGCGCATTAGAATTATTCCACGGTCCAACACTGGCATTTAAAGACTTTGGCGGCCGTTTCATGGCGCAATGTCTATCTCGTTTGACGTCAGGTGAAAAAATTACAATCCTAACTGCAACGTCTGGTGATACTGGCGCTGCGGTTGCACATGCTTTCTACGGTATCGAAAACATCGAAGTCGTGGTGATGTATCCAAAAGGTAAAATCAGTTTCTTACAAGAACAAATGTTCTGTACGCTTGGCGGTAACATCCGCACTATCGCCGTTGATGGTGACTTTGATGCGTGTCAGGCATTAATGAAGCAATCATTCGATGATGCAGAACTGCGTCAGGCGATAGGCCTTAACTCGGCAAACTCAATTAACATTAGCCGTTTGATGGCGCAGATCTGCTATTACTTTGAAGCATTCGCACAACTGCCAAAAGCACAACGTGCACAAACAGTGGTATCAGTGCCAAGTGGTAACTTCGGTAACCTAACAGCAGGTTTATTAGCAAAAACATTAGGCTTACCTGTTAAGCGCTTTATTGCTGCCACGAATATCAATGATACTGTGCCGCGTTATTTACAAAGCGGTGAATGGGATCCAAAAGCCACGCAAGCAACACTCTCTAATGCGATGGATGTGAGCGTACCAAGTAACTGGCCACGTATTGAAGAGTTAGCACGTGTTAAAGGGTGGGACTTATCTGAATTAGCCTCTGACTTCTTATCAGATGAAGACACAAAACAAGCTGTTGCAGCATTAGATGAGCAAGGTTACTTATGTGAACCGCATGGCGCGATTGCTTATGACCGTTTAGCGGCGCAATTGAGCGAAGATGAATTCGGTTTATTCTTGTGTACGGCGCACCCTGCGAAGTTTAAAGAATCAGTGGAAGAAATCCTTGGCCGTGACATTGGTTTACCACAAGAACTTGCTGATTGTGCAGATAAGCCAAACTTATCGGTTGATATGGCAAATGATTTTGCCGCATTACGTGCATTATTGATGGCGTAGACTAGCCTTAGTAACGGGCTCTCACATTTTGTGAGTATACCTTGTTGTGATGTCTCTCTCGATGACATGATAACAAGGTATTTTTTTGTCTTCATTTCCACAACTAAGCTGATTTTAGGACTTAAACGCTAAATTTAGTTAACGTAATGTTATTTCAGCGCTGCAATATCAGCAATTATCGCTTGAATATCTTTGTTAACAGGGGTAGCTTTGCCCATTCGTACTAAAATAACAAGCTGAATTCAGAATAAGGCATTTATGGGTAAGGTATTAAAAGATCTTCTTGGACAGTTAACATTAGAAACCATTGAAGAAGGAATTTATCGTGGTCAAAGCCAAGATTTAGGGTTTGGCGCGGTATTTGGTGGCCAGGTGATGGGTCAAGCATTGTCGGCAGCAAAAGAAACTGTGTCCGCTGATCGTAAGGTGCACTCCTTTCATTCTTACTTCCTGCGTGCTGGTGATGTCAAAAAGCCGATTGTGTATGAAGTTGAAAAAATTCGCGACGGTGGTTCAATTACCACGCGTCGTATTCGTGCCATCCAAAACGGCCAAGCTATTTTTTACATGACAGCCTCTTATCAGATTGAACGTGAAGGTTACGACCATCAAGATGTGATGCCGGATGTACCACCACCGGAAGACCTGCTTTCAGAGCAAGACCATGTATTATCATTGCGTAATGAGTTACCGGATGATATTTGTGCCAAATTTGTTTGTGAAAGACCAATTGAAATGCGCCCTGTGCATTATCTTGATCCGCTTAATGAAGAGAAGTCGTCACCAGAGCGTTACATCTGGTTTAAAGCCAATGGTCAAATGCCAGACGATGCGCGTATTCATAAGTATTTACTGGCGTATGCCTCTGACTTTTGTTTCTTGCCAACAGCGCTACAACCGCACGGTAAAGGCTTTATGAGTCCGAACATGCAAGTAGTGACGATTGATCATTCAATGTGGTTCCATCGCGATTTCCGTCTTGATGATTGGCTATTGTATGCCGTAGACAGCTCGAGTGCGTCAGGTTCTCGTGGTCTAGTACGTGGTCGTTTCTTCACGCGAGATGGCAAAATGGTAGCAACCACAATGCAAGAAGGGTTAATTCGTAACCGAGAGATCGCTTAATTACGTACTTAATTACCCAATAGTAGAACATTTCGGTAAAAAACGCCGAAATGTTGTTTTATTACGAAAATTTGTGGTCGGGATCATGCTTTCCTGAAATTTATATACATTTCCTATCCCAGCATATTCGCTTATGCCTAATTTTAATCTACAATGAAGTTCGTTTTTTGTTATTAGGTATTCAACCCAGACTATGCCAATTAGAGTTGCGATTAATGGTTACGGACGAATTGGACGCAGTGTTGTCCGAGCGTTGTATGAAAGTAACCGTCAGGACGAAATTAAGATCGTTGTTATTAACGAATTAGCCGATCCTGAAGCGATAGTACACTTAACTCAATATGACTCAACGCATGGGCGCTTTCCTTTCTCAGTACAACTGGGCGATAACCTTTTACAAATCGAAAATGATTGTATTCATTTAGTCCGTCATCCTGAACTTGCTGACTTACCTTGGCACGAACATGATATTGATATCGTACTCGATTGTACGGGTATCTACGGTACTAAAGCAGACGCTGAAGCACACATTGCTGCAGGCGCAAAAAAAGTTATTTTCTCTCATCCAGCAAGTTCTGATGTTGATGCTACCGTTGTGTTTGGCGTTAATCATCAGCAATTGACTGGCGCTGAAACATTTATATCTGGTGCATCTTGTACAACTAACTGCATGGTGCCAGTGATTAATACGCTCGACGCAGCGTTTGATATTAAATGTGGCACGATCACCACAATCCATTCCGCGATGAATGATCAACCTGTGATTGATTCTTATCATTCTGATTTGCGCCGTACTCGTGCAGCAAGTCATTCTATTATTCCGGTTGATACAAAATTAGCGGCGGGTATTGAACGTATTTTGCCAAAATTTGCCAATAAATTCGAAGCGATTGCAGTGCGCGTTCCAACCTTGAACGTAACAGCAATGGACTTGAGTATTACGGTAAGCAAAAATGTGACTATCGAAGATATTAACAATTGCTTACATGCGGCAGCAGACACTGAATTAAAAGGGATCTTGGGTTATACCGAGGCACCGTTAGTATCGATAGACTTTAACCACGACCCACGCTCTAGCATCATTGATGGTACTCAAACACGAGTCAGCGATGGGCACCTGGTTAAATTATTAGCTTGGTGTGATAACGAATGGGGCTTTGCTAACCGTTTATTGGATACGACTTATTACGTCGCTACGTTAGCGAAACAATAGATTTAAATAAATTTTATAAAATTGATATTTTAAGGATTGAACGATGAATATTATTAAAATGGCAGATCTTGATCTTGCAGGTCTACGTGTATTAATTCGTGCTGATTTAAACGTACCAGTTAAAGATGGCAAAGTAACATCTGACGCTCGTATCCGCGCATCATTACCAACAATCAAACTTGCACTTGCAGCTGGCGCAAAAGTGATGGTTACATCACATCTTGGTCGCCCAACTGAAGGTGAATTTGCACAAGAGTTCTCACTAGAGCCTGTTGTAAACTACCTTAAAGAAGCATTAGAAAATAACGTTGTACTAGCACGTGATTACCTAGACGGTTTAGAACTAAACGCAGGTGAATTAGTTGTACTAGAAAACGTGCGCTTTAACAAAGGCGAAAAGAAAAACGAAGAAGGTCTTTCTAAAGCATACGCAGCATTATGTGACGTATTTGTAATGGATGCATTTGGTACGGCTCACCGTGCACAAGCATCTACACACGGCGTAGGCATGCACGCACCTGTTGCTTGTTCTGGTCCACTATTAAGTGCAGAGCTTGAAGCATTAGGTAAAGCATTGGACAAGCCTGCTCGTCCAATGTTAGCGATTGTTGGTGGTTCGAAAGTATCAACTAAACTAACAGTGCTTGATTCACTATCTACAATTGCTGATCAGCTAGTTGTAGGTGGCGGTATCGCGAATACATTTATTGCAGCACAAGGTCACAACGTCGGTAAATCACTGTGTGAACATGACCTAGTTGATACGGCTAAAGCGTTAATGGCTAAATGTGAAATCCCAGTAGCAACAGACGTATTAGTTGCTAGCGAATTCTCTGAAACTGCTGAAGCAACACTGAAAGCAGCATCAGAAGTAAGCGACACAGACATGATCTTCGATTTAGGTCCTGAATCTGCAAACAAGCTTGCTGAAATGATTAAAGAAGCTAAAACAATTATCTGGAATGGTCCAGTTGGCGTATTTGAATTCGCTAACTTTTCACAAGGTACAGAAATCATTGGCCGCGCAATTGCAGAAAGTGATGCTTTCTCTATCGCTGGTGGCGGTGACACACTAGCTGCAATCGACCAATTCGGTCTAACTGACGGTATCTCTTATATCTCTACAGGTGGCGGCGCGTTCCTTGAATTTGTAGAAGGTAAAGTATTACCAGCAGTAGCAATGTTAGAAGAACGTGCTAAGAACGGCTAATACAAAGAAATCTTTTAACTGTAAATAATAATGAATCGTTGTTTTGCTGTTACGGGTTGTGATGGCAAAAAATATTTTAAAAATTCGTGCTGAATGATTCAGTACTTAAATATGTAAACAATAAGGCTAATATTATGTCTAAGATCTTTGATGTTGTAAAACCAGGTGTTGTAACAGGCGATGACGTGCAAAAAGTTTTTGCTATTGCTAAAGAAAACAACTTCGCTCTACCAGCTGTAAACATGGTAAGCACTGATTCAATCAACGGTACTTTAGAAGCAGCTGCAAAAGCTAAATCTCCAGTGATCATCCAGTTCTCACACGGCGGCGCTGCATTCTTCGCTGGTAAAGGTATTGGTCTTGAAGGTCACGGCGGTTCTATCATGGGCGCTATCGCCGGTGCTAAATACGTACACGTTATGGCTGAATCTTATGGTGTTCCAGTTATCATCCACACAGATCACGCGGCTAAGAAATTGCTTCCTTGGATCGACGGACTACTAGACGCTGGTGAAGAATTCTTCGCACAAACTGGTAAGCCACTATTTAGCTCACACATGTTAGATCTTTCTGAAGAATCTTTAGAAGAAAACATCGCGACTTGTGGTGAATACCTAGCGCGTATGTCTAAAATGGACATGACTATCGAAATCGAACTAGGTTGTACTGGTGGTGAAGAAGATGGCGTAGATAACTCTGACATGGACGCATCTGAGCTTTACACTTCGCCAGAAGACGTTGCATACGCTTACGAAAAACTGAACGCTATCAGCCCACGTTTCACTATCGCTGCCTCTTTCGGTAACGTACACGGTGTATACAAGCCAGGTAACGTTGTGCTTACTCCAACTATCCTACGTGATTCACAAGCATACGTTTCAGAGAAATTTGGCCTACCAGCTAACACGCTAAACTTCGTATTCCACGGTGGTTCAGGTTCTTCAGAAGCTGAAATCCAAGAGTCAATCGGTTACGGTGTTATCAAAATGAACATCGATACTGATACACAGTGGGCTACTTGGGAAGGTATCAAGAACTACTACGAAGGTAAGAAAGAATTCCTTCAAGGCCAAATCGGTAACCCGACTGGCGCTGATGCTCCAAACAAGAAACATTATGACCCACGTGTATGGTTACGCGCTGGTCAAACAAGTCTTGTAGCTCGTCTAGAACAAGCTCACAAAGATCTAAACAGCGTAGACGTACTATAATATCCGTTAATACTCGGATTATTTAGTCGGTTAGTTGTTCATGCCGCAGGCCTTTGGTCTGCGGCATTTTTTTTACCATAAATAACGCATAACCAAAAGGAAGTAGTTGAAGGATAATATATTTTAAGTAAACTCTGCGTTTTCATCTTATTGATTAACATAAACATAGATGCATATACTTAAATTAATAAGCTGGCTAGTCATTAGCTGTATTGTTGGCGCTAAACTGTCAATCGCAGCATCAGGCCCAGCATCAGCACCAAAGGTTGAGTTAGGTCGCTATCTCTTTAACGATGTCAGACTGTCTAAATTTGGTAATCGTAGCTGTGCGCTTTGCCACTCCCCTTATCATGGTTGGAGTAACACCTTTAGCAAGACGCCTGATATTCATGGCAATATATCCGCGCTTAATACCCCATCTTTGCTTAATGCCGCCGACTTCATGACTTATATGCAAGCCAGTCGAGACTTAACCGATTTAGCTGAAACGATTAAACGACCGTTATTATCAACATCGCCTGAAGAAATGGGCATGAAGGAACAGCTGCTGGTATCACGTCTACAAGGTACATCGTCGGTATATGCCCCTTTATTTATCAATGCTTTTGGCACTGCGGAAGTAACGCTAGACAAAGTATTGTTGGCGTTGGCTGAATACGTAAAAACAATTCGTTCTACTGACACGCCTTATCATCGTAATCTTGAGCAAGCTGATATAACCCCATTAACACCAGCACAGCAGAAAGGCTTGCTGCTCTTTAAAAGTGCAAGGTTGAATTGTACAGCCTGTCACAGTGGCGTGCTGCTCAATCGCCGCTCTGATGAACGCGAGACTAATTTTGCGAATACTGGTCTTTATGGCATTGAGTCTGAAGGACTGTATAGCTATCCGCCTACCGTATCAGGTCTACAGCATGTCACTGGGCGACGCGAAGATAATGGCAAGTTCAGGATCCCATCACTGATTAATGTGACGGCTACAGGTCCTTGGGGCCATGATGGTAGCTTTAGCACATTGGGCGCTGTTATTGACAGCTATGCTCGCGGTGGACGATTGACGGTATCAGGGCCTAACCAAGGTGATGGTAAAGAGCATCCACAAAAAGATCGCTTAATCACTGGTTTTAATTTAACCCCAGTAGAGCGAACGCAATTATTGCGTTTTTTAGCTGCGCTAGCGATCCCTGAGCCAGCACAATTAAACCAGCATGCATCGCCATTTTGCGCCTTGGTGCAATTGCCCGGCAGGGTTGATGTGGCGAATTGTATTTTGCCGTTTATCTATCGCGGCAGTGAAGACACCGATTAACATTATTTACGATAAACACGATTATAAAAACACAGGAAACATGGAATGATGAAGTTAAAAAAAGTGGTATTAACGTCAGTCTTACTACTCTTGAATACACCAGCTTTTGCGGCTGGCCACGAAACTAACAAGATGACAGATAACCAACAGCGAAATGAATATTTCAAACAAGATTATGCCAAGGCATGTGCGCAAGTGTTGCAGTCTGATTTAGCGCTTCCAGCGACAAAGGAGATCGCCGCACAACATGAAATCAATGTAAATATTGATAGTGGTTATCGCATGAAAATGAATGAAAGTGGCGTCGGTTATTTGCAACTCGCGATAACCGAATGGGGTGAGAAACTAGTTTTATTCTCAAATAAAAACATGAAGATAGAGATTAAAGATGCCGATATTACTGGTGCTGATATCGTCAATTTAGCTTGCGAAGATGAAGATAAGAGAATTACCCACGTTAATACTCATGAGTGGGGCAGCTATACCATGATGTTAACGGCAGCGCCAAATAGCTGGGTTGAATTGGCTATCGTGCAAGAAGTCAGTAAAGGTTAATCAATATTGTTCGTCGTTATCCGTGGTGATTAATTTATTATCATTATTAAATAATTATTTTTAGCTATATATTCTAATTGCTTAGCTTTGTTTGTTATTACTGGCTATTAAATTTAGTATTTGACTATGAATGTTATCAGTTTGAATGTATATTCAATATTAATGAATAAATAACCGATTTGAGTGTTACGTTAATTGCGTGACCAAGGAAGGATAACGAAATGGAACAAACAGATATTAGCTCACTATTGCCTATTATCATTACGTTAGTACTGTCGCTCACGACGCGGAATGTCGTGATTGGCTTATTCGCTGGTGTGTTAACCGGCGTATTTATGCTTAATGGATTACAGCCCCTCGATGCGTTTGGCATTATGGTTAAAGATCACCTAGTGCCGCAACTGACTGATGGTTATAACGCGGGTGTATTGGTGTTATTGGTATTCATTGGTGGCTTTGTTGCTTTGATGGAGCAGTCGGGCGGTGGTCAAGCTTTCGCTGAGAAAGTAACACACTGGATCAGTAGTAAATGCAAAGCACAATTATCTGCTTGGTTTGGTGGTATTTTTATCTTTTTTTCGGATCTGGGTACGCCATTAATTGTGGGGCCAGTATTCCGCCCAATGTTTGAAAAATTAAAGTTATCTCGTCAAAAATTAGCCTTCATTATTGATTCAACGTCATCCCCTGTGGCTATCCTGATCCCATTTATTGGTTGGGGCGTATATATCATGGGGCTAATCCAAAAAGAGTTTACTGCGTTATCACTAGAAACATCAGATTGGCAAGCATTTGTGAATGCTATCCCATTCCAGTTCTATGCGTTCCTCGCTATTTTTATCGTGCCATTAGTGGCGATTAAGAAACTGGATTTTGGACCGATGGCTGAAGCGGAAGCACAAGCGAAAAAAGGTGTGTTTACTGGTCAAAGCCAAGAAACATTAACAGCTTTTACCCATAAAAATGCTAAACCATCATTCGTATGGGCACCATTATTAGTCATGGCAGTGGTGTTGATTAGCATGTTAGGGCCATTGGGTTTCCCGTTTGAAAAAGTATCGGGTTCGGCATTCCGCGCTGCACTATCTACGTCATACTTATTTGCGGCAATGACGTTATTGATTTTGATGGCAGCATACGGCGTGCGTAACTTAACTGACGGTATTGCGGTGTATTTAAAAGGCATGGGTAATATGATGCAAGTGGCAATCATCTTAGTGTTAGCCTGGACCTTGAGTGGCATTGGTAAAGATTTAGGCACAGCAGCTTATATTGCTGAGCAAGCACAAGGTGGCTTCCCAAGTTGGTTAGTGCCAGCGGTGGCGTTCTTACTTGCAGCTATCATTTCGTTTGCGACTGGTTCTTCATGGGGCACATTCGCGATCATGATGCCACTGGTGATACCAACGGCAGTGGCTATTGATGCACCATTATATGCCTGTATTGGTGCGGTATTATCTGGTGGTTTGTTTGGCGACCATTGTTCACCTATCTCGGAAACAACGATCTTGTCATCAACTGGTGCTGGCTGTGACCAGTACGAGCATTTCCGTACCCAATTACCGTATGCGTTATTAAATGGCGGCATCGCATTTGTCAGCTTTGTTATCGCGGGGATCTTTGAAACAGCATTGGTATTGATTGGCGCAATGATTATGCAAATGTGCTTGGTGTATTCATTCGCGCTATGGCATCAACATAAGCAGGAACAAGGACAGATTAGCCAAGCTTAAGTTTAACCTCATCTTCCCCTTCCCTTTAATACAGGGAAGGGGAGTGGTAAATGGATACTGTAATGAATATAAAAAAAGCCTGTCAGCGTAAACTGACAGGCTTTTTTGTTCCCTCCTACATGCAACTATAGAGTTAAAGGGAGGGGGACTAACCTAGCGTAATAGACGCGCGCGGATAGTACCGTCAATCGTTTTCAGTTTTGCTAAACCACGTTCAGCATGATCACTTTCAACATCAATCACTACATAACCAATATCACCGACAGTTTGGAGGTATTGACCGGAAATATTCACACCTTCTTCAGCAAATGCTAGCGTGATCTGGCTTAGAATACCCGGTTGGTTATGGTGAATATGCATCAAACGGCTTGAACCTTGATGTGTCGGTAGTGAAACTTCAGGGAAGTTAACTGCAGACAACGTTGAACCATTATCAGAATATTTCGTTAGTTTACCAGCTACTTCATAGCCGATGTTTTCTTGTGCTTCTTGCGTGCTACCACCCACATGCGGGGTTAGGATCACATTATCAAATTCACGTAATGGCGAGATAAACTCGTCTTTATTTGATGCTGGTTCGGTAGGGAATACATCAATGGCAGCGCCAGCGATCTTCTTCGTTGCTAATGCAGATGCAAGCGCATCAATATCAACCACTGTGCCGCGTGAAGCATTAATGAAGATTGCACCTTGTTTCATTTGTGCAAATTCAACTTCGCCCATCATCAGTTTTGTTTGTGGAGTCTCAGGTACGTGTAACGAGATAATATCTGATGTCGCTAACAATTCTTGCATGCTCATGATCTGTTGCGCATTACCCAAAGAAAGTTTCGTTTCAACATCATAATACTTAACACGTAGCCCTAAGTTTTCTGCCAAAATACTAAGCTGGATACCGATATGGCCATAACCAATAATACCCAACTGTTTACCACGTGCTTCATAAGAACCCGTTGCCGACTTAAGCCATTCGCCACGGTGCGCTTTTGCATTCTTTTCTGGAATGCCACGTAATAATAATAAAATTTCGCCAAGTACTAATTCTGCCACACTACGGGTGTTCGAGAATGGGGCATTAAATACAGGGATCGCTGCTTTTTGAGCGGCAGCCAGATCAACCTGGTTAGTACCAATACAAAAACAACCAATGCCAACTAGCTTTTCTGCAGCAGCAATGACGTTTGCATTTAGGTGAGTACGTGAACGAATACCAACAAAATGGACATCTTTAATTTTTTCACACAGTTCTTCTTCACTTAATGCTGTTTTAATCGACTCGATATTGCTATAGCCGGCATCAGTAAATGTATCAACTGCGCTTTGGTGTAGTCCTTCAAGAAGTAATATCTTGATTTTATCTTTCTGAAGAGAGAAGTTGGTCATGTAAATTCCTTTATCACATAATTCGTAAATCGCACTAACTATTTTGTTAACCGAACGAAACTCGTTCCGTAAATCGCACTAATTGCTAAAGTAGCAGGTTTCTTTTCATTAGTGAATGTTTGTGACGAAAATCAAACAAAATAGTTAATTTGTGATTGACGGCGGCTTGATTTACTTAGGAATTCATACTTTTTAGACTATAAAAATGTTTATCTATCAAATATAGTTTAATATAACTGGTTGTTATACTTATATAATATAGCGTGTTGCTGAAAGGTATAGTACATTTTAACTTGTATGGCGAGGCAGTCGGGCAGCATTAGTAAAACAGGGGGAAAGGATGAGTTGGCGTTGTTAGATAACACCAACTCTACGTTATTATTTAGTGGTAACAACGCCATTTTGTGTGCCTGTTAGCACAACGTCTGCACCGCGAGCCGCGAACAAACCATTTGTTACTACGCCAACGATACCGTTAATCGCGATTTCTAGGGCTTTTGGATCTTTGATTTGCATGTGGTAAACATCAATAATGATATTACCGTTATCAGTCACAACACCTTCACGGTAAACCGGATCACCGCCAAGTTTCAATAATTCACGTGCCACATAAGAACGCGCCATCGGAATCACTTCAACTGGTAATGGGAAATCACCCAATATGTCGACATTTTTAGTGTCATCAATAATACACACGAATTTTTTAGCGACCGCTGAAACAATCTTTTCACGTGTTAGCGCTGCGCCACCACCTTTAATCATGTTTTTGCCGCCATCAATTTCATCTGCGCCATCCACATAGATATCAAGTTGCGCAACGCTGTTTAAATCAAATACTTCAATACCTAGCGCTTCTAAACGCTGAGTTGATGCGATTGAGCTTGAAACTGCACCTTGAATATCTTCACGGATTGTACCCAGTGCATCAATAAAATGATTAACGGTTGAACCGGTACCCACACCAACGATGCTATCTTTTTCAACATATTCTAATGCTGCCCAGCCTGCTGCTTTTTTTAATTCATCTTGAGTCATGTTATATCCATTTATATTGGTTGGTATGTCGCGTGATCGTGTTGTATTACATATTGATTATACCCAAACGGCTTAAAGATACTAGCGCATCGTCAGGGATATATTAACTGTATAGGCTAGCCAAATTGTAATGTTCTTGACGGGGTGATAATTTCTTTAATAGGCATATCCCACGGCGCGATGGGTAAATTTGCATGTTGCTGACAGTCGTGCGCTAAACCGAGCACGTAGGGCGGTTGTTGATTACCACGTACAAACTGGTGCTGAGAAAAGGTGCGATCGTAATAACCGCCGCCCATGCCCAAACGATTACCGGCTAAATCAAATGCTACCAATGGGCTGCAGACTAAATCTAATTGCAGATACGGGATCACGTCAGTGACATTCAGTCGCGGTTCACTAATGCCGTATTTGTTTTTAACTAGGGGGGTCGTCGCGGTTAGTCGGGTAAACAACAATTGTTTGTGACTAAACGGATGTAAAATAGGAATGTAGACTTGCTTGCCTTGCTGCCAACACCAGTCGATAACGGCTTGGGTATCCAATTCGCCATCATTGTGTAAATAAATCGCAATGTGTTGAGCAGATTGAATATATGGATGCTGACTAAATTGTTGCACCAGATCACGACCAGCCTGTTGTTGCTGCTTGATTGTAAGCTGCTGACGACGTTGGCGGATTTGTTGTCTTATGACGGTGCGATTTGTGGCTAGCGATGGTGTTAGGTCAGACATAAATTGGATCCCATACTCGTTAATATCGGTGATGGATACTTTCAGTAATGGATTGCTGTTAACACAAAAATAGGGCCCCAGGGTGCGGCTACAAGGTTTAGTCCTGAACCAGAAGGTTCAGGTTGGCTATTCAAGCTGTCGCCTCAGGCTTCTCAGTACGAGCTGAGCTTGCACAATAGCAACAGGAATGAAAGCCTATAAAGTGTGATTATCGGCTCAGGGACATAACCCGCATACCAATCACCCCAGGGTTATTTGGTTATACTGCCGACGTTTCGTTATCAACTTTATTGTTGACTAGCGCGCGTTCAATTGTATCTTGTAACAATTGGATACGGTCATCGACGGTATTTGTATACTCTGTTGTTTTATGTCGTTCTTGACGAAGTTCATGACAAAAATTGAGTGCAGCCATGACAGCTAAATGCTCTAAATTTTTGATATTAGTCTTCGAACGTATTTCTTCTAACTTAGTATTAAGTACAGCTGCTGTTTGATGAAGTTCTTCAACTTCTTCAGTTGGGCTACCTACTTTAAAGTGGCGTCCCAATATTGCAATATCAACCGCAGTTGTACTCATGGCTATACTCTAAGTTATCTGGCTACAAGGGCTATATCAAGCACCTCGGCTGATACGTCTGAACTGACTATATCTCGCAATAGTGAGCATTGCAAGGGGTTATCGAATTGAAATTTTTAGTTGCGGATCGAGATTAATCAACTTGCCCATAAATCCAACAGCTTAGTATTGGTTCCGTGTATAAGTATAGGTTAATCGGTATAAAATACGGGTGTTTACAGGCTAAAAGTCAACATTGGAGTTAACTATTTTACTCTAATTTACTGGATGATTTGACCGCTATCACAAGAAAGATAGCGGCCGGCATTACTTATACTGCGATGCCTTGAGTGGCAGCAGTATAAGTTGATTTACACAACTGTCGGGCTTGTCGCTAAAATAGGCTTAGGCAAAGTAATGTCAATTTCAATTTCTTCTGCCGTCTCTGTTGCCATTGTCGTTTTGTTCGCTTGTTTGGCGATACGTTTATTTTTCGCTTCTACTTTTGCTAGCCACAATAACGGCAGAATAATAAAGGCTGTACCAATCGCCATCGCAATGTCCGGCATTTCATCAAACCAGATAAGGCCAACAACAACGGCGCCAATTAAACCACTGTATTCTGCACTGGCAATTTTGCTGGCTTCACCAGAACGATAAGCGATAACACAAAATCCTGCATAGATAAGGATAAACAGGGTTGAACCTGCAGCTGTTAATAATGGTGCAAAGTCCCACGGTTTCCCTTCCCATACTGCGAGCCCGAGTGACGCAGGCATACCAACTAAATTAGTGAGCAGTAATGTTTGAAAGACCGTTTGCTGTTTTGGCAGTTTACGGATCAATAAATTGTTCGCCGCTAAGGTAAACGCAACAACGAGCGCCGCCATTGCAGCCCAATCAATTTCGGTAGGGCGGATCACGATCAGCACACCGACAAAACCTAATACCCCCGCAGTAATCGACGGTACCGTGAGCTTTTCTTGGAACCAAAGCATCGCCATTGGCAACATGATCAAGGGTGCTGCGTAAAAGATAGCATTGGCTGTCGCCAGTGGCATGGCATTGAGTGAGTAAACCATGAATACCGCGCCTAGTAGCCAAATGTGACCACGTACAGCATGCCATTTAAGGCCATTCACCAAACTTTTTTTGCTGCTGGTTAAACAAAATGGGATAAGCAGTAATACCGCAGTGAGCTGTCGGAAAAACACAAATTGATAAACGGCCGCATCGTCTGATAATGTCTTGATTAAGGCATCAGAAAAAATAGCGATTACGTTACCAATAATTAGCAAGGTCATTGCTAAACCGACAGTCATTTGGGGCATGGGGTGTTCCTACCTATATAAAGTATATACAGCAAACAAGGCTATATAATTGAAAAGACAAAGTGTGATGTAGGTAGCATATTCGAAAAGCTATGATGAAGTATAATGATAAATATATTTTTAGTATGAGCTGAACTAATAATGAAACTTCCCCCGTTACGTGCCTTGCAATGTTTTGAAGCGGTCGCGCGTTTTAATAGTTTTTCTAAAGCCGCCGATCAACTCAATATTACCCAAAGTGCGGTGAGTCATCAGGTACGTCAGTTAGAAGAATATCTGGGTGAATCGATGTTTAACCGTAAAGGCCGCACTTTGTCACTCACTGACATGGGCGAGCGTTATTACGAAGAGATCAGCCAATCATTGGCGAATATATCCAATGCCAGCCAGCAGATCCGCGAGGGCAAGTCGGGCAAGATCCGCCTAGCCTTATACAGCTCACTCGCGGTGAAATGGTTGATCCCACGATTAGATAGCTTGCGTCAGCAATATCCTGAGATTGAGTTGTCGTTGAATATGGTGGCGGATGAACCTGATTGTAGCGATCAAGTGGCGGATTGTTTTATTACCGTGTACCCGCCGAAACGTAATTTTGTCAGCCAGTTGTTATATGCCGAGCGTTTATATCCGGTGTGTGGCAAAAAGACCTGGCAGCATATCCAAGATAAACCCCTGCCAGAGGCCTTGTGGGAATATCCATTATTATCGGTGCAGTCGGTGTTTCCCGACAGTGCGTTGGGTGAAGATTGGCAACGCTGGTGCGAATTAGGTGGTTTCTCTTTGCCAAAAACAGTCAAGATGAACTATTTTAGTCATATGTTGATGGCGGCTGAAGCGGCGCGCTATGATCAGGGCATCACCTTGGTGAATCATTACTTAATGAATGACCAGGATCGCCTGCATAACTTTGTGCGAATCCCGATGCACGAGATCTTAACCGGTGATAGCTTCTACTTCGTTTATAAAAAATCCCGCGCTAAACAAACCGACATCGTTAAGCTTGGACGCTGGCTCAAGCAGCAATGTTATGATCAAGACCTGCACAGTTATGAGCAAGAACCACCAACGGGTGATAAGGCCCAAGGTAAGGCGGTATTATCCAGCGATTAAGGTCTGTGCAAAACAGCTTGGCTATGGTCTTGATCTGGGTGAAATGCTAATATGCTCGTCATTATTCTAAATACATTAATCAATTGGTAAGGTCCTCACATGGATAAAGTTAAACTTCCTCTTTTTGCTGACGTCAACGCGCAGCTACAACAAAGCGATTTATTAGTGAACCCTGCCGATGTGCACGGTGTGATCTGTGGTTTATTATGTGGCGGCGTAAAGCTAGACAACAAAGCATGGTTAGTCCCGTTTGACGAACTAATCAATGAAGGTCTAGGTATCCCTGACTCACTACAGCCAATCTTAGCGGATGTATACGGTAGCAGTGAAGCTGCATTAAAAGACATGACATTAGGCTTTGAATTGTTGTTACCAGATATGGATCAAGCGTTAGAATTACGCATGGAAGCATTAGCAGAATGGGTTCAAGGTTTCCTTGGCGGTTTTGGTATGGTGCATTCAACAGAAACGAAAGCTAGCGATGATGTGAAAGAATTGATTGCTGACTTTGCCAGTATTGCGCAAATGGACGTAGATACAGATGATGACAGTAATGAAGCGGAAGAAGCTTTTTACGAGATCGTTGAATACGTGCGTATGGGCGCGACTTATTGCTTTAATGAATTAAGCGATGGTGATATCCCAGCAGTACCTGTACTGCACTAGTTTATAAGTCGGCTCGTTTATAAAACAAGCTACTTAGTTCGATAAAAGATGATTTATCGCAAGCGCAACATACCCTTAGCTCGCTATGATAATGTTGCGCATATTGGCTTTACCGCCATCGATATTTATCGCTGGATAGCGATATCTAACGTAAATCGTTAGCATTAAATGAATAGGACAAGGAGTGTTTTATGTCTTTAATAAACAAATTAACGGCGCAGTGGAATAATAAATCAAAATCCGCAGCCCCGATCGTTTGGCCTGAGTCTGCGTTTAGCGCTGAGCAACATGCAGCGCGCAATACGCAATTTAGTCAAACGTACCATGCTTATACTAATCCACAGCAAGCCTTTGAATTTTGTCGTGCACAAGCCGATGAAGGCGTGGTGATGGCGTTATATTTATTAGCGTTGCAGTATGAACAAGGTGATGGTCAGCAAACCTATTTAAGCCAAGCGTTAAGTTGTTATCAACGCGCAGGCGATTGTGGCCACCCAGAGTCATTATTTAATCTGGCGTTATTACAGTTACAAGGCCAGTTGGGTAAACCCAATGCGGTATTAGCGTTTAGCTATTTTGAGCAAGCGGCAGCACTCGGGCTAGTACAGGCGCAGTATAATCTTGCCAGCATGTTGGATCAGGGCTCTGGTTGTTTTCAAGATCAAAACAAAGCGTTTGACTGGTACAACAAAGCCGCCGCGCAAGGTTATACCCAAGCATGGCAGAACATTGCGGTAATGTATTACCGTGGTGAAGGCGTTGAAGCCGATAAATTAAAGGCATACGCGTGGACATTATTAGCGGCAAAAGCCGGTGTCGACGAGGCTATCGCCGCAGAACCAGAGATGACACAAGCGTTAAACTCCACCGAGATTTTAGTGGGTAAAGCGCATTTTGATCACTTACAACAAGGCTTTTTAGCTTATTTACCAATAGAAACCCGATTCGAAGGTTAATGCGCTTGTTGGTTTTGTTATAGTGTCATCGTTTTTAATTTCAATAACTTGTTAGGATCGAAATGTCAGTGGTTGAATATGATATTGCAATTGTAGGTGCCGGTATGGTCGGTGCGACACTTGCACACGCGGTAAGCCAAATACAACACCAGGATGGTCGTCAATTATCTATTGCGTTAATTGATGCCAATCCACCAACGACCAGTAACCACCCTGGTTTTGATGCACGGGTGATTGCATTATCTTATGGTTCACAACAGATCTTAAACCAGTTTAAGCTGTGGGATAAGATCGCGCCGACAGCCACAGCGATCAAACATATTCATGTATCCGATCGTGGTCATTGGGGTTTTACTCGTCTTGATCACAGCGAATACAACTTGCCAGCATTGGGGCAAGTGATCGAACTGCAAACTGCAGGGCATATATTCCAACAAGATCTAGCCGAGATCAACAATATCAATTGGTATTGCCCAAATCAATTAGTCAGCTTAGATCGTCAAATTGAGCATACCGATCTTACCCTTGATGACGGTCAGCAACTACGCTGCAAATTATTAATCGGCGCAGACGGTAACAACTCAATGGTACGTCAGTTAACGAACGTGCCTATTGCAGTGACCGACTTTGAACAAACGGCGATCATTGCCAATGTTACCACCAGTAAACTACACGAAGGCAAAGCTTACGAGCGCTTTACTGATACCGGCCCATTAGCTTTATTGCCCATGACAGAGCAACGTAGTTCATTAGTATGGTCGGTGCGCAGTGATGAAGTTGATGCGATCATGGCATTAGATGACAAAGCATTCTTAGCACGTTTACAACAGCGTTTCGGTTATCGTTTAGGCTCGTTTACTAAAACCGGTCAACGTTTTTCATATCCACTGCTATTAACAGAAGCGTTAGAGCCAACTCAACATCGTAGTGTTGTGATTGGTAATGCGGCGCATGCACTGCACCCGATTGCGGGTCAGGGTTATAACCTTGGCTTACGTGATGTCGCAGTATTGCATCATCAAATTGAACACGCTTTTTTAAACGATCAAGATGTCGGCAATCAAGCCGTCACTAAAGGTTACTGGCATAAGCGTCAAGGCGATCATCAAAAAACGATTTGGATGACGACCTCATTAGCGACCTTGTTTGCCAATAACTACGCGCCACTGGTGGCCGGTCGTAATCTAGCCCTGCACACCATGGGTTATAAACCAGAATATAAACGCGCACTCGCACGTCAAGCACTTGGCGCGTTCAAATTATTTTAGCTCTTTAAAGAGAAAATAGGATTTAATATGCAATCTTATGATATTGCGGTTGTTGGTGGTGGCATGGTTGGACTTGCTTTTGCTGCAGCGTTAAAGGAAACCACCCTTAAAATCGTGGTTATCGAAGGTAATGAACTGGATCGCGAATTAGGTGCATCACCTGAATTACGCGTTAGCGCACTGAGCCGTGCCAGCCAAAACATATTACAAAATGTTGATGCGTGGGCTGGTATCGAAAGCCGCCGCCATCAAGCCTATGGCGCAATGCAAGTCTGGGATCGTAATGGCTTTGGCCAGATCGACTTTGACGGCGATGCGTTAATGACAGACACCTTAGGTCACTTAGTTGAAAACAAAGTGATCCAGTTAGCGCTGTTAGAACAAATAGAAAAAGCCAGCAACATTACCTTATTAACAGGTACACGTATTAGTAAACTAAGCCGTGGCGATGATGCCGCCTGGTTAACGCTAGAAGGTCAAGAGCCTGTGTTTGCGAAACTGATCGTCGGCGCTGATGGTGCTAATTCATGGACGCGTTCACAAGTGAATATTCCCCTGACGACATGGGATTATAATCACCATGCTATCGTGGCGAATATCCGCACTGTTGAACCGCATCAATCCTGTGCCCGCCAGATCTTTAATCCAGAAGGGCCGTTAGCGTTCTTACCGTTATGGCAGCCAGATCTGTGTTCTATCGTGTGGTCATTACCACCAGAACGTGCGACAGCATTGCTAGCCATGGATGAAAGTGAATTTAACAAACAATTGACCGTGGCATTTGATGGTCGTTTGGGCTTGTGTAAAGTGGAAGGTCAACGTCAGGCATTCCCGCTTAAAATGCGTTATGCTCGTAGCTTTGCCAGTGAGCGTGTCGCGTTAATTGGCGATGCAGCACACACCATTCATCCTTTAGCAGGGCAGGGCGTTAACCTTGGTTTGTTAGATGCGGCGAGTTTGGCACAATGTGTATTAGAAAATCACCTCGCTAATAAAGATATTGGTAGTCATGCACATTTGCGTAAATTCGAACGCTGGCGTAAAGCTGAAGCCGCGGTGATGATCTCAAGCATGGAAGGTTTAAAGCGTTTATTTAGTGGCGGTCATCCGGCGAAACGTATTTTCCGCGATATTGGTCTAACCTTATCAAATACATTACCTGCGCTAAAGCTTAGCTTTATTAAACGGGCGATGGGTTTAGATGGTGAGCTACCCGATCTTGCTAAATCAGACAGTAGTCGTTAAGCTGATCACACTTAATCGTGAAAATAGTGTAATTAATCAGCCTGATTAACCGCACTATTGATGAGAATAACTAATGTAAACACCCTGTTTGCATTAGTTATAATAATGTTATGAGTTATTGTTTTTAACATCGTAATAGCTTAATCATTGTTAATATAGTCAATACTTGGTAAATCCAGCTGCCTTTAATGTGTTTTTTGTGATCTACAACGTCCTTATCCCCCTGAAATAACTTTTCCCGCTATTAAAGTGTTAGCCTTGCCGGCATTATTATTTGCTTAACCATTAGATTTACTATTCCTTAAATAATTTTTAACGAGTGCTATCTAAGGGTATAATCAAATTATTGTCATGTAATAGGCTTTACATGAAAGCGTTATATAAAGTTTTATAGAAACGCCTATTAATACTTTATATAAAAGCAAAAAAGCAATTTTACTTGATCCCAAAGTCTTGATTAATAACTGTCAATTAAAGGAATTATAGAATGGCTCAACAAACAGTACTGTTCCCGAAGCACGTAGAAGCAGGGGCAAAAATGGTGGACTTCCATGGTTGGGATATGCCAATCAATTATGGTTCTCAGATTGCTGAACATAATGCTGTACGCGAAGATGCGGGTATGTTCGATGTGTCACACATGACTATCGTTGATATCAAAGGCTCTGATGCAAAGTCGTTCTTACGTTATTTACTTGCCAATGATGTGGCAAAATTAACTGTTTCTGGTAAAGCTCTTTATACCGGAATGTTACAACAAGATGGTGGGGTTATTGATGACCTTATCGTTTACTTCTTCAATGATGAATACTACCGTTTAGTGGTTAACTCAGCGACTCGTGTTAAAGATTTAGCATGGATCAACAAACAAGCTGCAGATTTCTCTGTTGCTGTTACTGAATTACCTGAACTGGCAATGATTGCTGTTCAAGGCCCTAAAGCGAAAGAAAAAGCCGCTACTGTATTCACAGCTGAGCAAAATGCTGCTGTTGAAGGCATGAAGCCTTTCTTTGGTGTACAAGCGGGTAGTTTGTTTATTGCTACAACGGGTTATACCGGTGAAGCAGGTTATGAAATAGTTGTTCCACAAGACCAGGCTTGCGATTTATGGCAGCAACTTGTGGACGCAGGTGTTCAACCAGCAGGTCTAGGCGCACGTGATACACTACGCCTTGAAGCTGGCATGAACCTTTACGGTTTAGATATGGATGAAACTGTATCACCGCTAGCCGCTAATATGGGCTGGACGATTGCTTGGGAACCACAAGAACGTGACTTTATTGGTCGCGCAGCGTTAACTGCTCAAAAAGCAGAAGGCACTGACAAGCTTGTTGGTTTAGTACTTGAAGCGAAAGGTATTTTACGTACTGGTCAAAAAGTCGTATTTACTAACGCTGAAGGCGAAGCATGTGAAGGCGTTATCACCAGTGGTAGCTTCTCACCAACATTAGGTTTTAGTATTGCATTTGCACGTGTTCCAGCATCAATCGGCGAAACAGCCGAAGTTGAAATGCGTAAGAAGCTGATCCCAGTTGCAGTGACTAAACCGGCGTTTGTTCGTAATGGTAAAAAACTAGTTTAGTGCTACGTTTGATTTAACTGAAAATTGTATGACGTAAGCTGGGTTACTGTTCTTTGTTATTAAAGATTCGTAATTCAGTGTCTACAGCGTTACCAAATAAAAACATAATCATTTAAGTATAAGACAAAAGGAATTTCAACAATGAGCAATATCCCAACTGAATTAAAATATGCATCTTCACACGAATGGGTTCGTAACGAAGGCGACGGTACGTTTACTGTCGGTATTTCTGACCATGCTCAAGGCCTTCTAGGCGATATGGTATTCATCGACTTACCAGATGTTGGTGATGAAGTTGAAGCTGGCGAAGATTGCGCAGTAGGCGAATCTGTTAAAGCTGCATCAGATATCTACGCACCAATCAGTGGTGAAGTTGTTGCAATCAATGAAGAACTTGAAGACTCTCCAGAGCTAGTAAACTCGGATGCATTCGGCGAAGGCTGGTTGTTCCGTGTTAAAGCGTCTGACGAAAGCCAGCTAGAAGCGTTACTTGACGCTGCTGCTTACGGCGAGTCAATCGAAGACTAGTTGTTGAAACCCTGAGCTAGCCTCGGGGTTTTTTTTAATTTTGTAAACGCTATTTTTATTTTGTAATAGTAAAATATACAGGGAATTGCATGAAAACCCATACCCCACTTGCCCAGTTAGAGCAAAATGATAATTTCGCCCGTCGCCATATCGGTCCTTGCGACGAAGAAACTAAAGCAATGTTAACGAAAGTTGGCGCTGAATCTTTAGAAGACCTTATTCAACAAACTGTACCAAGCTCGATCTTATTAGCTGAAGACGTTGTTGCTGGCCATCAGTTATCTGAAGTTGCAGCACTGCAAGAATTAAAAGCCATCGCAGCGAAGAACACAGTAAACAAAAGCTACATTGGTATGGGCTATTACGGTACTAACGTACCGAATGTTATCCTACGTAACGTATTCGAAAATCCAGGCTGGTACACGGCATACACGCCTTACCAACCAGAAATTGCACAAGGTCGTTTAGAAGCACTACTTAACTTCCAAACCATGACATGCGATTTAACCGGCATGGACTTAGCAAGCGCATCACTCCTTGACGAAGCGACAGCAGCAGCTGAAGCAATGGCAATGTGTAAGCGTGTTTCTAAAAACAAAAAATGTGATAACTTCTTTATCGCTGACAGCGTACACCCACAAGTAGCTGACGTGATGATCGAACGTGCGGAGCACTTCGGTTTCACTATTCTTCGCGGCCCTGCAGAAACAGCGCCTGAGCATGACTTGTTTGGTGCGGTACTTCAGTACCCTGGTACGAACGGTGACGTAACAGATATCAGCGACATTATTGCTGCTATCCAAGCGAAAAAAGGTGTTGTTGCAGTTGGTTCTGATTTATTAGCACTTACACGCATTAAATCACCTGCAGAACTTGGTGCAGACATGGCGTTTGGTAGTTCACAACGCTTTGGTGTACCTATGGGTTATGGCGGTCCACACGCGGCGTTCTTCGCAAGCTGTGACAAACATAAACGTTCTATGCCTGGTCGTATCATTGGTGTTTCTAAAGATACTCATGGTAAACCAGCACTACGTATGGCGATGCAAACGCGCGAGCAACACATTCGCCGTGAAAAAGCTAACTCAAACATTTGTACAGCACAGGTATTACTAGCGAACATGGCTGGTTTCTACGCAACATATCACGGTCCTCAAGGCCTGAAAGATATTGCTAAGCGTGTTAACCGTTTCACTGATTTGTTAGCTGCTGGTGTTGTTAAAGGCGGTCTAAGCCTAGTAAACAATACTTGGTTTGATACCATCACAGTTAAACTTGATAACGAGTTACTGGACAATAAAGAGAAAGTGGTTACACGCGCATTAGCTGCGGGTATTAACTTCCGTCTTGATACTGATCATCAGGTGGGTATCAGCATCGATGAAACAATCACGCAAGCTGACCTAGCAACATTATTCGACGTATTACTTGGCGATGACCACGGTATCTCGATTGATGCACTAGAAGCTGAGCTGGCTGCAACAGGTAGCACGTCTATCCCTGCATCAGTTGAACGTGAATCTGCATTCCTAACACACCCAGTATTTAACTCTCATCATTCAGAAACAGAAATGATGCGTTACATTAAATCTCTGGAAAATAAAGATTTAGCTCTTAACCATTCAATGATTTCATTAGGCTCTTGTACGATGAAACTGAATGCGGTTGCAGAAATGATCCCAGTAACATGGCCTGAATTCAGCAACATGCACCCGTTCTGCCCAGCAGATCAAGCGGTTGGTTATAAAGTGATGATTGACCTGTTAGAAGACTGGTTAGTAAGCATCACTGGCTACGATTCAATTTGTATGCAACCTAACTCAGGTGCACAAGGCGAATATGCTGGTCTACTAGCAATTCACAAATACCATGAGTCTCGTGGCGAATCACATCGTAACATCTGTCTGATCCCTAGCTCTGCACACGGTACTAACCCTGCATCAGCGCAAATGGCGGGTCTGAAAGTTGTTGTGACTAAGTGTGATGCTAACGGTAACGTTGACGTTGCAGACTTACGTGAAAAAGCGGAAGAGCTAAAAGACAACCTTTCTTGCATCATGATCACGTACCCATCGACACACGGTGTATACGAAGAAACGATTAAAGAAATCTGTGGCATCATTCATGACAACGGCGGCCAAGTTTACATGGACGGCGCGAACATGAACGCACAGGTAGGTCTTACTTCTCCTGGTTCTATGGGTTCTGATGTTTCTCACCTGAACTTACATAAAACATTCGCTATCCCACACGGTGGCGGTGGTCCAGGTATGGGTCCTATCGGCGTTAAAGCGCATTTAGCACCATTTGTTGCTGGTCACTCTGTTGCTGACACAGGTAAAGAAAGCCGTAATAACGGTGCGGTATCTGCTGCACAGTTCGGTAGCGCAAGTATCTTGCCTATTACGTGGATGTACATCAACATGTTGGGTACAGATGGCCTGAAAGCGTCTACACAGACAGCTATCTTAAATGCTAACTACCTAGCTCAAAACTTAGACCCACTATTCCCTGTGCTTTATAAAGGCCGTAACGACCGTGTTGCTCACGAGTGCATCATTGATTTACGCCCACTTAAAGAAGCAACGGGTATCAGCGAGTCTGATGTTGCTAAACGTCTAATGGATTATGGTTTCCATGCGCCAACAATGAGCTTCCCAGTTGCGGGTACGCTAATGATTGAGCCAACTGAATCTGAATCTAAAGCTGAATTAGATCGCTTCATCCTAGCAATGACAGGCATCCGTGCTGAAATTGCTAAAGTTGAATCGGGTGAGTGGACTGCAGAACAAAGCCCACTACATAACGCACCACACACACTAGCTGATATTGTTGACGCTAACTGGGATCGTGTTTATGACCGTGAAACTGCGGTTTACCCTGCTGCTTACGTGAAGAAAGATAAATTCTGGCCTACCGTAAACCGCATCGATGATGTGTATGGCGACCGTAACTTATTTTGCTCATGCCCACCAATTGAAGCGTATAACGACTAAATTTGGTTGATGTAGCCGAGTATTTAAAATTTAGACAAAGGTAATTAAAAATAGACAAACTCCGGTTTGTCTATTTTTTTATAAGTAAGCTTAACTATAACTGAGGATGTAAATGAGTAATTTATTAGAATTATCTGAGCAGTTAGTAAAAGCTCTAAAAGAACAAAAATTATTTATTACTACTGTAGAGTCTTGTACTGGTGGTGGTGTTGCAAACTGTATAACGAATATCTCAGGGGCTAGCGAAGTTATGTTTGACTCCTCAATTACATACTCTAATGAAGCTAAAATAGCTCTTGGCGTTCCGAAAAAAATTATTGAGGAGTTTACTGTTTACTCAATGGAAACGGCTATAGCGATGGCTAGGGCTGGTATTCAGTATTCAAGCAAAGCAGATATTGGGGTTGGGGTTACAGGAAGCCTTTCTCGGTTAGACCCTACGAATGCGAGTTCAACTCTTGGAATTGTATATATTGCAGTTGTAAGTGGAGATATTGTTCTTCGTGAACGATTTGAAATCCTAGACGCATCGGAACGTTGGGAAGATAAAGATAAAGTAATTAAAAAGACATTAGAAATGATAATTGAAATAGTAAGTGATTAGTCTGACCTTCTCTTCATCACTTTTATCAGAATTAAACTATGATTGTTCGAAACATTCATTCCTCTATAATTTATAGAGCGTTAAAAGGTCATTGTAGTATTCATATAGTAAGTATCGTAGATGGACAAGTTTAAATTTAATTCATGAAATACAATCTAAACCTTTCTATCTACTTTTGATTGATTTATTTTTTATATCAACCCCTTGGTAGTATATTAAATCATATAGTACTGGTATCATTTCTCTTATTCTATGTGTTCTAATCGTGGGAGTTAATCCCACACCAAAAGGTAAAATGGATAAGCTACGATTTCTAATTGTTTCCGATTTACATTCTAGTGTGAATACTGAGAACACAAACGATTCAAGATTAATATTTGATGCAGGCTCTCAATCAAGTGAACACGCGGATGCTTTTATCGATTTTGCAAAAAACCTTAACCAGAATATAGATTGTTTAATATGTCCTGGTGACATTTCTAACAAAGGAGAGGTTGAGGGGTTTAGCGCAGGTTGGAAATTTCTACACAAAGTCAAAGATGACTTAGATATTGAACACCTTTTATGTGTACCTGGTAATCACGATCACCAATCAAGACCTGGTGACAATTTTTCTGCAATTCATGAAATTAAATTTGTATCCCCGCCTTTTCCAACTAGCGATTTAGCTATTAATACTCAGTTTTGGGGGTGGCATTGGAGCCATGTTCAATTTGAAAATTATAACGTTATCAAATTAAATTCTAGTGCATACCATGGGCTAAATGATGAATATAAGCATGGACGAGTAGCAATCGAAACGGTGAACCAGATTTCAGAATATCTTAAATCAGATAATTTCGAAGAGAAAAAATTTAATTTGTTATTGTGTCACCATCACCCTGTGAAAATGGAACATGTCGATGAAAATTTTGATTCGGAAGTTATGGAAGGTGGGCAAATGCTCCTCAAAGAGCTCGATGGTTCGAATGTAGGCCCATGGCTTGTGGTTCACGGACATAAACACTTTGCTAGTTTAGGGTACGGAATGACTGACAGGTCTACACCACCAGTAATTTTTTCTGCTGGTAGTTTAGGCGCAAATTTGTATCCTAAAATTAAAGATAAAACGAGTAATCAATTTTATATTTTATGTATAGATTTGCAAAAAACTTTAGATGAAGAGTGTCTCGTTGGAACTTTTGAAGCTTACTCTTGGAACTTGAGAAATGGTTGGCATAATTCTAAAAGTAATCATTTGCCACATAAAGGTGGTTTTGGGTCTTCAGTAAAACCGGTCCATATTATGAAGCAAATAAAAACTCTTTTACAGGGCAATACTTACATAAATAGTAATGACTTAGCTTCTATTCAAGAAGAAATTGAATTTTACACGCCAGGTCAATTTCAAGAACTTTTAGACAAGATGAAAAAGAATCATCTTCGTGTTGACTATGATGGAAATCAAATATTAGAGGTTGCAAATAATGAATGACCAAACGATAAATTTTAATGAGTCATTTAATGCAAAGGCTACATCCAAAATAAACCTATGTTCAGACTTTATTACTAACAGTCATTTTGACCTACTTACTACTCCAAATAATACTATTATGATTGGTCCTAGAGGTAGTGGTAAAACGACTCTCCTGAGGATGTTAGATGTAGAGGTTTTAGATATTTGGAGCAAAAAAAATGCGGATAAATATCGGGAAAATATATCTTTTTCTGGTGTGTTTGTTCCTACCGATCGATTTTGGAAAACTCAATATGAAAGAATATCGGTTAGGTTTAAAAATGATACTAAGGTTCAAAAACTTTTGGAAGCCTCTTTTGTTTATCATATATTGGAATGTTTCGCACAAGTAGTTAGCTACAGGGCTAGTAATACTGCAATTAAAAAAAATAATTTTCGAGATATTAAAATATCTCGAAACGATGAGTCAGAACTTGTTAATGAACTTGCTGCTTATTGGAAGGTTGAGCCAAGAATTCCTTCATTAAGAGGATTGGTTATTGCGACATCATTAAAAAAGCAAAAGATATCAACAGTAATTGCAGGATTAAATTCGGATGATAAAAGTGCTAATGTTGATATAGCCGAAGATAGATTGATGGGCTTATTGGAAACAAGTGTTCTTATTATAAATCAGTACTTTGGTGAGACTGATGGTACGTGGGGATTCTTGTTTGATGAATTAGAGCTAGCGCCTGAAGTCTTTATACAACCTTTAATCGATGCAATGAGAGGTGGGCCTCAGAATATTATTTTTAAGTTAGCACTATCTCCGTATCACAAAGGTGTCTCTATCACAAAAGACTCATTTAGTGGGATGAACAAGCAAGATCTGACTTTCATAAATCTCAGCGGCGTAAGGCAAGATGGTTTCAATTTTGCTAAAGAGCTAAGCGAAAATATTTTTAATAAATACGGATTAAACAAGAATATCAAAGATTATTTCGAATATAACCGTGTTATTGAAAGGGATAGAGAGTTTTCTGAATTAATAACGAAGGATAAATCATTTTATGAATATGTGTCGAAGCAGAAGCTGAATATTTATAAATATGATGGATTACCAAAGAACAAACAAGATGTTTATAGACGTATTCAGTTTAATTTTCATTTGAGAAACTACTATCTTAGAGATGAAAAAAATAAAGCATCTAGACGAAGAGCCTCATCTTACTATGTAGGTTTCGACAAGATTTGTGCGATGTTAGAATATAATCCTAGAATGCTAGTTGGTATCATGAGTGTATTTGCTGCTATTGCTAAGAAAAATGGAATAATCAAAGAGCATGAACAGTTAAGTAATATTAATACTTACGCGATGTCATTTAAATCGTTGTTGAGTACTATTGCTGTAGAATCAAGCAATCAGGAGTTTATAACACTTTTTGATATAATTGATAAAGTGGGTAAGTATTTGAGTAAAGAGATACATGGCAAACATTTTAATCCGGATCCACGTGGTAGTATTATGTTTAAAAATGAATTTAACGATAATTATATTGCAGCAATTGGTCTTGCTTTGAATGCTGGAGCTTTAATTATTGAAAAAAATGTCATTGATTCTTTTCATGATATCGATGATATAAAAAATTCAAGGTGCCGCTTATCGTATCTTTTTGCGCCAGAATATAAATTGTTACTTAATTCGCAGCGTGCGGTTGATTTAATTGATATATTAAATCACTCTCATATTGATATTTTTGATCCTTCAGGAGTTAAATTTACTCAAGTGGAGCTTTTCTCATGATTTTTGATAAAATTGCATATACAGACGAATTCGATTTGGCAATTTATGGCTTGGGATATGAAAGTAGATCAACAAGTGCTTTTAAGAACTTTTCTACCAAATCGGCAAGAAATATTGTAATCGGGTATGAAACAAATAAAACAGCAATTAAATATCATGAAAATAAAGTATATTTTGAGGAAAGTGAGGCTGAACTATTTGAAAATAATTGTGATTTAATTGTAGACACAGTTAAGCGCATAGTGCTTGAAACATTACAAAAAATAGATGAACCTCGAATATTTCTAGATATTACTGTAATGAGCAGACATCGCCTAGCATCAATCTTATTCAATCTTCTTAATGTTTTGCCTAAAAGCTCAAAAATTACAATTTGTTATAATTTATCCTATTATGTTGATCCTCCTGAAGGTATTCAGCCAGTGAAAAAATTAGGACCTATAATTGAAGAGCTAGGTGGTGATCTTGGTAATCTATCAATGCCAACTTCAGTTGTATTTGGTCTTGGCTATGAAGAGCATAAGGCTTTAGGAGTATATAATTATTACGATGCCGATTTTTCTTATGCTTTTGTACCGAAAAACCAATATTCTGATTTTGAACAGACAGTAAGGCTTAATAATGCGCCTTTACTTGATGCTGTCCAAGATAGAAATACTTTTACTTATGATGTAACGAACCCTTATACAACATATATAGATCTGAAATCATTAATTGTATCTTTAAGTGATGTATCGAGAACGATATTGGTTCCCTTAGGCCCTAAAATTTTTGCAGCTATAGCGGTTATCTTAGGTCAAGAGTTTCACCCGAAGCTACCAATATGGAGAGTATCCTCTCTTCATTCTGAGATTCCAGTTGAAAGAGCCTCTCATAAAGAAATTCTATTTAGCATTACGGTTTAAATGATTTAATTGAAATCTTATTAAGTACTTTTAGGGTTTGTTGTTTTGCCTCCTAATTGGAGGCTTTTTAATTTAGTATTATCATATCAAATTATTTTTATCTAAAATTCTGCATCAAAATAGCCCTAAATTGCTCTGAATGTCTTTCTAATTGGGCTATTAATCGCTTAAATCGTTTCCTGTACTGATCAGGAGATGCAGTTTTATTTGTATCTGCTGCGGCCATTTCAACAAAGGTCATGCCGTCAAAGCGATCCCAGAAACAACGTATCTTTTTTTCATTCAGCCCAATGTTTGTAAACAGTTCATTTAGATCTTCTAGAGTCTCACTCTGTAAACTGTCCGAGCTTAAGTTAGAAGTGACCATTGATGCTATCCAAGTATCCACTTCGTTAGAGTCTCCAGTACCGTGTACTCGTGCTGCTCTACCTGGCTTTCTTTCCGTGTGTCGATCACCTTTTTCAATATCAGGTTTATTTTTACCGTGTCCCCAGTAATATCGTTTTTTCCTACAGAATGACTTAACCGCTTCTAAGGTATATTTTTTGACAAAAGCCTTATCTTTTTTGAATTCAGTGAGCTTCCGTAGTCTCTCTTTTGAGTTGAAATGACCTGATGGGTCAGCTTGTATTTGCTCCGATAAAATTCGTTCAATATCAGCAATGCAGCCAAAAGTCATGTACTCAAGATCCGCTGCCTCTGGAAAATATTGGAGTCTCGATTTGATCATTACTTTTATCAATACGCGATCGGTTCTCGTGATGTAATGAAACTCTCGTAAAAATAACTCACCTAGTTTTTGAAGTTCAGCGTCATCCATCCATAAGCCTATTTATCCATTTTCATCAAATTAAATATTTATCACACATGTCTTTTTAAAATTATAAATATTTTTTGTCCGGTTAACCATAAAAATCCCCCTATCTCTTTTGTTAAATATAAAAAACGAACTTATTTATCAGTTTGTTAATAAATAAGGATAGACATAATATTTAACTAAATAATTAAAATGTCAATAAAATCAATTGGTTGGGTTTTGTTTTGTCTTGACTCTATTTAGGTTTTTAGCCATGCTTAAGATCGAGCATGAGTTATGAAATAGAAAAATTGATATCTGAATAAAGATGGAATAACCATATTAAAATTATTTTGAGGTTCATATGAAGAGAAGAAATCAGATAACTCATGTTTTGAGAGATAAGTGGATAGAAGATTGGAAACGAGCAAATGATCGTAGCCCGCACTGGGTGTCCTTTATTAAAACCCAAGATATAAAATCTCTTGGGAGTAAATCTCGCACACCAGATTTTGCAGAGCCTGGACAAGATAGAGATCTACTTTCAACAAATGAACGTCATTTTTTTTACCGCCTAAGGTTTGCTGGGGAATTCTTGTGGATTAAAGAGCAATACCCATTGTTAACTCTTGAACGGTCGTTAGCTATTTCTAAGCAGCTTGGTGTTCGTCATCCAACTTATCCATACACCGCTAATGTGCAAGTCGTTATGACGAGTGATTTTTACTGTAGAACGATTCTCGGGCAAGAAGTTGTTTACTCGATTAAAGATTCAGATTCATACGAAAAATTAACAGAGAGAAAGAAAGCTAACATGGAGGTAAAACAAAAAATAGAAAAGGTATTTTGGGAATCTCAAGGCATTAAATGGCATCTTATTATGAGTGAAGATATCAAAACTGTTTTTTCACAAAATTTAGAACAGCTTTTTTCTTTTTATTCAATTGATTTGTACTTAACGATATTACTACCTATATGGCTGAAGCATTTTGATGCCGATATTAAACAGAGTTGTGGGATACAACTTAGTGATTTCATTTCTGCTCTGGCCATAAAAATGAACTTGAGCTACATGGATTCAGTTGCAATTTTCCAACACTGCTTATGGCATAAAAAAATAATCGCAGATCTTAATCAACGACTTAGATTTGAAAACTTAGTCGCGGATTTTCAGCTGAGAGTAGCTACATATGGATGAGGTATTACTTCAGTTAAACGATCTTTTAGTGCCTGTTGGAGGCGAAGAAAATGGATTTATAGACGCGCCATATATCGTCCTTTTTATTGATGCTACGACTGATCGTGTTTTAGCCATGAATATGCGTAAAAATAAAAAGCCAGCCCAGTTTAGTTATCAGATGTTACTGAGGGCGTTAGAGGAAAGAGATATAAGAAAAGGTATATTTCAATTGCCGGAACACATGGCAATGCCTGAGCGTTTTATAAAGCCTAAGGATTTGAAAGTTCGGAATAAAAAGTTTGAAGTGATTCAACCTATCATTAAAAACTTAGAACAGTTCTTGTTACCTGGAAATTACGGGAACAGGTTGATTGAGCAATGCTTAGAAGTTGCATCCACCATTGGCATTAAGGCTGACCGAACTCAAATGTATGGCTGGATATATCGATATTTACGAACGGGTTGTAATGTAAATGCATTTTTGAGAAAACCTGGCACAGGAAAAGTGTCGAATAAAAATTATACCAGAAAAACAGGACCTAAAAGGGATGATGGTGTGATTGGTCGAATGAGAAATAGTAAGGATGAAAAAAATATCCGCTATATCGCCAATACGCATATTAAATGTGGTGCCCCTAAATCTTACCCTAAAGCTTTTATTGAATATGAAGACCGTTTTGCTAGTGATCCTGTTGTTGATGGGATGACTGGAGAAATTAGTAGTTTTAAGCGATTCAGTGCAGAGCAACGAATTAGCTATGAACAGTTTAAGAATTATGTCAGAGCTTATGTTGATGGGAGAAAAGATGAGTTCCGAGCTGCACAGGGTATAACAGATAAGTTTAATAAAGATCACAAAGGGCTAAAAGGTAATCTCGAAAACTTCTACGCGGAAGGTCCTGGGCATGTGTACCAAGTGGATGAAACGCCGCTCGATATAGAACTTGTTGATGAGTTTGATAAAACCAGAACTAAGCGTATGGGTAAACCCACTTGTTATTCTGTTATTGATATGTTTTCTCGTGCTTGGGTTGCCTTATTGCTTACTTTCGCTAAAGCCTCTGCGCATACGGCTCGTGAAGTTATTCTGGTGGCTTTTAGAGATAAAAACAAATTTTGTGAGGAGATTGGTGTAAAGCTAACTGAATTATGGGGTATTTCTGGAAAGTGTCGCATTATTTTTGTCGATAATGCAGAGTTCAAAGCGGAGTTGGAGCGCTCATTAAGCAAAGATGCACAAATTGAACAAGTATATAACACCGAGGGTAACTCGCAGCAAAAGGGTCTTGTCGAACGGAGGCATAGATCACTCGAGGATTTTTTATACGGCGTCGTCCCTGGAGCTGGTAAAAAGAATATTGCGGACTACTTAAAAAGACGCCTTCGTAAAGATGCCTTACTAAATATTCGAGAGCTATACCAAATATTGATCGATTTTATTACTAGATATAATAATCATTATCCTATTAAAGATTTGCCTCTCACTAAAGAAATGAGGCTTGATGGCGTCAAATCAATTCCGATGAGTAAATTTAATTGGGGGCTAAAAAATCGTCCAGGTTATTTGAAACCAGTTGATGACCGAGAGCTTTACCAAAATTTACTTGAAGTCGGTGAGGTAACTATCCATCGTGATTATTTATTTTTACAGGGTAAGTACTTAGGCCGAAAAAAGGGTAAGAAGCCGACGCTAGGGCTTAAATATACCTGTGAGTGGACGCTGGTCAATGGGTATCAGGATGATGCAAGCCGGAAACATTTATCTAGTTTACCTTGTCGATTTATGCGTTATTCCTTGAGTACCATTTTTATTGAAACACCGGACGGGCTTTACCCTGCGACCCTGCAAAGTTCCGATATGATGTATAAAAACATGTCTGATGAAGCCATTCAATATGATAAGAAACAGCAATCTGTTGAGTATAAAAAGCTTAAAGAAAAGCATGACGAAAAGCAAAGTGAAACACGTATCACGGTCAGTGATTTCATAGCTTCAGCTAGAAATGAACAAGTTCCTATAAATATTAATCAAGCGAATACTCAGGATATTTCTGTTCATCGAGATGAGGCGATAGAACACGAAATTGGATTAGCTAAAGAGCAATTTACTCAAATTCTTGACGTTGAAGCACCAACGAATCATGAAGTTGAAGTATCTCCAAATCATGACGTAATACCAGATCCAATTACTGTTGTTGATAAACCGCATTCAAAAAGTACGACGTCGGCTATTTTTGCGGCTAAGCGTGCAGAGCGAAAACGTAAAAGAGGAAATTCATAATGTCATTCCAAGTAGCTAAATATATTCCTTCAAATAATAGTGACTACCGTGGTAACCCATTCATTGAGGCATTACCACTACGACTCAGTGCTGATAAATTTTGGGATGCAGTAGTTGATGAAGTAGAGATACCTGAGAATATGGTTGATTTAGATGTAGAAACATTAGAGCAAAAGTCTGCTAACGTAATGAAATCGGTATTGCCTACATCTCAGTATTATGATGTGTATTGTGACTTTCTTAATACTCTTAAAGAGGGATATCAGGAGAGGAATCCTCTTAATGAAGATACACAACGGTGGCAAAATGCGGTAGCAACGGATAGCTATAAACGAACCCGTACTACAGCACCATCATTGAAATTAACTGGATTTAGTGGGATGGGGAAAACAACATTAGTTGATAGTATTTTAACGCTGTTGAAGCCTGTTCTAAAGCATGAGCAAGATGGACCTATGGGAAAGGAGGTTTTGCAATTTGTTTACATTAAAGTCAATATACCTGGTGAAGCTGATAGTAAAGAAATATGCCTAGTTATTGCACGTGAAATTGATAAAGTATTAAAGACTGATTATAAGATCCAGTATGAAGGTCTCTCGCGAAAACGTTGTATAGATAAAATTGTCACATTGTGTACGACTTTACTCATTGGAGTTATTATCTTTGATGAAATTCATAACATTTGTTTTGCAGCACCAAATGAACGAAAGTTAATTTTCACTCTCTTTGATGAACTGACTCAAGTTGCACATATCCCGACAATAAAAATAGGTACATCGAAAGCTAATAATTTAGCAGAGAAGGATTTTACTAATGCTCGACGTATAGGGATCCCGCATGAATGGGTTAACTTTTCAAAGTGTGATGATGATTGGAAAATGCTTGTTGAGTATGCTTGGGATTATCAGCTATTACCTAGTTTTTTGGAGTTAACTCCGACATTAGAAAACAAGGTATATAGCATCACTCAAGGTATACCGCACTGCCTGTTTTTCCTAATTGAGCAAGCGAATAAATATTGCATTAGATATGACATAGAATGTTTTTCGATTGAAGTATTTGATCATATTTTTGATACAAAATTTGCTGTAATGAAACCGGCGATTATTGCTTTAAGACATGGGAAAGTAGATGCGTTTGACGATCTAATGAATACGAATATTAAGCTAGATAAAGAAGTCAATATTTTAGTTAAAAAACTACTGAAAATTGCATCTGAAAATAAGTTTAAAGGTCAAGAAGCTAAAGCTATTTATGATCAAGTCGAGCGTTATTTACCTGAGTACAAGCTGACTAAAAAAGAAGAGCAAATAGTTAAACGTTTAGAAAAAGAATCAGCAATGATTTCTTCAAGCATGCCTATCGATGATGATGGCTACGAAGGGATCCCACTATGAATTTAGCGCTTTTTCGAGCATTTCCTAATGAGCACCTTTTCTCATTGTTGCTACGTTTATACAAACTCTCAGGCTATGGTGACTTTATCACTTTTCAAAAAAACGTGGGTATTCAAGATAGGTTTCTTCATGCCAATAAAGTTTTTTCATCTACAGCTGAAAAGTTGATTACCCATTTAGAAGATAGAGATGAAACGATTAAAGCTCACAGCGTTGTCCCTTTGTGGCAGATGTCGGTTGGGCAGATCATTGATGTAGAAGATACACGCTTACAGCTATTTAATCATATGAATGAGCAACAGCTATTTGGTTTTGATACTAGTTGGCATAGCTGTAAAAAATGCAGGCAAGATGACTTAGTTACATATGGAACGAGCTATTGGCATGCGAAGCATCAGTTGCCGAGTGTTTTTGAGTGCTATAAACACCACTGTACGCTGGATAAAGGAGTTGAACCAGTTAAAAACTTGTTCACTGAAATACTGCCTCATCAAGTTGTTGCTTGGAACCCTGTATTATCACGTATAAGTGGCGATCTAAAATGTTGGCAATCATTTGTATGGAAAATCGATGCCATCTCTCATAATCAGCCTTCTACCGTGGCTGATATAAAACATCGATTAATTGAGCTTTTGGGGCTTAATATTCAAAGCTTACCAAAGCGGAAAGCTATATGTGAATTACATAATCCACATTTTGAATCCGCTTTGGGCCCAGTACTCATTAAATATATTTTTCGAGACTATACAAGATCAACGCAACGAGGAAAGACAAACATTTTAAGTTCAATGTTTGCCAATATCCATAAAGCGCAAGGTGTGAGGAACCCGATATATTGGGTTGCTCTTGCTTATTGGCAGAGAGCCAAGCTTGGCTTGAATTAAGTGGGATTTAATCATGCCGGATATGTTGTTTCCTAATTCGTTACCTGACGAAACTATTTTTAGCTGGATATGCCGGTTTCATCTTCAGGCCGCTCATTCAAGTTTTCGTTACTACACACTACCGATGTTTGGTATTAATAGTTCGAGACCAACTAATGAGTTTCCTGTCTTTTTGCCTCAGCTCTCAGAACTATCTGGTGTTAGTTTAAATGAGTTAATTAACCAGATGACCAGCCTCCATTATTACGAACCATTTCTATTAGAAAAAGATTATAAATTAGCTTTTGAAGCACTTAAATCTGGACACACAGCGAGCTTGCAAAGCAATTTAGGTATGGTGGCAAATAGAATTGCATCAGGACAGTATCTAAAATATTGTCCACAGTGCGTGGTTTCAGACAACGAGAAATATGGACTAGCATATTGGCATAAAATACATCAACTCATTGGTATTACTGTATGTCCTATTCATTACTGCCATTTAAATGGGGTCAGAAGGCGTTCTGTTAAAGTATTATTGCCAGAGTTAAGTTGCATGCAAGAAATAGGAATAGTTGAGGAGCGTGAGTTAAGCAGCCTCATTGCTGATGAGTTTAGTGATATTTCATCAAATTTAACGATAAATAATATTAATCCGCTATATGTGTTTCAGTTGCGAGAGCTTGGGCTTCAAACCAGTACTGGGAGAGTAAGGCAAAAATTACTGAAAAGCTTTTTACTTGATAAACTAAATGCGTTATCTCAATTTTCACCCGCATTTCAACGTTTGGCTGTGCAGGCCCAAAAAGGACAGTACCCTGAATGTTTATTCTATCGTTCCGATTGTAATCATCAGCCGCTTAAACATCTGTTTCTGATCTATGTCCTTTTTGGAAGTTGGTCCAACTTCCGTCAGTGTTTACCAGGTGATGCCGCTGATTTAGATCCTCAAATACCTCAGAAAAAATGGATGACTAAAAGTGAGCCTCAATGGAGTAAGGCAATAGCATGCTTGAAACAAGGTGAGAGCTTACGCACAGTTGCTGAGATGTTTTCTACAACAGTTAGCACCCTGAAAATAAAAGCTCAGCAGCAGGGCATTGTCGTTAACACCAGGCCATCAAAGGTATATGAAAATATTGAACGAGCTATCTGGCGTAAACTTTTTATTGGCGAGAAAACACAAGATGTAGCCGCTGAATTTGATTTGTCTGTAGCAGCTATCGAGAAGGTGTTAACTAAGCATCAAGAGCTCAAGTTACTAAGAAAGCGTATCTGGTATGTTGCCGATTTTACTCGCCATCAGAATCAAATAATTCACTATGTTCAAGCAAATCTAAATGTGACTAGAAATGAAATAAAGCTTGCGAGAGCTGCTAGTTACATATGGTTGTATAAGCACGAAAAAGAGTGGTTATATCAGAATATACCGACTGAAATCCCCCGTAATAAAAGATATGTTCGATAGGAGTTAGCATGATTACTGAGATTAAAGACTGGTACATTGTTGATGTGTACAAAGATAAGCTGTTTGAAGAACGTATCGGTAAGGTTCTTTGGGGAATCGTCATTCACGATGAGCAAGGCAGGTTTAAGACTGGTGATTATGTATGTACGTCTAGGTTACTTAAGATAAGCCCAGAGAAGAGAGAGGCTTATACTCGCACTGGCAGTTCTTATCTTCTTCATGGGAGTGGTGAACGAGTGGGGATCGCGCATGATGATTTAGCGATTATATCGATGGGTGTATCACCTTCTGAGTTGGATTGTATTAAGAATGGATTTGATTAGGTTACGTTGAGTGACTCGGGCGGGTAATTGAGGGCTTATTCATCTGTTACCCTCAGTTACTACTCTGAACCTATATACATATTAAATGAATCTTTTCAAATAGGTATTCCCATCAAATGCGTTGTTTTTAATTAGCAAATCAAAGACCTTTGTTGAGCGAAGTTCATCTTTTGGCAGAAGAATCACCTCATGACTGCGGTAATTAAGCGGTGCAATTAGATATGTTGCGCGAAATAATTCGATTTCTTTTAGGAGTCTATAATCATGATTTGAAATAATGGTTACATTGAAATCATCTAGTAGCCGTTTTAATTCGATCTTATCGAAATTATATTGTTGAAGTTTTCCATTTATTGGAACTGAGTGATCTAGTTTTTTTGCAATATACCTAGCTGCTGCAAGATGGTGTGACCCGTCACAATTTATATAGAAAAGTCGTGGGTCCCATTCGTGTATAGCGAGATAATCTGACTGAAAACCACGGAGAATACGAATCCCCCTATGAGCCAAATTTTCATTTAACCTATCTTTTGTTATCTCTGATATATAATCTTTTGTTCGTTTTTGAGCAAATTCATCTAGTGTTTTAAATTCATTTAAATTTGATTTTGATGCAGATAGCCCCTCAATGTCCCTAATATCACAACTAAATGAATCAATAATATTACTCGTTATTATAGATCTAATACTTAACGAGTAATTATGTGGGTAGTCTAGAGAGTATTTATAACCTCGTTCAATTCTCAGATCTTGCAGTTTGATAATACTACCTGAGTCAATTGTTCTGGTTGGAAAGGGAGATTTAGGTATTAACTCTGGATCCTTCTCTATTCTCGATTTTAAATTTACGGGCTCAATTTTGATTGTTCCAGTAAGTGTGGTTAATATTTTTTTTATTAGTGAATTCGATGCTAATTTCATTCTTAAATTTCCGTTATAGTATTAGGTGTTTAACCATACATTAAAAAATTAGCGATTTGGGGAACGACTGAATTCTCAGATTATTTAAGACATGCTCAGGTTATAGTGGTGAAAGATATTTGTAGGTGGCTCGGTTCAAATTTGGAGACAACTAAGTCTTAGTCACTAAGACTTAGTTGTTATATGTTAGAAAAAACAAATTTCAGATGACATTTTTATGGTGTTGTTATGGCTGTTAACGAATTCAGACCAATATAAATTACTGTTATCAAGTGATAATGGGGCGTCAGTGACGAGTAGTCAGACCCTAAAGGTCGTAAAAATATGGGTGGAGATAGATATGACTGATGTGATTAAGATTCTTAAAGATGCAAATGAAAAAGCTTTAGAAGTTCATACAAAAATGATGTCTGATTATTTCCCTGGAAAAGGGCATGGCGGAATTCATGAAGTAAACCTTGTAAGTATATACATTGAATCCATTAAGCAAATTTGTGGATATGAAAATGTATCAGCTTGGCTTGAAGTTCAATGCTTAAAAGGAAAGAAAGGAAAAAAGAATGCAAGACCTGCGAGGTTAGATGCTGCAATTCAAATTACAACAAGAGAATCGATTGTAATACTTGAGGCTAAGAGAATTAGACAATATAAAACTAACGGTAAATACAACTCTGAAATAGCTCTGAAGAGTATTAGCAGAGATTCAAAACGACTAATTCAAATCGATGAATCTGAATCTATAATTAGCAAAAGCAGTGCTAAAAAAGTATACAGAGTCCTCTTGTCCTCTATATGGATGAGCGATGCTAAAAATATGCAAGAAGCACGTAATAAGTGGATGTCTAAAGAAGCTTTTAGTGATGACTGGGAACTTTGTGTAGTATCTGAGACTAAAGATGACCCATCCTCTGACAAATATTTTAAATTACTGCTCGCAATTAATGGACCAGATATCATAAAGACTTAAATTTAGTAGGTCAGGTAACAGCCTACTAACGAAAGAGCCTTTAGGCTTAGGGTCTGTATTACTTTGTGTTTGAATTGATTAATGAGACCCTATTTGGTTTTAAATGAATTTATTGCCATCAAAATAAACTATTTTCAAAGGGATATTGTATTTTTTCTTCAATGTATTTATATAATCGACATCAACTTTGTTAGGCTTTTTATCAACAACAATCCATAGTTGTTCATATCCATTGTCATCTCTATAAAGCGCATATTCGAGTAATTGACCAATAGCGTTACGTATACATGACTTTACAGTCACAGCCCCGTTTCGAGTTGATTTTAGCTCAGCAGCAATGAATGCACCTTTCAGTTTAAAACTGAAGTCTACCTGTTCCCGTGTTATTTTATCTGCCTTATCTTCTCTAATTATATTTTTCACCTCATTTATTTGTGTCGATAGCCAGTAACCGAAATGATTTCCAAGTAATTGCTCATATTGTGTGATGAGTCGTTCACTCACTTCTTGAGTATATATTGTTTGTTTCAATTTTTCGTTAAATCCGCTCCAATCAAAAGTGTCTATCCATATACTTTTGTTCTTAATATTGAAGTTTGCCACGTCACCATGATTTAAGAATGTTTCTATATCTTTAAAGTCATCTGTGGTTCGTATTCTAAAGTCAACGCGATAATTTTTAGATACCTCAGCATCAGGGTTTCCTCCTCTATTTCCTTGAAATTCTTTTGCGTTATGTTTTTCTATCCATGAAGGAGGTCCTGCAAAAGTAACTGTAACGAAATCAATCCTAGGAAATACCCTAACGGTATATTTATCAGCTTTACTACTATTGAAAATAAATTGTGGTTTGTCCTTATAATCATGGACTACACAAGAACCATTATCCATGTCGAAGTGACTCATTAGATATTCAACTACACCCAATACTCGCTTAGTGCTATTTGGATGTTCATTAAACCATTGCTGCATGTTTGGTTTGTTAGATAAATCTAATAATTGAGAGTTTGAAATAAGACTAGTTTTTTCGTTTTTAATTTCTGAATAAATGGGTAAAGACAACGCTTTTGAGAAGTCTTCAATAGCATTCTTAATTTTCGATGTCTTCTTCATATCCACGGCTAACCAACGAGTTTCACGTCGTTTTTCAACATACTCTTTATCCATCATACCTTTCAGTAAGGGGTATTTTTCTAAAACTTTAGCTTTTACTTCAAAGTTGAAAAAACAAGTTTCAGACTTGATCTTTGGTTCTGCTGAAAAGATGGATTTACCATCTAAATAAATATGTAAACTATTTGAATGTGTTCCAAACTGCTTATCTTTAAAGTTAGTTGATACTTTTTTTAGAATTGTTAAAAGATATTTTCTGAATAATGTGCATGCTTCAGTTTCATTGTTAAACAATCTTAGTGTTTTGTCATAATTAGAATTTTGTGATGGTCTATATACGAACCCAAGCTCTTTAATTTCATCTATTAAATGTAGCAATTTTAATACCTCTAGATTAATGGTTTTCTTAATTGTTGAGAAATAATGGCCAAATGTGTGAATAATAATTTACATTGAATTACAATCTTAACAGTATGAATAATAAGGTAAATAGCACTGTGCTGAAAGTGAGTTGTTTGACTGTTTAATCTAGATGTTGAGTTTCATAAAATTTTATAATTGGTTATATTGAAAACTAATGCAGTAATATTGTTGTAGTCTTTCTAAGAAGAGTACTCAGGAGTCTCAATGAGCCTTAAATGAAAGTAGCAGTTGAAATCTGCCACTTCTTTATGTGTTGTTTTATGCTGTAGTAACTGAGTTAGTTATATCATTCAGGTAATTTAGCAGTTCTTTATAAGATTTATGGCTGACCGTTGACCTCGATTCACTAGCTAAAAAGTTTGTTAAAATATGATATGTAAGTTTACAATTCGCTATCTCAAAAGCTAGGTCTGTTGCAGTCATATCATTATGATCTTTGGCATTAATCAATTCAGGAAAATGACTAAGTATCAGTTTCGTTAATTGAATACTCCCCATTCTAACTGCTGTGTGTAATACGGTCGCGTTCTCGATCGTTGTAATATTAGCGTCAATACCGTGTTTAATTATTAGTTTTGCTGAATCTATACACCCACTTGCCATGGCAGCATGAAGGGCCGTGCGCCCTCTTAAATCTTGTAAATTGGGGTTTGCATTAGCTTCTAATAAAGCTTGAACTGTTCTTACATCTTTATTATTAGCCGCTAACATAAGTGGTGTTTGCTGTTTAAAATCTGAGATATCAACAATTTGATGCCATTCTTTAATTATATCTCTGACAGCTGATAGGGTTTTGTTAGATACGCTAATTACTTCTTCTATTACATCCGCTGGGATTGGTAGCTGAGTGTTTTTAAACTTTGACTTCATGTCATAGGATATTTTTATTAATAGAAAAATAATACTGTCAGATTGAGGGGATTTAAGCTGTTTAGATTTTAGATGCTTATGTTTTTCTAGTATAAAATTCAACTGTTGTTGATCTTTCACTACTAGTTGAAAATCAGGTAAAAATGATTTTAGGTCTTGCAATGAACTGGAGAAAAGTGGGGAATAACTTGGATAACATTGGTAAAGAGATTCCCAGAAATACTCATGAAGATCACGCGAAATATCAAAAAAATCAGGTGTTTTCTTATTCTCTGTATTATCTTCTAAACCGCCCCAATAGATAATGTCTCTATAATATTTTTCATGGTTATTTGGGATTAGTTTTTGGTTTGCTATAGCTAAAGCAAAAGCATCTCTGGCTATGGTTCCACGTAGAGAAGCAAAGTTATACTTTTTGCACTCATCCATCGCTATGTTGAGAAGTTTTTCAGCTTCCTTTAATTTGTTTTGCGCAATGAAATGATAGGCTTCATATTTTAAAATGAATGGTTTCCAATACACAACTTCGTCATTTTGATTCGCTGATGATATCAATTCTTTTACTTTTTTTTCGCTTTGTAAATTGAAGGAACTAGATACGAAAATTTCATGAAGCTCGACAAATATGGATTGTATTTTTTGGTATTGCGTTACCGCTAGTTCATTTAGTCTTTGCGAAATTAACCCTTTTATATTTTTGTTTGGGTAATCGTATTTCGAGGCTTCGTGGACTATTTGAAATTCCTCTATACTCTGTAATTTCTTAAATGGGGCTTTATTTTTCTGTAATAAGTTAACTAAATCACTCGTTTTTTCATCTAAATGTTGTTGTTTAGATGCGAACTGCGTAAAGGATATTTTTATTTCCTCCATCATATTTTTTGAGTATGGAAATATATGATCAATTTTATGAGTCGTTGTTGGATCAGAAAAAATGCTTGATAGGCGAGGAGCTACTAATGGCACTGTGGCGTAATTTTCAGTCGCGACGCAAAGCAATAGGTCATGTCTTAAGAACGGAGGAAGGTTTTGAGTAAAATTTTTATTTTCGTTTTTTTCACCTAAATGAGAAAACTCCAAGTGTGATTTTAGAGTTTCATTATAGGTAAGTTCGTACACTTTAACGAGCTGTAATGCTTTGTTTTCTTCTGGGTTGATATTTAATTTATCTACGTGAGGGGTTATCAATTTTACAAGTCGTTCATAGCCATTTTGTGTTGCTCTTGCAACAATGAGCCTTTGTCTGATGGTTTTTGTACTTGGAGCTTGATAGCGTTCTTGTATTTTTAAAACAAAATCCGCTTTTTGATCTTCACTACAAGTGTGCTGAAAATATGCTTTTAAATCATCACTAGTAATTGCAATCTCATGCTGTAAAGTTTCTGGTGTGTGACCTTTTTTTATAACAAATTGGATTGCTTGGTTAAATACTGGCTGAGCAAAATTGGGCTGAAAACAGCCATTAAACTTAATTTTTACTTCATCTGGAAATGTGTTGTTTATACTCGATACTTCGGGTGTATTTTTAGCTTTTAACCAGTTGTGTAAATTTTTTAATACTGTGCCTGTCATATCGTGTATTTTTAAATCATGTTCGATATTTTTAGCGATACTAGATTTTGGTTTTTCAATTAAATCGATTAACCAATTTAGAACTTGTGGTATTGGTAATTCGACTTTTGGATCTTCTTTTGATGGGTCTAAGTATGGCAAATACCAAAATTTACCCCCAGGCATACCAGCGTCAAGCTTTGACTCTATTTGCCAGAATACGGTGTGTCTTGCTAGTGCTGGAATTAAAACTCTAGCTAAGTAATGCCACACGATTTTTTCTTTACTTGCTTTGAATGTGAATACATTTGTCTCGATAGCTTTGTGAATAGCATAGTCATTTTGTATGTTTTGAAGTAAATCATTAGTGACATTTTCGTCTAAATCAAAAAAATGGGCTATCTCTAATATTATTTTTTGCCACGTATCATAAAAATTACCTAACGACATCTCTGTATTCTTAAACTTACTTTTCGCTTTACTCGTCAATTCGGTCTTAATGCCAAGGCCTGTTGAAATCTCTAAAAGTACAGATTCGAAAGTTGGAAATGTAGCCATGATAAATCCTTTTTAAATCATCATTAATAATAATCAATACAGTACTTTATCATACGTTGTGGGGAGGGGACGTCACTTTTCATTTAAGTATTTAGCTGTATTTTAGATACTGACTCTATCTACACAAGGAGTTAAAGATGAGCACTAGCAATATTAAACCGTCTTCATTAATAAATGATTTAGTTATCAATTGGCATATAACAGAGGCTTGTAACTATAGTTGCGACTATTGCTTTGCAAAGTGGGGGAAACCTAATGAGTTACACCGTTCTCTGGACGCTGTAGAACAGTTATTAGATAAACTAGCAAACTACTTCATTAAAGGGACACCACCTTTAAAGTCAAATCTGAGATATGAACATGTTCGAATCAACTTTGCTGGTGGTGAACCAATGATGTTAGGCAGTGCATTTTCAACTATTTTGATGCTTGCTAAACAAAAAGGGTTTAAAACATCACTAATAACCAATGGACACTATTTACTGAGGAATAAAACTAAACTGCCAAATAATTCTTTAGATATGATTGGCATCAGCTTTGATAGTCAAAGCTACGCAGTAAGAGAAAAAATTGGACGAGTTAATAGGAAAGGTGAATCTTTAGACTCAGAAGGATTGAGGTTAATTTTACGTGATATTAAAAGTAACCAAAGAGGAGTTAAAACTAAAATAAATACAGTCGTAAATAAGCATAATTGGAAAGAAAACTTTTCAACAATTATCTCAGAATTGAAGCCTGATAAATGGAAAGTTTTGCATGTGATGCCGTACGGTACTAATGAGCTTTTAATCTCAGATAATCAGTTTGATGATTTTGTAAAAGAGCATAGTAGCTTAGGACTACCCATTTATGCTGAATCTAATACGGCGATGACTGAGTCATATTTAATGATTGACCCTAAAGGGTGTTTTTACCAAAACGGCCATGATAATGCAGGTTATCGATATAGTGAGTTTATTAATGACATTGGTGTTGAAAAAGCACTTAGCCAGATAAACTTCAATCAGGAAACATTTATAGCTAGATATTTTCCAGCTGACACATCAATGCTAGTGGAGGCTTAAAATATGAAAAGTGAAACATGTGTTGGAAAAATGTCTGCTCAACCACTTAGCCAATATTTTAGTGAGCCAGAAGCTCAGTGTGCAGCGGATTTTTCTAAAGAACGTTATGGAAATGACTTAGTCCCTTATGAGTGTAATAAATGTAAATATTGGCATTTATCTCCATCAAGTAGGCAGACACCTAGTACAAAATGTAGTGAGTGTACTGATGGAAGTGGTTTACATAAGGATTCATATCGTTCCAAGCAAGAAGCGAACACGCGAGCTGATATCATTTATAGCGAGCAGTACATTAATTTAAGAGTCTATAAATGTAAGTACGGTCATGGCTGGCATTTAACTAAGAGTCAGTATTAGTTAAATTTTCTTTTATCTAACTGGTTTACAGATTAGTTAGGTCGTATTACAGGGTAATAAAATGCTTAAACTTAAAGATAATTTAGATATGTTTAATGAAATAATGGAACATCATGCAGAGCATAGACGTAAATTAGTAACAGCATATGATCAATCTGAAGATGTAGGTTTAACCCCTAGCCACTTAAAATATAGACCCTTAAGTAAGAACGATTTTGAACGAATGTTTGAGATTATAGATACTGTGCAACCAATCTTAAATTATGATCATCTATCGGGTGGGTGTTTATATGTTCATACTCAGCTAAAAGAGATATTTGCGCGTAATGGTTATTTAAGTGAAATTATTTTTGGGGATGTAATTGTTAATGGAAATGCTCATATGGGATGTGATTTAGCTGAATTACAAAGACAATTAGATGTCGGCCCTGATTCTCGTTCACAGAAAGTTCATTGCTGGTTGATGTTGGAAAACTATCAGTTTTTCGATGCAACATTATTTCGAGATTTAAGTGATGGTGTATATGCCGCGGAACTCTATGGATATGGTATGACACAGCTTGATGGCTATGTTTTTCATTATGAACCAATACTTGCAGGGTGTGATTTCATAGAAAAAACGAAACTAACCTGCTAGAAAAATATTTAATAATTTAGGTACTTATCTTTGTCCAAAATTAGAATGCATGATAGGTTTTTTGTGAGTGGTGCTTAATGCGGGTTTCAAGATTACTTTGTCTAAAATTCAAATACACCACTACATTGATTTAGCGTGTTAAAGCGTTAAAGACATGAAGTGATTAGAGCGAGTCCTGCGAAAGTAGGGCTCGCTTTTTTGTATCCAAGACAACTCATCCTATGCCGCCAAAGTGCCGACTTTTGAAATAATAAATTATGGTTTTATATAATATTATTTGTTTCTAACATTAAGTCTCAGTTTGTCAGGTAAAAGTCTTACTTCCCTTTTATTAAAATTAAAAATCCAATAGAATCAGCCGTATATGAAGGCTTATTGAAAATTGATAAGACTTAAATAATAAATAACAGGACTGCAGACTATTTCAGAATAGGTTTAAATGTCAGATTGATGTTTTATCTTATTTTTCATTGATGTTTAAATTCCTTCTGGCGCAGTTGAAATAAAATACGTTGCAAAACTATAAACGGAACAAGAAATTCATACGGGGAAAATAAATGGATCAATTAATAAAATGTACAACGTGTGATTCTGAAGCTCAAGGTTCTGGGCATGTTAGCTGTTTGTGTGATAAGGACCATTGTTCAGGTCAACGTTGCGCTGCAAATTCGTTATCAAAAGAATTTAAATGTTCTTGCGGTGCTACAGGTATGCCAGAGCAAACTTTAAATTATATGAAAAAACACTGTAGTTAATAAACATAACAGTTGTTTAACAAGGACAAAAAACAGTTGGATTAGCCCTTCATCGCTAATTTTAACCAGCTATTTTCTGCCTGTTAGCAGGGCATTATGTTTACTAATTAGGAGTACTATGAGAAAGCAATTTTTATTATTTATTTTGGTTCTGATTTCATTTAGTTCAATATCTCAAGACCTAATCAAAGAAAGCATTATAAAACAGTCTGTCCATCTGGCTCACAAAGTATCTGAATTATCGAATGATGTTCAGTTCTTAAAAGATGCTAATAAAACAGTTTTTGTTACTTCTGATAATAAAGAAGCTTTGTATAGACTTGAGTCTCGTATCGCTGTGATTGAATCAGAGTTACTCAGGTTTAAGAACCTAGCTACAAAGCAAGAATTAAGTGTGTCTGAAAAATATCTTATTGATCGTATAATTTCAGCAGAAAATAGTATTAGCCAATGGGCTAACTTATTTTCTTGGGTTGGTACAGGTTGGGGAGTACTTTTTACCTTTATCATCTTCTTTATTGGTTACCTACATTATAGAAAGCTTGAAGATATAGTCAGTGAGACCAGAAAGAATCATGCAGAGTGGCTAAATAAAGAGGCGCCTAGACTGCTAAAAGAAGAGTCTCAACAGTACGTCGATGAGATTGAGAAGTTGCGAGACAATGCAGAAAAATACTTTTTATCAACAGAAGAACATTTCATTAACGTGAAAAAAGTCTCCAACTTGCGTTTGGATCCTAGTAGAGCACCTCTTCAAGATGAGGAGTTAAATGAGAACGTCCAAGTTGCAATTGATAAATACCAGCAGCATGATTTTGCAGATGCAATATTACATGCAAAGTTCGCGTTAGAAGAAGTTGTAAATAATCGCTCTAGGATTGAAGCTCTACAAATAATAATTAATTCATATTTAGCTATTAAGCGTAAGGATTTAGCTTCCTCCTATGACGAAAAATTATCTCAAGTAGCATCGAATCTAGCCCCTTATGATAGGGCGAATACCTTGTTTACAATTGCAATGAACCGCTACCCTTTTGATAAAGATCATCCGAACGAAAGTACTTTTAGCTACCTAGATGATTTGATCTCAGAGTATCTGTCTGACGAAAATGAACAGATAATGGTAACTGTTGTAAAAGCTATGCACTTCAAAGCTATTATCTTGGAGAATAATAGTAATAAGTTCTTAGCCCTTAAAGTTTATAATGAGATAATTGAACGTTATAAATCAGTTGGGAATGAAGAGATTCAAGCGATAATTGCTATTTGTAAGAAAAACAAAAAAGAAATTACCGACGGTTAAGAATAGGTGTGACTCCCAACGCTTGGCGTTTTAACAGTTCAAGGACTAACAAGAAATTTAAACGGAACAAAAACAATTGGCTATATTTTCGCTACACTATTTTTGTCTGCTTAATTAGGTGTTAGCTCTATTGGTACATTTACGCAGGAATTTATATGAAAGAAAGATCGTCTAAGTACCTCCAAAAGCAACATCCTAGAGCAATTGTTGCATCACATGATATTCCTTTGACTAATCTAGCTACGCAAGAAGTAGAAAAGATACTGCATGGGCACCTTGCTATAGAACCAGATATTGGTGTCAAATACAGATTGCTAGCAGTCCCTGAATTGGGCGGGTTCGGAGAAACAGCGTCAATTGCTCAGAATATTGATACGATTTTCGCCGAAATGTTATCAGTTGAGATGAATATTAGTAATAATATAAACCCTACAAGAAGTTCTATTAATACAGCTAAACTTCCTTTATCTCCTAAAGTTCGTCTGTATACCGACACTTTAAAAGTGTCTGCTGAACAAATTATTAATGAGTTTGAACATTTTGGACTTCAAGTAGAGGTGATTGAAGAGAGTAATATGTATAAGAGTATCTTTATATCTTATGGGGGGCCTGATGAAGAAGCAGTATCAAGGCTAAACTCTAATCTGAAATCTCATGGTATTCCTACTTGGTTTTTTCCTGATGATTCAATCCCTGGACAAAAGTTACACCGTATGATGCATGAAGGGGTGAATCAACATGATAAAGTCTTGTTGATATGCTCGGAAGCATCACTGACTAGGGCTGGTGTGCTAAATGAAATCGAAAGGGTGCTTGAGCGAGAGGCAAAAGAGGGTGGTACTGACATACTAATACCAGTAACCCTAGACAACTTTGTTTTTAATGAGTGGAACCCCGAGCGCCCTGATATAGCTGAACAATTAAGATCCCGAGTCATAATCAATGCTAATCCTGATGGTGAAAGCTATAAAAAACAAATTGATAAGTTGATTAGTGCGCTGAGAGCATAAAGCTAACAAAGCATTTAAGAGTGATTCCTAGCGCTTGATATTTTCAGTTCAAGGTTGGGCTTCGTGTTTACGGTGCAATGGCGTTATTCAGATCTTAATGCGGCGTTACTTGATAAAATAGATGTTTTAGGCTTATTTTAGCTGAAACATCCATCCACAAATTTAGTGCAAAATTATCACATCACTTTTAATCCATTAGAGCGTAATTAACATTCGTAAATATGAGGGGACGTACGTGAGTATCTTTTGATTATTAATGTTACATAGATAATTTTATGTAAACACTCTGTTCGGATTGTATCAAATTATGGGAATTAAATGAGCACTCAAAAAATTGAACCAAGCAAAGTGACCAAGCCTATACAGCTGGTAGCTGCTTGGCTTGTTGGCTTAATATTAGTTAACGGAACTTTTTTAAGTACAGCGGTTGGAATAGGTGAACCAACTTGGTTAAAAGGAACTTTAGTCATTGCTTCAGTGATTAATGTACCTATATTTCTAGGTGCAATCTTTCTTCTACAAACGAAATTTAGGCCACAACTTCAAGAGGACGAATACTATTCTCAGTACCTTGATAAAAGTACAAGTGAATATGTGTCTATCTCTAAAAATGAACATATACTGTCTTCAATCTTAGATATTAAATCTGAATTAATGAGCCTTTCAGAGTTGAAGGTTGAGGCTGTTTTTCCCAAAGAAAACCCTGTTGTAGAAAAAAGATATGCGTGGTCCCCTCATTACAAAATTGCTCTTTGCGATTACTTACCTGATTTTTACAAAATCCAAAAAGAATTAAAGGAAAATAACATCCCTATAAATAAAATATTTGGGACCAAAAATACGGATAATGTACCTAAGGTTAATCATTTATCATTCAGTAGGGAAGTCGATTTTAATACTCAAGTTGAGGTTTTAAGAATGCTATCTGAATATGATTTTGATGGTTATGCATATACTGTAACTAGCGAAGTAAACCCAGAGGCTATTTACATTGGAGGTTTTGGTTATGTTAATGGCGGGTATTATCCGTTTAACGCTGAACTGAAATCACTTTTGAAAACAGATATAGAGCCATCAGATCTAAAGTATTTTGAAAAAAGAATGGGGAAAATTAAAGCTGGAAACCTCACTGTAAGTAAGTAATAAAGACGAGATTAATTTTTGTATTTCAACTTGCTTTATTTTAGGCCCCTAAGTTTGATCAGTTATTTAGGTGCTTATATCGCCATTGTTTTTCTTTTTATTTTGAATAATCAACTGATTTATTGCCCCTTTACCTAGTCGAGGAAGGGGCTAGACCTCGATTGATACAATAAAAAATATATCTATATTTTTGCCTACAGTCATAATCTCTGCTAAATTTAACTTAATCTTTATCACAGGCTTAAAGTCTGATAGTAGAATTAATGCATGATACCTTAAGTGGGATTGCAGGGCTGGCAGCCTTTTCTATTAGATACAAACCACACGGTTGTATGGTGATATTAAATTGTGGGTTATTCCATACGGAAACCCGGCTCGCACACAGAGGTCCCTACCGGAGTGCGGCATCAATTTTATATTGGATACAATTATGCCCGTAAAAAATGCACTTCGCCCAGATCCCGCACTTCAGCACTACAAACAAGTTTCGTTTGAGACCCTTACCGCCAGTTGGTTTACTTTCGATGGCTGGGAGGTCTTCTTTCCGATTATTGATCATGATATGAAAACCGACCTACTGGTAAGTGATGGTAATAACTTTTATCGCATCCAAGTCAAAACAATTGAGTCTCATGATGAATCTCATGTTGTGGAAAATAGATGGGGCGATGCAAAGATTGATTACGTGATTTATTTCTCTAGGGAAGATAACTGGGGTTATATCTTAAAGCCCTTTATGCAGAGACGTAAACGACTGAACTCAGCTGCTGGCATCCGCTTTCATCAGGATCCTGAGGACTTTATCGAAGCCTTTAATCGGATTTAGATATTGGATTCTACAAATCATGTTGTCGAGGTCAGTACGTTTCTATATGTAATTGAAGCAGATTCAGTTGTTACCGTTAATGCGAACTATCGTGCCAATATTGCTATTTTTACGTATTGGCACTGTAAACGAGATGTTTAAATGTTAGCTTAAGATGAATCGTTATAAATCTTGCATTGGAATTAAAAACTTACCATATATAGCTTCTCTTCGTTGCTCGCTTTTAAGTGTAATGAATCCAGCTTCTAGCGCTGCATGTACATTAAAACTATAAGTTCTTTCGTTACCTTCAGAGCAACATATGTCCATCTTTACATTATTTATCTGGGCATCTAAAGCGGATAAAGAGCAGCCAATCTGTTGAGCAACTTCAAGTCTAACTTCACGTTCAGGTGACGAACCATTTCTTGGGCTTATCCCTGATTCTTTTACTAGCAGAGAGTACATTTTAACGCGAGTTGAATGATCCCATCTCATTTGTTATTTTCCTTTTCTTATTTAGCTATTTTCACGTGGTTAGGTTAGTAAATTATTTTCAATAAATAACGTTTAATTTGTTAGCTTTTGCTTCTTCTACATAGTTTGCTTTTAAGCGTAAGGCTTCTTCTTTTTCTAAACCTGTATGCAGTGTTTCGATATGTGATTCGCCATCAGATTTTAAGTATGCAGCAACAAGTGGACGTCTAGAGTTAGCAGCTTTCTTTGCCCATCGGAGACTTTTTTCTGCACTTTCTGGTTTAGCTTTTTTTGCTGCTATATACACAGTGCCATCAGGAAATGTTACTCGGTAAACATTCATTATTGATGATGATGATTTTATATTGGATGACATAAGATCTTTGATTATGTCTGAGTCCATAGATAAGTTATGTTTCTCTGCGAATAAACTTATAAATGATTTACTCTCATCGTAATTGATACCATTCTGCCCCATTTCTTCATACCATTTAGATACTTCTTGTGGGGATGCCCCTGTTATATTTTCTCCTTTAATTGCTAATAGTGAACTATATAAATGAGGATTTTTAAAGCCTACATACGCTAAACGGAGAGGAGAAAATAAACATGAGTTGTTTAAGCTGAACTCTGCTTTTGATTCGAACCATCCCCATTCATCTACGTTGTTGCTACTAATATCAAGCTGAGTATCAGACTCAAATCCTGCACTGTCGTAATCTAAGATTAAACTGAGAACCTCTTCAATGATTACGTCTCTGCTAATATCTAAATGATCTGATATACGATTTAAATTATCAACCAGAGATTTTTTCATCGGTATTTTTGCTACATTTTTTTCGGCAGTGTTTAGCTTATATTCAAAATATTCGATATTGCCCTTTTTTTTATCTCTAGATTTATTTACTTCGACTTGTTCTTCAATCGTGACCAATTCACGCGATAAAAAATCACAAAAATACGGCGCTGCATTAATGTGAATCTCTTTGCATACCCTCTGATATCGTTTCCAACTTGTTACGCTAAAACTACATTGAACTATAGGGTCGTTAAAATTTACAGGCATTGTTAATCCTCCAATGAACTTGAGCTAATCATACTATACCAATGAATAATGTAAAAGAGCTTATTTGAGTTAAAGTTGTGGATATATTTATCCAAAGATAAAATCTTTTCGTTTATCGTTGCTAATTAGGTTGTTTGTGTGTATCGTATTTGGATGTTTAGAACCTGAAATCTGTTTTATTACACTATGGGAAGATACAATGATTAAGATTGTTAACGTGAAAATGTCTAATGCAAATGTGGAAAATGCAGGTTACAGAGATCTTCAAGATATGCTGAATGATGGTTGGGTCGATACGTGGAAGTTAAATATTAGTCGGTTAGAAGAGCAAGACCGAGTCAGAGTGTGGAATGTACGTGACCAGCAGTTTCTAGATGCGAAGATTAAAAGCGTATGCGCTAATCCTCCGAGAATCATATTGGGTGATGATGCAGGTATTTTTGATATGGTTATGGATTGGATGGCGGGTCCACAACTTAGAAAGTACACGGAAGAGTAGTCGTCCTAGCTTTAAACTGATTCTTTAATCGTGAAGAGTCTATTTGTATCTTGTATGGCATATAGTGTGCTTTTATATGTCATAAAACAATTGGAATTAGACATGTTTGAAATGATCATCATGGGCTCGTCGTTTTAATAGCCTTAATGATTTGCACTTCGAGTTTGTAAGTTCTGATACAAAAGGTGAGGCAAAATCTAAATCGATAGCTCATATGAAAACCCAAAAGTGGACTGAGATTAGTAGGTTAACTAAAGAGAAAAAAATCACATAATGATGATTTAGTAAGGCATGATTGTTAAATTTTACTGAGTACATTACTACGGTGTAATATAATATTACTTAACACGTTGTTAAATAGTGCATTCAATATCAAATAATAAGGTTAAGTATGAAGTTTCTTTATCGTGATAATTACAGTGTAGAAATTAATAAATTTTTGTCTAAATGTGATAAATCGTATGTAGCTGTGGCATTTTTAGGTGAGGCTAGTTTTAAACTTTTTGAAAAATCTAACAGTCATCAGATAAACATTATTTGTAATTTAGAGAGTGGGGCATGCAATCCCTTTGTTGTTGAGAAATTAATGGCGTTGAAAAATGTAAATATTAAAAGCCTACCAAGTTTACATGCGAAGTTACTTTTAAATGGAAGTACCTTGATTACAGGATCTGCCAACTTGTCTGCTAATGGTTTATGTCTTCAAGATAGTGAAATAAATGGTTGGGAAGAAACTGGTTTATTAACAACGCATAATGAAGCGATTGAAGATGCGAGAACTTGGTATGCTATCACTTGGGACCAATCACATTTTATTGATGAAAACGATATTGTTCTAGCCAAGGAAAAGTGGCTTTTTTCTCGTGGAGTAAGGGGGACTAACTCGACCGCTAAATCACTTGCCGATCTGATAAATAAAGATATTTCATTCTTGAGTGATAGAAGGATTTATCTGGCATTTTATCGAGATGAAGCATCAAAAGAGGCATGTGAAAAAGCAGACGAACTCGCTAAAAGCTATGGTTCAACACCAGAGTTTTATGAGGATTGGGATGAATTACCTGATGGTGCTGATCTTATTAGCGTGGGGTTAGGTCCTAAAAATGGTTTTGATATTGACGGTATTTACTTTACTCCGTTAAAACCACAAGCTTATGAGTTTAAAACAGCAGATGGTTCTGTTAGCTCTATAAAGATTTGTACAAAAGAAAGTGACTTTATGGGCATCAAGATTACAGCTGAAGATCAGCGATTACTTAAAAATAATAAAGACGTCGTGTTGAATCATAAAAACTACCGTACTAATGAGGCGTTTCTAATTCCTCTTACCGATTGGGTTGACGCTGTGAATAAAAGTATGGAGTAAGAGATTAATATTCTATGTACGGCTTTTATTCTAACAATTGGCGATAAATAAGCTTAAGTTTACCCCCATACAAACCCTTACACTCATAAATATATTAATCCCTATAATCGATCAACATCCTCTCGATTTAGGGAAACCACTTTATGCCCTTTTTTACACTGAAAAACTCTGCAATATTATCCGTCACTGCCGCCCTGTATTTAACGGCTTGCACTCATACCGCGCAAGCGAGCAACGTTGTTAAAACAGTCACTAACGGTGCATTAACTTTCGAGCTCGAATTCGAAGATGAACTATACCTCGAGGGCGGCAGAGAATTGATGTGGAATGAAGCATTGCAGCAACCTTATATCGAGGCAGCCAACCAATGGTTAACGGCATTAGTCGGCGTTGACGGTAAACCACTGCACACCATCCGCATGCGGATCTCGGTTGCAGAAATGAATGACGGTAATGGTTACGCAGGCCCTGATTCTGAAGAACAATCGGTGAGTACGAAATACCAACCAGCGGTACCTTAGTTATCGGTGATCATACCTACGAACAAGGCTCTGATCAGGTCGAGTTTAAAGCCAACATCCTCCATGAAATGGGGCACATCCTTGGCATCGGTTCGTATACTGAAAAGTTCACCGAATACAGCGAGGAACTCCAAGGCAATGTATTGAAAGTGCCACACAGTATGGCAGCGAAAAAATATAACCAGATATACGGTAACAGCTATCAGTATGTGCCAATCAGTGATGACGGCGGTCACTTGTATGATTATGTATTACAGGAAGACAAAAAGCGGGTCTTGGATAATGGCGAAGTGTTAGCGCCATTCATGCGTTATGCGCAGTGGTTTTAACCCTTTAGTTTGTGGCCAAATTAGCTATCCCACTATAGAGCAGTTATAACTGCAAAATAGCATAGTTCAGTTATTAATCCACTCAACTATCGATTGTGAAATTATCGCTCCATTTGACAGACTCAGTATACTGACAAGCAAAGTGTTCTTCTGAAATACCGAGTACGTTACAATAATGATTTACTTGTTTCCAATCGGCTTCCTCGTAACATTTCACTGCATTAAGCAGGTTTCCAAGATCTCCTTTACCTTCGTTCAATGCCAATTTAAGTTCGTCACTGAGAGGTAAATTGGTTAGGAGCTGAGACATAGGTTGATCCAGTAAAGCATCCAGCAAAGAGAACATTCCCATTAAAAAGGCTTGGCTAGGCTCTATTTTAAATAATCCTTTAGTAACTAGCAGTTCACAAACTCTCGCTCGCTGGATAGATAGAACATATAGATACTGAGGTTTATGTTGGTTGGCATGAGCGACTGTCATTAAAGAAATAAATAGGCGCAACTTATCATGCCCTAGATAAATAAGAGCATGTTTAAATGAGGTGATGGCTTTAATAATGACAGATGATTCATTTACATATTTAAGTAGTTTATAAGATAGGGTTACATCGCTGGCTATCAATTTCTCTATAGCAGCATAGTTAAGTTCCGGGCTCGATATTTCTTTGCACAATTGTAATGTGACTAGTTCTGATGGTTCAATTATTCGTTGTTGTAACATCTCTGGTTTACTAAAAAAATAACCTTGAAAGTAATCAAAACCAATTTTTTTCGCCTGTTTAAATTCATCGTAGGTTTCTACTTTTTCAGCTAAGAATTTGATCTTATAATTGAGATGGCGATGAATAAAAGACTTTGCCTCAGCGAGTGGGAAAACTTGGATATCAAACTTAATAAAATCGATGTAAGGTAGAAAACGCTCCCAGCGAGAGTCAGGGATAAAATCATCGAGGGCCAGTTTGTAGCCTTTTTTAGACAAAATTATTACCGCTTTTAACAGTTCATCTGTCGGTTCGCAATCTTCCAGAATCTCAACAATAAGTTTATCTTTGGGGAGTAACGTTGGGATGAGCCTAATTAAGCTGCTGTATGGAAAGTTGATAAAAGCAAGTTTATTCCCTGTCGTATTGCCACATGAATTCATAAACTGCTCTGATAGCAAGCGACTGGTTGCTTGCTCTGCGTCCATATCGGGAAACGAGTTTTTTGGACCATCTCTAAATAGCAGTTCATAACCAATCGTATTTTTATCGGTATCTAAGATCGGTTGTCTGGCTACGTATGAATACATGTGTTATTACCTATTTTATATTGCCCCCTGTCGTACTGGGTATTATTACACCGTTTTAATCAAAAAACATATACTTGCATAACTTTGTTTAGTAAGTGCGTCATACTATTTATATGACACAAGCTTAGTCTACCCCCATACAAACCCTTACAGTCATAAATCTATTTATCCCTATAATCGAACACACCTCCTCTCGATTTAGGGACATTACTTTATGCACTTTTTTACACTGAAAAACTCTGCGATATTATCCGTCACTGCTGCCCTGTATTTAACGGCTTGGACTCATACCGCGCAAGCGAGCAACGTCGTTAAAACGGTCACTAACGGTGCATTAACTTTCGAGCTCGAATTCGAAGATGAACTATATCTCGAGGGTGGCAGAGCATTGATGTGGAATGAAGCGTTACAGCAACCTTATATCGATGCAGCCAACCAATGGTTAACGGCATTAGTCGGCGTTGAGGGTAAACCGCTGCACACTATCCGCATGCGGATCTCGGTTGCAGAAATGAATGATGGTAATGGTTACGCTGGCCCTGATTCTGAAGAACAAGTCGGTGAGTACGAGATACCAACCAGCGGTACATTAGTTATCGGTAATCATACTTACGAACAAGGCTTTGATCAGGTCGAGTTTAAAGCCAACATCCTTCATGAAATGGGGCACATCCTTGGTATCGGTTCGTATACTGAAAGTTTCACCGAATACAGTGAGGAACTCCAAGGCAATGTATTGAAAGTGCCACACAGTATGGCTGCGCAAAAATATAATCAGATATACGGTAACAGCTATCAGTATGTACCAATCAGTGATGACGGCGGTCACTTGTATGATTATGTACTGCAGGAAGACAAAAAACGGGTATTGGCTAATGGCGAAGTGTTAGCGCCATTAACCCAAGAGTTTATGGCCAATGGTGTGGTCTTTGGCGCGGTGACGCTAGGCGTGCTCGATGATATTGGTTATCAGGTTTCTTATAGTGGGGCAGAGGGTTATAAGCCTTAAATCGTTTGGTGATAAATAGCCCTATCGGCCGCTAACGGTCCTTGATGTAGATGAATGCCGCAGCCCGAAAGACTGCGGCATTCATCTAGCTATAAAACTACACAATGTTAGCAATACATCATTTACCTTGGGTTAATAACCAGAGGTTTAAAGGTCGCCCTTGCATTACCACCTGAACCATAGTGATTTGTGTATGTTTCACCTTCTTGTAATGTGTAATAGGCATCGACAAAATCATCGTCATTCGTAAACCAGGCATCCGGTAAGGCTTTGAGTATGCCATTGGTGATGGTGGCTACAATAGCAAAGCCTTGTACTTCTGGATCTGGAATTGATTTTAAAATTGTTTCAGCTGCAGAGAGAAGAGCCGTAGCAAGTTCTTTGTAATTAGTACCGTCATCATGCTCCATTAATATCATATCTGCCGCAGCCCAACGATAGCGTTCCCAATGAATGACGACTTGATTTGGATAGTATTCTTTCTCTGCATAATCAAGGTAAGGCATTTCAATGATATCTAGCACTGGCTCATCACGGCTTGGGTTTACGCCATTTACTATCGCGTATACCTCTGCAGCGCCTGATATCCAAGGTTCTTGATCATCTTGTAAGCTAATCTGCTTAATTACGGTCGTCGATATCGGTTTATCAGCCGATTTAAACGCGCTGCGCTGAAGACGTGCTGATTCGAGTGGTTTGGCTGAATCCGTGTTTTGCGCTAAGATCTCGCGCATGACTGCGAGCCCTTCACGTATCGTTTGTTGTTTATCTAATTCAACCACGAAAACCGGTCTGTCTGGTAGTTGGTACACATCTAGCAGCTGAATATTACCATCGACATCATAGGCTTCAATATTAGCCCAGTCTTTATCATTGCCCGCTGGTTCAAAAGCAAATAACGGTGATACACCTTGCTGCCAGTCACTTAGCATACTGGCGTCAGCGAGACGAAATTGCACTAGATTAGGATTCTCAACGCGCATAAAAGCGGAACTTTGTGCCGATCGAGTAGATAGCCCTTTTGCCGAGCGAATCGCTTGCTCACTTTTATGCAATGCTTTAGTTGCAACCCCGCTCGATTGTAATACTTGATCCGCATTGACGGTTAAATTATATCGATTAATGTCAGATTGTAGCGTCGGCAAGATTTGCGTGTATTGCCGACTTAGTTCCAGGGCTATTTCACGTTTAGCACTCGAAACACTGATATCGTAGTCAGGTTGTGTTTGAACTATTTGCTTTGTCTCGTTAGATTTCGCTGCAGCAACAAAGGAGGAATTTATTAACGTGAGAGGCGCGATAACCAGAATCGCTAAAGTTACTTTTTTCATAGAACATCCTTATCAATTATGACCCATTTAATAGTTATGGGTTTGATTTAAATCGTATTGATAATGATTATCACTGTCAAAGGGTTTGTTTAAACAATGCTGTTCTAGATTGTTTTTTCTGTATTGGGGACTTTTAAGTGTGACTAAAGTCGTTATTCACTTATGGGTATTTCTAGTTTGTATGCTTATGTTTATACACACTTTACCCCAAGATCAAAAAAGCCTCCAATCAGGAGGCTAACTTCAATGAACCATGACAGTCCAAGTATTATTATGCTTCTGTAGTTACTTTAGCTTTAACTACTTTTTTTGGGGCTGTATCAGGAACAGTGTTTAGTTCTGCGATCATTGCAGTAAGTTGGTCAATTTTGCCTTCAACTTCACTGATTTTTGAACCCTGGTCGCCAGTAAAACGGCTCGTGATGCTTTTCGTTTTAGCTTCAACTGAGCCTAACGAGATCTTTTTAGAAAAGATTGCAGACGTTTGCTCTTTTAGTTTCGGCTCTACTTGTGTACCGCGCTCAACAAGCGATTCAAACAGTTGCGTTGCTTTATCTGATGATTTTGATGCTTCATCAAGGATGGTGCCATAAACACCAAAACCAGCAGTGACGGATGTTTTTGCAGTGTTTTTTGCAACAGTTAAGATAGTTTGTGCTTGGTTAAGTAAGTTACTCATGATAATCACTCCTAGTTAATTAATGTTGATTAAGGTTTGTTTCAACTGAGTTAATCATATTGGTTTTATTTAGAAAGGTAATACCAGAGTAAACAAATTATATAAACATTATAAATACTGGCTTTGCTTTTCCAACCAAGCGTTAAACATGCCTTCTGTAACACTTAATCACAAATTCAACACTGAAGGTTTTTATTATATGTGCGTCAGAGGTACTTCTCAATTGGCAGTAATTGTAAAAAACCGGACTTAAAGCGTTCCCATTGGCTGGTCTCTGGATCGCTTTCCCAACTTTCTGAGCCTGAATGCCAACTAATATCACCGTCATCTAAGGCCAGATTCCAACTGTTATCTATATTCATCGCTTGTTCAATATCATTCGCCAGACTTATCGCGACAGCTTCATTTTCAATAATCAAAATAGACTCTGTATTGAGGTAGGTTGAGCGTAAGTTGTAGTTGAACGAACCGATGACCGCGATCTTCCTGTCAAACACCGCCGACTTAGCATGCAGACCGTAAGCTGCTATTGGCGCGCACTTGGATAGGTCTTTCGTTGATGCTTCACACAGACTCGCGTCAGGCTTTAACTCAAACAATTGCATGCCGTTTTCAAGCATGTCTTCACGTCGCGCGGCGTAACCTGAATGATTAGCCACTAGGTCATTAGAGGCCTGTGAGTTTGTCAGCGCTTTAACCTGCACGCCTTTACTGGTTAATGTGTGTAATTTGTCGAGTTGACCATCATCGAATATCAGATAGGCAGATTCTAAGATGACTTCTTGCTCGGCGTTAACCGCTAATTCACCGAGTGTTTTGGCAGTCAGTTTCGGTTTGTTGGTATCACTGGCATCGATAGGCACTGGATGGTCAAAAACAAAACGAGCTTGTACCCACGACAATTCATTCATTGAATCATTTAACAAACGCTTGGCAGTCTGCTGATCTGCTGGTAACGCGGGATAGCTTTTGTAGTGGGGCATTGGTACTTCATTCAACATGGCGAGTTCGACATCGCTACTGTCTGTCAGCAAGTTAACAGGATAAGACCATTGGCTGTTCCAGTATTGGCCAAAGCTGGTTTGAATATCGTTAACCACAGAGCCTGATACCAGTACATCGCGGTCGCGGAAATTAATGTCATCAGAAAGGTCAAAATATTCATCGCCAATATTACGGCCGCCGACAATAGACAAAGCGCCGTCGACGGTAAATGACTTGTTGTGCATACGGCGGTTGAGGCGAGAAAAGTCACCCATAAAATTAAACCACTTGGTGAAGCCGTTACGCGTCGGGATCGGATTGAATATGCGGATTTCTATTTGTGGGTGATGAGCAAGTGTTGCCAGCAAAGCCTCTCGTTCGTTAAGGTTGATGTCATCAAGCATAACGCGCACGTTGACGCCGCGATCTGCTGCTGCCAACAGGCGACTGGCTAGGTAGCTTCCTGATACGTCGCTGTTCCAAATGTAATATTGGATATCAATGCTGTGCTCTGCTGTTTCGACAAGTGCCAATCGCTGAGCCAATGCATCCCAACCGCTATCCAATAGTAGGATACCGCTCATGTCTGCTTGCGCTTGATTTGATAAAGCTTGTTCTTGTTCTAGAAGCTCAGATAGATGTGTATCAACCAATGCAGATAATGTACTGACAGGCTGCGTGAGTAACGGCTCTGCAGGATGCTCAATCTCTTCGGGTAATGACGCGCACCCTGTAAGCGTGACGATTAAAAATAGGGTAGCAGTGATCTGTTGCAGCACAGGCATGGTGACATTTCCTTTATGTATTTAGGTCACCATATCATTCGGGACTATTTTCTGCTTATTTTTTTATATACAGTGGTATATGGGAGTCACAATATATTTGTTGCGGCATAATAAAATTATTTAAGGAAAAGGCATTCACATGTTTTTGCAGTCTCTTTATTTTTCATTTTCTGTGACCGGCCCTATTTGCATATTATTGTTTTTGGGTTATTTTCTAAAACGAATCAAATTTTTGAACGATGCCTTTGTCGATACCGCATCGAAATTGGTTTTTAAAGTGACTCTACCTGCCTTGCTCTTTTTAAGTATTGTTAATTCCGATAAAACGGTCGAAATTAATGCTACTTATATTGCTTTCGGCCTTGTTGCGAACATTACTTTCTTTTTGTTTATTACCCTTGCAGCAAAGTTATGCATTCAAGATAAACAAAACCATGGGGTGATTATTCAAGGCGGATTTCGCTCAAATACGGCGATTATAGGGCTTGCTTATGTCGCGAATGTTTATGGTGATTCAGGCGTTGCGCTAGCGGCAGTCTATGTTGCGTTCACGACCGTGTTATATAATATTTTAGCCGTTATATGCTTAACACCAACGCAGTCAAAGCTGGGCTTCGCAGGAGTCAAAGATATAGTCACTTCGATTGCTAAAAACCCATTAATTATAGGTATTATGCTGGGCGTGCTGTGTTTAATGCTAAACATAAAAATACCCACTGCGCTGGTCAGTACGGGGCAGTATTTTGCCAATATGACCTTACCTTTAGCGTTATTATGCACAGGGGCAACACTTAATTTATCGGCGCTACGTAGCGATGGCCGCCATGCTTGGTTTACGAGTTTATTTAAGCTTCTGCTTTCACCAATCTTGATCACCGGCAGTGCGTATTTGTGGGGTTTTAGTCAGCTCGAAATCGGTTTGTTATTTTTTATGACCGCCGCTCCGACTGCCGCAGCGAGTTATGTGATGGCGCGTTCAATGGGGGGGAATGCGGATCTTGCAGCTAATATCATCGCGACAACGACAGTGGGGTCAATCATCACTTGCAGCTTAGGTATTTCGATCTTGCACAGTGTTCATTTTTTCCCATCGTAAGGACATGCGCTTAAATCCGCGTTGCGACATGGCTGCCGCAACGCGATTTACACTAGAAGATCATGTGTGCACAAAGGGCGATGATAGGCAGTGTCACCAGTGTACGTAGAATGAAGATTGCCATTAACTCAACGATGTTCACTGGGATCTTGCTTGATAAGATCACCGAGCCCGTTTCTGACATGAAGATAAGCTGAGAGATAGACAGTGCCGCAATCACGAATTTAGTGATGTCACTTTCAATCGTAGATGCTGCGATAATTGATGGTACATACATATCGGTAAAACCAACTAATACCGTTTCCGCAGCTGCTTGTGCTTCAGGCAGATTTAATAGGTTTAGCAGCGGCACAAAAGGCACACCTAACCAGGTAAATAGCGGTGTTGTTTCGGCAATAACCAAGCCCATTGTACCCACGGCCATGATCACAGGTAATACCCCAAGCATCATATCTAATGAGTTTTGTAGACCTTCCGCTACGGTTGATTTAACGCTGGTCACTTTACTCGCTCTTTCTAGTGCCAGTTGGTAGCCATATTTAACCGCTGACATTGACTCAGGAATAAGTTCGCTATCAAGATCAGGTGCGCTACCGTCAATGTAAGTGTCTTTTTTATAGCTTAGTGGTGGTAAAAACTGAATAATCATTGCCGCGATAATACCCGATAGGCAAATTGTTAAGTAGAAAGGCACGAAATAGTTTTCTAAGCCAACCTGCGTTAATACCACTAAAGAAAACGAAATACCGACAGGTGAAAACATCGTTGCTACAACTGCTGCTTCTCGCTGGGTATATTTTTTCTCTTCATACTGCTTGCTCGTTAAGATCACACCCACGGTGCCGTCACCCAACCATGATGAAATACAGTCAATAGCAGAACGACCTGGTAAACGAAATACCGGGCGCATGACTTTGCTTAACATCGTGCCTAGAAACTCTAATAGACCGAAGTTTAATAACAATGGCAGTAATAAACCGGCAAAGAAAAAGGTAACAAGCAGCGATGGTAATAAATCATGTAATACCAGCCCGCCAGTATTCGCGCTCCAAATGAATTCAGGACCTACCTGATACAGGGCGAATAATGTGAATACAGCACCAAGCACACGGATCACAACCCAAACTGGGGTCAGGATAAATAACCGTGTTAATAATGCAGAGTTAACAATGAAGGCGGGTTTGATGGTATTCGCGAATACAGATACCAATGCTGACAAGCAAATAATAGCGGTAATCAGTGGGTGAATAGCGTCACCTAATAGACCCTTTACGCCAGTCGCCATTAGCGCGAGTGGAAAGGTAAAATTACCATCAACGCTTAATGGCGCAAGAAAGAAAAATAACCCCATTAAAGATGGAATTAGAAACACTAATATATTTTTTCTGGTATTACTCATTAAATTCGCCTTGATTTTTTATTCATTAAAACTGAGTTTTTATTCTTTTGGGCGATTTTACTTTTATATGCTATATAGTCAATATATAAATCTAGTTATATTGGTAATTGCCATACTCTAGGTTGCTGGTGGCACTTTTTACATGTGAAACGTCTTTGGTTGTGTTTTGTTTTGAAACTAAAGAGGAGTGGATATTCAAGGTAGGTTTTTATCACCACGTGACGTGCCTAATAAGAAAGCTACGTGCCTAATAAGGAAGTTACGCGCCCCTAGCAAAGTTAATATGAACAGAGCCTGAACAAGGTTTAGATAATGTTACTACTGGTCATGTATTTAGCTGTTTAGTGAACAGAGTTGTGAGGAAAGTAAAGTAAAGTCAGTAAGTTAGAGGTTAAAGTAAAGTACCGTAAGAAAATTCAGTTTAATTTGATTTCACTAAGTATTTTAAATACATTGGCGCCCATTGACGGGGTAGTACTTGACTTAATATTCGATTTTAAATCGTTTCTTGTTATTACTGTGACTGTCTTCTAATCATCGCCTTAAAAAAACGGAATTGTTCATGAACAACATCAATAAAGCATTATCTCTTACGCTGACTGCACTGGTATCTACAGCTGCTGTTGCAGACGATAAAAACACCAACGAATTTTCTTTTGGTGGGCGCGTTGAAGCACAAGGTTTCCTTACTGATAGCCATTATAGCGATGAATTTACAGCTCGGTTACATGGTCAAGGTAAATACCAACTAAATGACGCTATTACGGCGGTTGGTAAAGTGGAGTTGGAATCAATATTCCCAAACTCTTCATCTAATAGGAATCTTGAAGATTATACGCGTTATGCCTATGCGGGTGTGGAGACGGCTTACGGCGCATTAACATACGGTACGCAAGATAATGCGGTTACCTACCTCACTGACTTTACCGATATGGCTGAAGTTTATAGTGGTTATACCAACACCCACATTGCAGCAAGTGATGATAGAGCTAAAGATACGCTGCTGTATAGTGTGACCAAGGGGGATTTTAAATTCAATGCGTCAGCGAATTTTGAAGAGTCTGAAAAGGGTGGCGGTGTGATGGTTGCTTATCAATTACGTCCCGATGTTGAAGTGAGTGCTGGTTATGCTACAACAGAAGCGACTGATTTCTTCTCCGACTCGTCAGAGGTATACATGCTAGGTGCTCGCTATACGAAAGATAGTTTCTTACTGTCTGGTTTAGTGCAAAAAGGCTCGGTATTCGATGATGATTTTAATGCTGTTGATGCATTTGCGTCTTATGGCTTCGGTGAAAACACGGTTAGCCTTTCGTATAACTATCTAAGTGCTGATGCAAGAAAAAATCTAGATGTTAACTTCCTTGCATTTGAATATGGGCGTTATTTTGGCGGCGTAGCGCTATACACAGGTTATAAAGTTGCATTAGGCACAGATACTTCAGCGCTAGTGCGTGAAAATGCAGATGAATTTATGTTTGGTGCTCGTTACGCTTTCTAACTTTACCCCAAGATCAAAAAAGCCTCCAAGGTAGGAGGCTAATAACAATGAAGCGCTAAGCTGTCTGTATGATTATACTTTTGCTGGTTCAGCTTTTAGTTCGCTGATCATTGCAGTCAGTTGGTCAATTTTAGCATCTACTTCATTCAATTTTCGACCTTGAACACCAGTAAAGCGACCTGTGATGCTTTGCGCTTTCGTTTCAATTGAGTCTAATGTGATTTTTTTAGCAAAAAGATCAGATGCTTTTTCTTTTAGTTTTGGCTCAACTTGCGTGCCGCGTTCAACCAAAGATTCAAAAAGTTGCGTTGCTTTATCTGATGATTTTGATACACCATCAATTATAGTGCCATAAACACCAAAACCAGCAGTGATCGATGTTTTTGCTGTGTCTTTTGCGACGTTGCCGATAGTTTTTACTTGATTTAGTAAGTTAGTCATTATAATCACTCCTAGTTAAATTATGTTGCTTGAGGTTTGTTCTAGCTGAGGTCATCATATTGGTTTTATTTAGAAATATAATTCCAGAACACTTACTTCAAAACACTTACTTCAAAACACTTACTTCAAAACACTTACTTCAAAACACTTATTCCCAAACACTTATTCCAGAAAGTTATTTCAGCACGGTTATCTAACAACTATATTCTTTATGGTGGGCTGGTGAGTTCTGTTATAGTGAAATGAGTACGATTTTAATCGTTAACTAACTAAGGAATAAGATAAATGAGTCTATTACTAGAACATGCGTTGACTGTTTTTATGGCCTTTTTTGCGATTATGAATCCGATTGCAAATACCACTGTTTTTGCTGGACTAACAGGGGCGATGAGGAAGTCTGAACAAGTTAAAATTGCGGTTAAATCGCTTACTATCACCTTTGTGATTATTGTTTTGTTTTCAATTTTAGGTAAATCAATCTTCCACCTATTTGGGATCACGCTGCCTGCATTACGGATAACGGGAGGTATTTTGGTATTCCTTGTTGGTTATCACATGTTGCAAGGTAAAAGTTCTAAGCTGCATACTGCAGAAGAAACTAATGATTCAGATATTGCGGTATCCCCGTTAGCCGTGCCGCTGCTTGCAGGCCCAGGCACAATAGCGACAGCCATGAATTATTCATCGGCGGGTGGATGGGGTGAAATTATTATCACCGTCGTCGCCTTTGCGGTGTTATGCCTTATTACGTTCTTTTGTTTTATTTTTTCGTCGAAGATTATTTCGGCAATCGGTGAGAGTGGCTTGAGTATTGTTACCCGCTTAATGGGACTCATCTTGGCTGTTATTGGTGTGCAAATGTTGATTGGTGGCGTCACCGCCGTTATCGGTTCGCTAAGCTGATATACCGACATGGGTATGGTTGATTTGCGCGTGCACGCCGATGCTATTGTCGGTGTGCCGCGCTATTTTATAAGTACTTTTTATTCGTCGTACTTTTTAGTCGAGCAGTGTAACGGCTAATTAAAACGTAGTGAGCTGCAGCATTTTATGCAAACGCTCTAAGGCAACAGGACTCGCTTTCATGGTAATACGAATACCAGTCTCGTGATATTCCTCTTCAATAACCTGCATTTTACTGTGGATCTCACCCATCACGCCGCTGGCAGTGTAAGGGATATCAAAACACGCTGCGCACATTTTCTTTTCAAGTAAGTTTTGAATTTCTTTATGTACGAATGCAACATCGGCTTTATCATGTGCACTGATTTGTAATGCATCAGGGTAACGTTCTAGCAGGTCTAACTGTTGTTCTTCAGTTAAACGATCAACCTTGTTTAACAATAATACCTTGTTGTCTAAATCGATATCTAACTGATCTAATACATGGTCGACAATGGCTAGCTGCGAAGTAAAATTTTCGTCCGAGGCATCAACGACGTAAAGTAATAAGTCGGCACTTTTAGCTTCTTCCAAAGTAGAATGAAACGATGCGACTAAATCATGCGGTAGTTTTTGGATAAAACCAACGGTATCCGAGATTAAAATACGCGGTTGTGTCGGCGGCTGTAGCGTACGTACCGTAGTATCTAGCGTCGCAAATAGTTTGTCTTCAACCAATACTTCGGTATCTGTTAAAGCGCGCATTAATGATGATTTACCAGCATTGGTATAACCAACAAGTGCCACGGTGAGCTGTTCAACACGACTACTGCTGCGGCCGTCCATTTCACGTTGTAGCTTGACTAGCTCACGTCTTAGCTCTGCTATTTGATTACGAACACGGCGACGACTAATCTCAAACACCGTTTCACTGATTGAACGGCCTTTTTGGCGTTCACGATCGCCACTGCTTTCATCACGTAATCGCGGTGTTAAGTAGTTAAGTCGCGCGATCTCTACTTGCAGCTTCGCAGTACGGGTACGTGCGTGTTTACTAAAAATTTCGATAATAACGCGGGTACGATCGTAAACTTCTACGCCGAGTGCCTCTTCAACATTACTTAATTGATTCGGGCTTAGTTCGCAATCGAATACCACAACGTTGGCTTGGCATTTAACATCTGTTGTTGCTAATAATTGGTTTAACTCGTCCTGGTCTAGTTCAATCTGCACTTCATTTTCATAAAATGTGCTTTCACCTGTTAATGTGGCTAATTCTTCTAGTTTACCCGAGCCTAATACAGACAACTGTTTAGTCGATCTTTGGCGTTGGGTTTTAGCGCCAACTACAGAGAAACCAAGGGTGCTAACTAAGCGGCCTAATTCAGATAATGATTCGTCTACTTCTTGCTGGCTAACACAAGGGGTGCGAATAGCGATTAATAAGGCGCGGCTAACGGAGTGTTCTGTTGTTGCGATCGACATGTAGGTACTCATTTTAAATAATATGGGGTGCATCCTACCCGTTTGTGCTCTGCTTTTATATACGCATTTCGAGTTTCTCTGTTTAGTGGCGTGAATGTGAATATCAAAAATAATAAAAATGCGGCACCTCAGTGTCACGCTCACGTGCAACTCAGCCGTTTTGCTTTAGCTAAAATAGTTAAATATGTTGAGTTAACAGCGAGATGATTAGATTATATGCGTGCTATATCTATATATTTAAATAGCGCGGGATATTATAAACATTATTATTGATACTAAAGTGGTATCTGTTTATGCTAGCCCTTTCTTCTCTGTCGATAGATTCAATAATGAAAAAACATATATTAGTAACAGCAATTCTACTTTCATTAACGGGCACTGCGATGGCTGCAGATGGTGACATGGTAGATGTCACCATCCTCGGTACATCTGATATTCATGGTCATTTCATGCCTTGGGATTACGCGAGCGATAAACTGAATATGGTGGGTAGCCTAAGCCAGATTGCCACCAAAGTAAAAACCATCCGTGACGAGCAAGATAACGTCATTTTGGTTGATGCGGGCGACACTATTCAAGGTAACTTTGTAGAAACGTTTAAAGACGAGCCCATTGATCCGATGATGTTGGGGTTCAATGAAATGAATTACGATATTTGGGTGCTGGGTAATCACGAGTTTGATTTTGGATTAGATGTACTTAATCGTTCACTGAGCCAATTTGAAGGTACGTCACTTAGCGGCAACATCAAACGTGAAGATGGTAACCCGTTCTTGCCAGCATATAAAATCATTGAAAAATCAGGTATTAAAATTGGTGTGATCGGTATGGATACGCCAATGGTCGAAGTATTTACCGCGGGAACCGACCGCCTTGAGGGCATAACATTTAGCAATCCATCATTGGAAGTGAAAAAAGTAATTAAACAACTTGATGGTAAAGTGGATGCAATTATTCTTGTAGCTCATATGGGGCTTGATAACGAGAACAATATTGCCGCCACAGGTGTGCGTGATATTGCCAATGAGAACCCTGAAATAGACGCGATTGTGGCTGGCCATATGCATACGCTTATTGATAAAGCGACCGTGAATGGCGTGATCATTACAGAACCGGATAAATACGGCCGTGCGCTTTCTCGTATTGATCTACAGTTTGCAGAAAAAGATGGCCAGTTTACCCTAGTCAACAAAGACAGCTTCACCTATAAAATAAAAGGTGTGGAGTCGGATGATAAAATGGAGTCCTTGTACGCGCCTTACCATAAACGTTTACGTGAAAATGCTAATCGTGTGGTCGCCGAATTATCCGGTGTCGATTTAGTCCCTGAAAATGAAATTAGAGGTATTCCGCAAGTTCATATTCAAGATACTGGTATCAGTGCCTTGTTCCAGGAGGCGAGTATGTATTACGCGCCATTAGCTAACGTGGTTGCATTGCAAATTGACAATGATTTGGCTGAGCTGGATGTCGGGGAAATTAAAGCCAAAGACATCGCCTATAACTACCAATACGCGGGTGGTGAAATTACGGTTTATGAAATGACGGGTAAAGATCTGAGCACCTACATGGAATGGTCAGCGGGTTACTTTAATAGCGTGCAAGCAGGAGACGTGACGTACAGCTTCAACCTTGAGCGTCGTTCATCTAAATACTCAACTAACGACTTTTTTGGTGGCGTTACTTACAGCATTGATTTAACCAAACCTGCAGGTGAGCGTATTACTGACCTGCAATTTGCAGATGGTAAAGTGATCACCGACAACACGCTAATTCGTTTGGGCATGAACAGTTACCGTATGGGGCATTTAACGAAAGTAGGTGGGGTACTTGAAGGCCAAAGCTTCCCTGTATTATTTGATACCAAAGCAGTGTTTGGTGAAGAGCAAGGTACGATCCGAAACTTCACGATCCGTTATTTAAACGAAGTGAAAAACGGTAAATACCAAGGTAAGCTGATGAACCGTTGGATGCTCACTGGTTTGGAAGGTTACGACAAAGAGCGCAACGTAGTAAAAGCCTTGGTTAACCGTGGTGAAATTGATGTACCAGCCAGTAAAGACGGTCGTTATACCAACGTGGCGTCGATTAACGTTAAAGGCCAGCTGTTTACAAGCAAATCGGAGTTAAACGTTTATCTTACGCAGTTAGAAAATGAGTTGAAAATTGCGACGACAGACGCTGAAAAAATACGTATTCAGCGTGATATGGTGATTGCTAAAGCGTTAAATTAATACGATTAGTTTTCTTTACCTCTCCTCACCGTTGATTTAGGTGAGGTGAGGACACGCAATGCCTTTATGTTGCTCGGCTGATTCATTTAGATATGAGATTCTATTTTTAATTTCTTCCCAATGTCACCAACTAGACTAGCCTCAAATCCTAAAATAAGCGCTATCTAGAAAGTGTATAATAAGGTCATGTTCGTTTCTGTATCGGTGCTTTCTTTATTATCCAGTGGGGTGTTGTTGTAACGTACAATGACTGAAAATTTCATGGCTAATGCGTCAATAATGCTGGCAGTGATGGATGTTTCCGAACGTGCTTCAAAGACGTCACCATATTCGGCGATGAGCATCTGCTTGAACTTAGAACTTGTCGATATTTTTCTCTCGTAGTTCATCACCCCATAAGCTAACCATGTATTGTCAGTATCGTAACCTGCTTCAGCGGCACTTTCGTCGTCTAAACGTCTAAATTTATAAGCGGGACCTGCTTCAATACTAAACTCGGTTTTATCATTATTAATAAATTTATGACCGTAACCAGAAGAGATCGTTGAAGTGGAGGTGAAACCGGTGAAGGGGTCTGCTTCATGGTTGGCGGTGACAAAGATATAATTAACCGCTGATAACTGATAGTTGCCCTGTACTCGGCTAAGATAACGTTTACCAGTTACTTCACCTGTGTCTTTTTTGTATAACGTTTCAATTAAATACTGGTTCTCCCAGTTTCTCCAGTTATGATCAATATCTAAACGTGCTTTTACTGAGGTTGTCTCGGTATTACCTGTGGTGATTGTTACGCCTAATTCGGCGTCGCCACTAAAGGTATTTTTCTCCTTACTGCTATCTGCATCGGATTGAGCTAAACAAGGGGTTGTGATTAAAAGAGGGGCTGACATTAAAATCACAGGCGCTATGTACATTTTGTTCATTGCTAGAATCTCAATATTTACTGTCGGCTTAATGAGTATATTCATAATCGACTAATGTGCCCAATGAGAGCCGTAGTGATGAGATAGATTATCTGTGCTGTATGAAACTGCTGGAGTGGAATAAATTAAGCTATGTTGAGGTCAGTAGATAATCCCAACAAAGCTTAATAATATAGGGGTTAAATTATGTTAATTCTGGCCCTAAACGTAGACGTGCTTCATAGTCGTCGTAGTAATCTTTTTCGGCTAATAATACGGTTAGTTTGTCTAATGTGAATGCTTGCTCATTCATGCCATTTTCTAAGCGTTGTAGGCAATGACCAATCGCGGTCTGCTCGTCTTGTTCTAAATATTCACGGCAAAAGTACAGTGGTGGTAAGCCATAAGCAAATGACGTTAATTGGGCAATGTGCATGGCATCGAGTGATTGTGTTAATTGTGCGATAGAAATGTTAGCAGTTGACTGATTTTGACAGGTATTTGACATTGAAAGCGCTCATATAAGAAAGACCCAAATATACTACAGCAAAATTATTTTTATTACTGAGCTTATTCAGTATAAATTTAATGATTTCTGCTGTAGTAGGTTCAGATTATGCAATCAAGCTCTGACAAGCGTACAAAACGCTTATGCATGCGTTAATACGGTGGTCGACACATTATTATTACTACTGTTTAGCCATTGCTGATTGGGAGTATAGCTGCGTAACCAAGCTAAGATCTTTGCCGCTGGCATCGGCCGTGCAATGCCATAACCCTGAGCTGCATAACAGCCCATTTCGAGCAGCATTAAACCGTGCTCTGTGGTTTCAACACCTTCGGCAATGACTTCTCGATTAAAGGAATTTGCTAGCGCAAGCACACCACTGATAATGGCATAATCGTCAGGTTCATCGAGCATATTCTTCACAAAACTCTGATCTATTTTGATGGTATTTGCCGGTAAATCCTTGAGATGGGTAAGTGACGAATAGCCCGTACCAAAATCATCGAGGGCGATATTCACCCCTAGCACATTCCGACAAGTATCGAGAATACCGCGGATGGTATTGAGGTCGGTCAGCGCGCCACTTTCTAATATTTCTAATTGTAAATATTTGGCATTGAAATGGGGGTAGTTTGCTAATGCATTTTCCAGCTGAGTTAAAAATGCAGGTGAGATCAAGTGATAACAAGCGATATTGACACTCACTTCAAGAAAGATCCCTTGTTGTTGCCATTCAACTGTTTGTTTCAGTGCTTGGTTAATTACCCAATCACCTATTTGAATTTCTAACGCTGAGCCCTCGATAATCGGTAAGAAATCCAACGGTGGGATCAAACCATCTTCTGGGTGCAGCCAACGGATCAAGGCCTCTGCGCCATATACCTCACCGGTTTTCATGTTTATTTTTGGTTGGTAATATAACGCAAACTCGTTATTTAATAAGGCTTGTTGTATTTCATCAAGCTGCTGGTTTTTTTGTGTTTTTTGTTTGTCTTGTTCAGGATTAAATAAATGGAAACGATTTTTACCAGCTAATTTTGCTTGGTACATCGAATAATCTGCGTGACGTAATAAGGTATCTAAATCAGCATCATTTTCAGGATATAGCGTAACCCCAATCGAAACACTGATATTAAAAACATGCCCGGCAATAAGATAAGGTTGAGCAAGGCAATGATTAATCCGGGTTAATAGTTGCTGGCAATGCTGCAGTGATTCAATCTCACCTAATAACAGCACAAACTCATCGCCACCTTGGCGTGAGGCGGTATCTTCATCTCTGATATTCGCGTTGAGGCGTTGTGCTACCGCAATCAGTAATTGGTCTCCCACCTCATGGCCATAACTATCATTGACTGGCTTGAAGTTGTCCAAGTCTAGAAAACACACACCAAGCATGGTATCGGTTTGCTGACTATGGCGAATACCTAATTTGAAACGCTCTGCAAGCAATGAGCGGTTGGGTAATTCGGTGAGCATGTCATAGTGTGCCATTAATTCGAGTTTTTTCTGTTGCTGTTTAGCCTGGGTAATATCAGCGAATAAGCCGACATAATGAAACGTCCCACTACCATCATCATTGCTGAGAGAGGAAATAGAAAGTCGAGCAGCAAAGAGCTCACCGTTTTTCTTTTTATTCCATACTTCGCCATGCCAGTATCCCTGCTTAAGGAGGCTTTGCCACATTTCAGTAAAAAAAGAAGGGCTTTGTTTGTTGGACGAAAGGATACTCGGCGTTTGGCCTGATACTTCGTCAAGACTGTAACCGGTGACGCGAGTGAAAGCGGGATTAATATCAATGATTTTCCCGGTCGCATCGGTGATCATCAACCCTTCATTGGTCTCGCTAAATACACGGGAAGACAGCTTAATTTTTTCATCTGACAAATTACGTTCAATTGCGATTACACTGAGTTGAACGGCGAATTCGAGTAACTTGAAATCCCTCGCCGTAGGTGTGCTCGGTTGATGATGGTAAATTGCAAAGGTGCCTAGTAGTTGATTATTAGATCCTATGATAGGTTCAGACCAGCAAGAGGCTAATTGGGCTTTGGCAGCTAGCGCTTTAAAGGGCGCCCAGTATGGATGCGTTTGGGTATTCTCAACAATAACTCTTTGTTTTGTGAATGCGGCTGTACCGCAACTGCCGACGCCACCTCCGATCTCGATACCATCAATAGCGTCATTGTAAAAATCAGGAATTGTTGAGGATGAAAACCCACAATTAAGCTGGGTACCTTGGGGGTTTGCCAATAGTACAGAGCACAGTGTGCCGGTTTGTTCTTGTTCAATAAAGTTAACGATATGCTCTAAAATTATATTTAATGGGTCGCCTTTTAATAACTTCTCTAACACCGCGCTACGTGCATTGTCATGTAATTCTATTTTTTTACGTTGCGATATATCGGTGTGTACGCCTGTACACCAGAGAGGTCTATCTTGCTCATCCCATGCGATAAACTCACAGGTTGTTTGGATCCATAACCAATCCCCATCTGTCCCTTTTCGTCGATATTCAAGTTTAAATGAGACACCGTTGCCTAAGGATTGCTGATATTTATTGACAACGGATTTAAGGTCATCGGGATGAATGTTTTTTAACCAGTAGGTGAGTGTTGTTTTTATATCGGAGGGAGCGTAACCCGCCATGTTTCCGGTTTGACCACCAAATGAAATGTCACCACTTTGTACGTTTAGCTCAAACCATATTTGCCCAGCGGATGTTAACGCTAAATTTAAGCGTTTTAAATTATCGTCTAATTCTTTGGTTCGTGCTGTGACAATGCTTTTAAGTCCTGCTTTATCGTCTCTTATCTGTAATATTGAGATCGCAGAAAAGGTGACTAATAGGGTAAATACGCCTCCCATCAGCGACATAAATAAAATCGAAATATAGTGTGCACAAGCTTTGGTGTGAGATACCTTTAACATCCAAGTTACGTTGGCAATATTGATCTTATTGATAATCGGATCTGTTGATAATAATGTCGGTGACGTCGCTAAAGCTTGTTTTTTTCCGGTGTCGGGGTGAATACGAGATAATTCATAGGATAATCCTGTATCGACTAAAGCAGACAGTTTTACAGGTGCAAGCACTTGAGGAAAGCGCAGTAATACTGTGGCGAAGCCCCAAAAATATGTTTCACCGTTTGGACGGTCTAAATATATTGGTAAGCGTCCAACTGCGCCATAACCACCTTGCACTAAATCAAAAGGGCCAGCTAAGGTTAATTTACCGCTATTTTTGGTGGCGACAGATTCTTTATTTCTATTCGGGGCGGTGAGTAAGTTATGTCCAAGCGCTTTTTCGTTACCGGCTAATGGTGCGACATAGGTGATAATACCATTTGGTGCTAGCTGTAGCGCGGTTACATTTGGGTAGAAGGGCAGCATTTCAGTGGCAAATTGCCTGAATTGTTCTTCATTAAGTGGTTGTTTTTTGACGAGGGCTGCTAATGGAAATGTCGCTGATAACGCTTGATTGATCGTACTCTCAATGAGGTTGACATAAATGTGCGATAAATTTTGAATCGCTAAACGTTCTTTCTGATGTTGGTAACTGTAAATTGAATAGACAGTGATCGCAGATAGCACGATAGACACGGTAAAAATCAGTTGTATGGTGGTAGATGTCTTTAATTTTTTTAACATTGAATTCTTCAAGGTGCGTTACGCCTGTTTTGTTATACAACTTACCCGACCTGATCGGGGGATAAAGGACATTAGTAACATTATGGGGAAGAGCAGGATATACACATTAAGTATAATTTATATTGTTGACAGCTCGCTTTATCGACGGTGCTAGAGGGCTGTGATATTGCTAGACCTTACTATGATCTTATTCATCAAGGAGCTAGTGCAGGTACTTGTGGTTTTGTGCGTTGATTTTAGCTGCGATGGTCGTATTACCATTGCCTGCATAAATTGATGTGTTTGTGATTTATATCACTAACCGTTTGTTTCACCGTGTTTTTAACGTTGATATTTGCAGTGCTGACTCCCAGCATTAAGATATTTACTGAAATGTTAGTAATAAAACGAAATTTATGTTTTGGCTATTACTGAATCTGTGAAATAACGCTTTATTTTACTCATTTATGGTTACTTTAAATCGTTTTAATTGATCGGTACGTATAAAAAATAGTTCATATGTGCTTTAATTACAAATCATAATAAAGTTATCCTCGTTCCTGACGATATATTTATATCCCCATCATTTTTATAGAAGTGCTGTTAATGAATTTAAAAACACAATCATATTTACTTGCCGGAATCATATTATCAGCACTTATCGCTGTTACTGTCGTGGGACTGTGGACGCTTAAAGCATCAAGTACTGCGGATAATAAATCGCGTGTAACAGAAGTTTTTCAAACGACTTATAACTTTATCAGTGAAATGGAAAAGATGGTGGCCGCTGGGGAGTTAGATGAAGCTCAAGCGAAAGGCATTGCCATCCGTGTACTGCAAAATAATATTTATAAAGACAATGAATATGTGTACGTCGCAGATGAAAATTTAATGTTCCTTGCTGCGCCGTTAGATCCACAACTGCACGGTACGAGTTTTAATGATTTTAAAGACAGTAACGGCCGAAGTGTTGGTCAGATCTTACAAAATGCAGTGAATCGTCAAGGTAATAAACTTGCCGAATATACTTGGACGCAAAGACTGCCTGATGGTTCTGTTGAAGAGAAACACTCGATTGCTGAAAGAACTGTTCGTTGGGGGTGGATCGTGGGAACGGGCATCGGTGAAAATGAAGTCAATGCGCGTTTCTGGTCAAGTGCCCAGTGGCAGTTCGGTTTATGTTTTGCTGTGGCGAGTTTGATCTTTGGATTGTTAATGACGGCAATCAAACGTATGACGGCGATCATTGGTGGTGAACCGAGTGATGTATTAGCTGCGATACAGGCTGTTGCTGATGGTAAAATCAGCACATCATTTAATGAGTCGGCACCAAGAAATAGTATTTATGGCGCAGTACAAACAATGAGTATGTCTTTGGGGGAGTTAGTTCAGCATCTTGGCAAAGCGATGAATGCATTAAGCGCTGAATTACACAATGTGGATTCACGTGCTAAACAGATGAGCGAATTGACTGAGACACAACGACAATCAACGGTGATGATCGCAACGGCCATGACTGAAATGGCTGAATCGGCCAATGGTGTTGCAGATTCTGCTCAAGCGACTGCGCAGAATACGCTTGATGCGGATAAACAAAGTGTCGATACCCATAATTTAATTAACTCGACGGTGAATAATATTCAAGGACTTGCTGACCAGTTGCACACGGCTAGTTCAGCAGTATCTTCATTAGATAGCGATGTTCATAATATTACTAAGATCTTAGATGTGATTGGTGACATTGCCGAGCAAACAAACTTGTTGGCATTGAATGCGGCGATTGAAGCGGCGCGTGCGGGTGAGCAAGGCCGTGGTTTTGCCGTTGTTGCTGATGAAGTGCGAAACTTAGCTGGGCGAACACAAAACTGTACCAAAGAAATTCAACAGATGGTGACGAACCTGCAAACAGGTTCTCGCAATGCGATTTCAACGATGGATGTGTGTGCCGAGACCAGTGCTAGTACAGTCACTGAATCACAACATGCATCGGCAGCATTAGCACAAATCGTTACCGCGCTAGAAACTATTTCATCAATGAGCCATGAGATCGCCACAGCAGCAGAACAACAAAAAGTAGTTGGCGAAGATATTGCGATGCAGGTCAATATGATTGAGCAGAGTAGTTGTCAGTTATCAACAACGGTATCGGATGGCGCTGAAAGTTCACAAAGTTTGGTGAGATTAACGGCAGATTTAGCCAGCTGGTTGAATAAATTCCAAGTAAAATAATAAACCAGTGAATTCAGAAGCGTCACATCGTTCGGTGTGACGCTTTTTTATTAGCCTGAAAACGTAATATGTTATTTTTATCTTATAATATTTTTGCAATCGCTGCTTCGGCACATTGCACATCAAGGTGACCACCAGGCGCGCCGCCAACACCCACTGCACCAATAACTGTATTGCCAGATTTTAGTGGAATACCGCCCGCTAAGAACAGCAGATTATCATCCATATCTTTGAGTGGCTGTAGAAATGGTTTGTCGGCAATCGTTTTCATCAAGTTTGCGGTTGGTTGCTTCATACTCACGGCTGTAAATGCTTTCTGGCGTGAGCTTTCTAATGTATGTCTACCCGCATTATCTGCGCGCAGTTGAGCGATGACATTACCCGTTACGTCAACGACCGTTGCTGTGACGTTATAACCTTGCTTTCCACATTGCTGTACGGCTTCATTTGCTAAGCTAAAGGCTGATAGCGACGAAATTTGCATGACTGAAATAGTCTTTAATGCAGAGTCTGCTGCCGCGCCAAAAGATGATGCCATTAAGCCTGCAGTCGCTAGTGTCTTTATTGTGTGTTTAATCGTTTTCATGTTGTGCTCCGTTTTATTTATTGGCTGGTCGCTAGTGAGTGAGCTTAGATTAACGCAAGCTGTATTACCTCTCTCTTACAAAAACATTACATCGTTGTAATGTTTGTGAAACGTATAGCGAAAACTGCTAGAGTAGAGTCGTTTTTAGCCGAAATAGCGGAGTGTTACGTGCACGTTTTACTGATTGAAGATGATCTCCATATAACCCGTTTTCTGACTCAAGGGTTTCGTCAGGAGGGTTATACCGTGATGCATGCAGGTGATGGTATCGACGGTCTCCATTTAGCGACAACAGAGCATTATGATGTCATCGTATTAGATATCATGCTGCCCAAAAAAGACGGACTTGAAGTTTTGGCGGAACTGAGAGGATTGGGGTATGGCACGCCTGTTATCATACTCAGTGCTAAGCATTCCGTAGAAGAGCGCGTGCTCGGACTGCAATCTGGGGCTGATGATTATTTAGTGAAACCATTTTCATTTTCTGAATTGTCTGCACGTTGCCAAATTTTAACGCGTCGAGAAAGGGCACAAGCAGCACCTGCGCATCAGCTCTGTTATGGTGACTTGAAACTAGATCAGTTAAAGCGCACGTTATATCGCGATGACCAACTGATTAATCTGAACCAGCGTGAGTTTTCGCTCATCACGCTGTTGTTACAAAAACCAGAAACGGTGTTATCTAAAATGGTTATTTTGGAGCAAATCTGGGGTTATCAGTTTGATCCGCAAACCAATGTTGTGGATGTACTGGTGTGTCGCTTGAGGAGTAAGGTCGACAAGGACTTTAAACAGCCTTTGATCCACACGATAAGAGGAGTCGGCTATGTCCTCAAATCAGAGTGTTGAGCAGGCATTAGCAAGTACACAGCGTCAGCTGTTCTTGCGGTTTATGACGATATTGTTGAGCTGTTTAGTATTGATTGAAATCGTTGTCGGCGTCCTGTTTTTTTATGACCTTTATAAAACAGAAAAAAAGATCCTTAATTCATTGTCGATTGAGTATCAACGAATTATTAAATTTGAGTCTGATGAAAAACTGATCCATGTACTGAGTGGCAATCCACAACGCTTGATTGACAATAATATTGCTGCGTTTTCTGTTACGCCATCTGAGTCGGTGTTGTTTATCGCCGGAGACGCTAACTTACCTGCTGACCTTAATTTGAACTATTACTTACCGAATGATAAATGGTGGTTTACAGCCTTTATCATGGAACCGTATATCGCGCTGAAAATGCAAGGCAATGCACAGGACTTTGTATTATTGCTGGATAATAAAGCCCGCTATCCGAGCGTAGTACGACAATGGTCGATGACTTTTTTTGCCTTGATCATACTGGTGATTTTTACCTCAGTGTTTATCCGTCGGTTAATTAAAAATACCATGTCACCTTTGGTGATTTTGGGTGAGCAATTGGATAAATTGAGTGCAGGTTCGTTAGATTCATTTTCAGCATACCGTGAGCGCGACCATAACAATGGGCTTGACGCCATTAACCAGAGTGTACACTTGGCCATATCGAGATTACACCAGGTGATTGTGACCATGGATACTACCGTCGATGCGATTGCGCATGATATAAGGACACCGCTTGCACGTATTACCCTTGCTTCAGAAAGTGCATTATTGGGTTTTCATCAACATAAAGAAAAAGCAGAGATGGAAATGGCCAATGCGTTGAGTGATTGCGCTGAGCATGCCGAACAGGCAAGTAATATGCTCAAAGCTTTGATGAAATTGAATGATGAGCTGACTGAAAAACGACAAATCCAATGTGTACCTACTGATATTAATGCTGTTATTTCCCGTGTCGCGCACTGGTATGAAGGGATTGCAGAGGAAAAAAACATTACGGTTAGTTGTGTGACTCCCGCGGGGATGATAATTGATTCAGATGCGGACAAGCTGACACAAGTACTGGTTAATTTGGTCGATAATGCCCTGAAATATACTGATGCTGGTGGCGAGATCATGCTCACGTCTTCGATGCAACAAGATGGCAGAATCCAAATTCAAGTCATTGATAGTGGCGTCGGTATTGCCCGTGAGCATCAGGAGTTGGTGTTTAAGCGCCTGTATCGAGTAGACCCCAGTCGCAGTAATACCGACGGTTACGGACTGGGACTTTCGCTGGCGTTGGCGATGTTGAGTAATATAGGGGGGACGCTATCGCTTGAATCTGAACTTGGTAAAGGCAGTGTTTTTACCATTAAGCTCGAAGTTATTATGGATGATTCAAAAATTTATCGCGCAGTAAATGGATCATGACGCGGGTTTTCTCGGGTAAAAATTGACGTGAAGAATACACCAGGGTCATGGCAATTTCGGACTGATAAATATCAGGTAGTAAATGAACTAATTCGCCTTGTGCAAGTTGTTGCTGCACTAAAATCATCGGCAGTAATGCAATACCATGTCCCGATTGTGCCATCTTATTTACTAACCCAAGATCTTCCGATACTAGACGTATCGTTAATCCTTCAGGCAGGATACTTGAATCATAACGACTGGTTAAAATGGCATGCTCAAACAGGTCGTTCAGACATTGCGGTTGCGGATGAATTGTCAGGTAATGTGGTGAACAAAATAGGCCTTTTTTTGATGGGAAAAAGACTTGCTGCACATAATCTTCATTAATAATATCGACGACATCGGGCAGTAGTTGCAGGTCGATATTTTCTCGTTTTAGATCGACACTTTCATGCCGGTGAATAATTTCTAAGGTGATATCTGGAAATTGGCGCGCATAATCATCGAGCAATTCAGCAAACAGGGTTGAAGCAATAAACGCTGCAGGTACGGCAATGCGCAATACTCCTTGCAGACTTTGCTGTTGGTTTTTAAGCAGCGAGATGGCTTGATTTACGTCGCTCAATGGCTGGTTAATGTGTTGATACAGCAAGCGACCATGTTCGGTCATCTCGATCTGTCGAGTTGTGCGGATAAGTAACTGGCAGCCTAGCGCTTTCTCTAATTCTTGTAATCGGCGACTGACCTTAGAACGTTGCAACCCATGCGCTTGTGCCGCAGCGCTGATACCGCCATGTCTTACCGTTAATATGAATAAGTACAGATCATCCATCGATGCTTTCATTGCTATTTTCATTAATCGTCCTATTTATGAGACGCAAGTGCCATATTAATCATTGTATTTAATCAAGTCGAATATTTCTATAATCTCTCACTGTTTTATTCGTCATCGGAAATTTAAATGTCTCATACCCAGTCCACTTTTCATCGTTGGATGCGCCGTCTTATCGTCTTGTTTATTGTCTTTATGGCTTACATCATCGTGGCGGATAGATACGTTCCGTTAACGACTGAGAGTCGAGTGTATGGTTATGTAGTGCAATTAGCACCGGAAGTATCAGGGCCAATTACAGATGTTGCGATCCGTAATAATCAACATGTTGATAAAGGGGAATTGCTATTTACGATTAATAATAGCAGATACACGCTTGCGGTTAACAAGGCGAAAGTGGCGTTGCAACAAGCGTATGAGCAAGAAAAATCCTTGTATGCTCAGGTCGAAGCGGCCATAGCGAATACCGCTAGCAGTAAAGCAACTTATAACAATGCTGCCGCAGAATATCAACGTATTAGCAAGCTGGCGAAAAAACACCTGGTATCAACGTCGATGCAGGATAGTGCTTATGCAAAATATCAAGCTTCCCGTTCAACACTGCATGCGGCTGAACAACAAACATTCGCGATCAAAGCCCAATTGGGATCGGGAATTGGTGAGAGCTCGTTGGTGATGGCAGCTAAAAATAATCTTGCGCAAGCGGAGCTCGATTTATCGCACACCCACATTTATGCGCCTAACGCTGGCGTGATCTCTAATCTGCAATTGGAAGTAGGAGCGATGGCAACCGCGAACCTACCTATGCTGACGTTTATTTCCAGTGATTCATTGTGGGTGGCGGCGGATTTTCGTGAGAAGGCCACGGCGCTGATTAGTAACACATCGGCAGCTTATGTCACTTATGATGCGCTACCTGGTCAAGTATTTGATTTCGCCATCGGTAGTCGTGACTTTGGCGTGGCGTCTGCACAGCAAACTGCCAGTGGTAAGTTAACATCAGTAGAAGTGAGTAACCGTTGGGTACGTGATGCTCAGCGTATTCGGGTTAACTTAATCAGTGAAGAGGCCATCCCTGTGCAATTGTTTGTTGGCTCGCGGGCGACTGTCGTGCTTTATCCTGCCGGTAATGTGTGGTGGCAAACACTAGCAAGCCTACAAATAAAGCTCGCAGGTCTACTGCATTATATTTACTAACTATATCGATTAATTCTGTTATTAGTGCTGTTTAGTGCAGCGGAGAGAACACGATGAAAACAATGCGACTGTGGTTTGCTTGTGTTTTTGGCTTGGCCTTAAGTATGGTGTTTGGCTGGTCATATGGATTTTTTTGCGATATTGTTGCCGACGTTTATTATCGCCCGCGCTGATCATTTTAATGTCAGCTTAATTAATCAAATGGTACTCGGTATTGTTTGGGTTAGTTTGGAAGTGAATTTTATTTGCGGATTTTTGCAACCTTATCCGTGGTTAATGACTGTCGCTGTCGCTATTTTATTTATGAGTAAATGTATCGCGATGACTAAACCAAGCGGTTATCTGTTTGGTTTTACCGGCTTGCTGGTGGGCTCTATTGCGCTTAACTTTATGAGTTATCCTGGTTTTGATAGTGAAGAGTTTACGCTGACATTGTGGGTCAGTGCGTTGGCTATCTACCCTATCTGCGGGCTGGCGTATTACTTGTTTAGCGAACCTGACCATGAACCAGAGTATAAATCTGAACCTGCGAAATTACAGCCAAAAAATGTACCTGTGCAGCACGCTCATATCGACGTATTACGACAAACAGCCATGGGGTGGACTATTTCCATGTTGGCTTTTTTAATCTTTCAATTTGGTGATTTGAGTGACTCTGTATCTGCGCAAGCGTCTATTTTTATTGTGCTTACGCCAATGACATTTATCGGTGCAATGGCGGCGGCTAAAATTCGCATTAGTGGTACATTACTCGGTTGTGTGGCAGGTATGGCGATCCAATTGGGTTTATCAAGTTGGGCTAACAATGGTCTGTTATTTTTGATGGCGTTTGCGATCGCTGTTGGTTTTTTTGCTTGGCTATTGGCTTTAGGTGGGGTTAAAGGCGGACTTGGTTTCTCGGCCATGAGCGCGTTAAGTGTGCCGCTGACCACCACTTTTCAACCTGGCCAACAAGATGCATTTTTCGCTATTGTTTATCGCTTTAGCTCTATCACCTTTGCTGTCATCCTCACATCGCTGGCAATATGGCTTACCCATCATTTTTTAGTTCGAGTGATTAAAGTACCGCATGAATATGATTGAGTTATAACAGCGTGGCTTGGTTTTCGTATTTCATTTATAAAATTTGTTTTAAATTATATTGATGGGTTATGTCGGTGTGACAATTAAGCTCTTGTTAATCTTCTGCTTATATTTGTGCTTATATTAAGCATGTAATACGAATGCTTTCTTATAGTCTATTCATTTGATGGTATTAATTGTTTTATAAATATGCTGTTACTATTATGTATTTATTAAATATCATATAAATGTAATTTAAACATTGCGTTGTTTACTTTGTTAGAGAGATAATCTGGATAAGGTTAATGGTTGATTTAATGTTGTTTAATTGATTCTATATTGATTATGTTTATTTCATTTTAACCACTTGAGTTATGACTATAAAGGTTCTGCCATTTTTTGCGAATCAAAGAATATAGGTACTATATGCTAGACATTGTAATCATTGAGGATGATCTTCAGTTACGAGAAATGTTGTGTTATTTTCTCTCTGAAATAGAGGGTTATGATATCGACAGTCTTGATACTGGTGATGGTGCTGTAGAATTCATAATTAAAAAACAACCCAAACTTGTGCTCCTAGATATACAGCTTCCGCATACTTCTGGATTAAGCGTGCTTAAAACGTTAAAAGAGCAGAAATTTGAAGCGCCAATAGTAATGATGACCGCCAACGATACAGAGCTAACAGAAACAAACTCTCTGCTTTTAGGCGCAAATGATTACGTTACTAAACCGATCAGAACGAAAGTGTTAAGTGAACGAATCAAGCGTCAACTAGACCTATATTTATTTGAAAATAAAGTTGACGAACAACAAGATGAAAATTTAAGCCGTGATCAGTTTTATCTCAGTGCCCAGCATTCGAGTGTGTTTTACAATCAAATTCAGATCAAACTCATTCCCTCGGAATATGAATTATTAGAAATATTGTCAGATGCGGAGAAGCCTATATCTGTCGCTGTATTATTCGAACAAATTCATGGTTTTAGTTATCACGAAGAAGACCGTTCTATATATATGCGTATTTCCTCGTTGAGAAAAAAACTTGCTATATACCTGCCGGGTGTTGAGTTGATAAAAAATCGACGTTCGAAAGGCTTCTTTCTTTCTTACCCTATGATAAAACAATGAAAACATTCATTACCCAAGTCTTTACTTCCGTGATATTGGGCTATATTGTCAGTTCAATTATTTCTGATATTTTCATAAACCCTCAAAAGAAAACGCTTGAAGACCAGCTTAACCTTAACCGTGTCGAAATGGTGATAAAGGGTTTTGTAAACCATGACAACCATACTCATACCGATGCGGCGGTCTGGCAGTTTCAATGCAATGCAGACTCTAATTACGCTACAAATTTATCACAGGACAATTTACATTCGATTACACGCAGTTATGACGATATTAAGTTTATTCGAGCGACTTTTGATAGTAAAGCCTACGAGAATGATCCTGTGGTGAAGGAGCTAAAGAAAATTGAATTAATAGATGATGCCATTCAAATTTTATGCACCTTGATGATTTTGTTGATATCGCTTCGAGCGTGGAGTAATGGGATCATGTCTCTTCACTTCTTATCAGAGAGCTATTCTGACGGGAAGTTTAAGACCCGAGTTGAAGAAACTGGACCTGAGTCGATTCGGAGTTTGATACGTAATCAGCATAAGATGGCGAGTGCGATTGATGAACTGATTATTAAACAAAAAATGCTTTATGCAACACTACCACATGATATAAGAACTCCCTTAGCTGCTATTCAGCTAACCAGCGATATACTGGTGTCGAATAAAGGTAATAATGAATTTCTTTTAGAGCGTTTGGGTACGCAAGTTTGTAGCTTAAATACGCTGTGTGAAAGCAGCCTCCACCTTTTTAAACTGTTGAATAAAGAAGTGGTGTTGTGCAAAGAAAAAATTAATTTGGTTGATGTTTTGGAATCTACAATATCAACGCTTGGAGGGCATAAAAATTTCGAGATAGTTAACTGTTCTAAAACAATCCAAAGTGATGAAAAGCTGCTTAAAATTCTATTTTTAAATATTCTATCTAATGCTGAACGTTATGCAAATGACACGATTCGAATTTCACTTACATCTTACCCTAATACAGATGTGGTGAGAATTAAGGATGACGGTAAGGGTTTTTCAGAAAAAACAATATCAGCCGTTAATAAGGGGGATATTGCTAATATCTTAAGCAAAGATGGATTTGGTATTGGTTTGGTTTTAATATTCGAATTAACTAAGATTTTGAACGGGAAGGTTTTTCTTCACAATAATAGCAATGGTGGGCAGGTTACACTGGTAATGAACCATTAAACGGTGATCTCTCTAAAAAACACCCCTCCCTTTTTATCATAAATGAGGGGAGGGATATTTCGCGTAATACTCTATTTCTAACTTATAGAATTCTTCAATTCAGCTAGATATTTAATTGTTTCTGATAGCTCAGAAATAGACTTATGTGGGCGCATATTTATTTGATACTTGCCGTTTATAATGATGCTTGGAATTTGCATGATGTTAGCTTGTGCTGTCAGTCTTTCTGAACGAGCTAGCTGTGTATTAACTCGAGCTTGCTGTTCTATTGTCAGTTGACTGATTGGGTTAAGTTGGTAACGGGTAAACAGGTTCCCCACCGAGCTACCTGTCATTGGTGCTGATGCTTGAACAAGCAAAAAGAGTTCACGGATAAAATCATCTGGAAGATCTTTATTTTGAACTGTAGCAGAGTAATACAGTGTTGCTGCGGATCGCGTTACATCATCAAATACGACATGTGTTTTATATATATGCTGCTGGCTCTGCTTACTGATATTAGGCAATATCATGCTTAACTTCCAACAAGGCCGACAAGTTAAAGAGAAAAACTTCTCAACGCCAAGGCTTTCTTCATAGAAATCATCTTTGATTTTATCGTAATGTTTACCTTCAATCGCTTCAGCATAAGCAGTCGTATTCTGAGACAGTAGTAATGCGATGAACATCAATTTTAGTATTGAACAAGCTCGTTTCATTATTTCTCCTAGCGTTTTAATCGTGGATACCTTCTAAAGTGTAAGTAACCGGTAACAGCCAGTCTTTAAGGAAGTGTAAGCTGCGTTGCGTGTTAACAGTTTAAACTCCCTTGGTTTTCCTTAGTGTGTATTTTTTTCGTTATTTGATTAAATAGAATCAACTTAATCGAAGAGATCAATTTTAGATTCTCTGTATCAATTTCATCTACTGTAAGGTCGAAAACTATGATCACTAAATTATATGTAAAATCAGCTATTGCACTTCACGAATTTAAAACAGATCAACGTGGTGTTACCGCTATCGAATACGCAATTATTGGCGTTGCTATCTCATCTATCGTATTAGCCGTATTCAATGGTACTTTGCGCGAATCACTGACTGCAGCAATGGGGACTATTACGGGCAATATTTCAGCAGCTAATACGCCTAACTAATAAGTTATTTGATGGCATTTTATTTGTGGCTATTTTTAGCCACATTATCTGCTTTTATCTGTATTTCAGATTTTAAAAGCAGGCACATATCGAATTTTAATTGCATGTGCATATTTGTATTGTGCTTGCTTATTTTTATTAATAATTACGATTATCTCAGCATCATTAATTCAAGTTTGGTTTTAATCAGTGGGTTTATTCTCAATCGATTCAATATGATTGGGGGTGGAGACGTAAAACTACTGTTTTCTTTTTCAATTGCAATTACCCCAAATTATTTACTGCTGACCATTATGGTCATTATTTTTATTGGTGGTTTACAAGCCGCAATACTTATTCTTTTTTCTTGGTTCAAAAGAGAACCCTATACGCGCGGAGTGCCATATGGCTTCGCTATTTGTATTGGGTCGTTATTTGGTATCGCGGCATCAATCTAGGAACGTTGTGTGAAGTCTAAACTCATTTTAAGCCTTGCTGTTGGGCTAATTATCATCGGTTTGTATGGTATTGCAGGTAGCTTAAGTCGCCCCGACACTATTGCTCCGCTTATTGAAGCGCAGGAGCAAGACACGCTAGTAGAAAAGCGAAAAACGTGGTGGTTAAAAAAAGAAGTTGCTCGCGGTGAAACCGTAAAGCGTAGTGATGTTGAAATCCGATATTTAACTGAAACAGAAGCGAATCAAAATGGGGTTGATACCGAGATGGCTATCAATTTCACATCGGACGCTGTTTATGGTCAAAAGCTATCAAAGAGCACTCTGCTATTTTCTGACATGCTGGTATCTCCACAAGACCAAGGGTATATCGACCTAGTATTGGCCCCAAATCGAGTACCTTATGTGTTACGTGTACCCGCTGAAACGGTCGTTGGCGGAGCTGTTCGCAATGGCATGTATGTTGATTTGGTGGCGCTAACATTACCTCAGTCATTGATGACTATCGAAGTTGGAGCCGCTGCTGCAAGGACTGCACGAATGATTGGGGTTAACCCCGTACTTTTGCACATAAAAATACTTAAAGTTGTAGAACAAGTGCTTACCAACACGAGCGAGTTAGAAACGACGTCAACTGATGTTGACATTGTATTGGAATTGACGAGAAAGCAAGTTGCTAAGTTAACCGTTGCCAAGCGTATTGCTGAGATAGAGGTACACAAGTCAATTGGTGACTATACAGCTGGTGATCTAAAGGCTGACGCTGGTGATGTATTACCGGACTTTAAGTCTGTAACTGAAATGCGCGCTGATGATGTGGTGATAAAATAAATGAGAAATATAAGATTAAATATACACGTTCTGTTGAGAATTATCATCGTATTATGTTTAAGCACACTTCCAAATATTGCTTATGCAGCGAAATGGATTTATATCGATAATGGCGATGCGCATACAGTAACAACGAAGCGTGAAATTGGCACCATATTTATTAGCGATCCAAGCGTGGCCAATTATCAAGTTATCGATAAACATAAAGCCATTATTTATGCCAAAAAACGTAGCCAAACACATCTCATTATTTTTGATGAAGATGGAGAGACAATACTGAATTACAAAATCGTGGTTGCCCGTAATCTGGCTAGTATTCGAAATCATATTCGCCATTTGTTCCCTACGCAAAAGGTGACACTGACTAATGTGGACACGCAAGTATTGGTACGAGGAATTGTGTCTTCTCAGGACGTGCTAGATAAGATTCTGAATCTTGTATCAAAGTCAGTAAATGCGCCTAATAGTAGAAATATACCGGTATACGATAGAAATAATAAAATAAAGAAAAAAACTTACCCCGGTGTATTGAATGAACTTGAGTTGGCGGTAACCAAACAAGTCAATGTTAAGTTATCGATTGCAGAAGTTTCACATACTTTTCTTGAACATATCGGTGTCGAATATGGCTCAATATTAAATCAAAATTTCACGGCTGGCGAGTTTGTGAAAAATTTAACGGCCGGATCTAGTTCAGATATTTTCTCTTGGCTTTCGGCTACAGGGAATGACTCACTAGGACAAATATTAGCAGAGCCTAATTTGTCTGTGATTTCAGGCGAGTCTGCAGAGTTTCTGGTTGGCGGTGAGTTACCTGTCATTTTTCATGAGGATGGTGGTACGAGGGTGACATATAAAGAATATGGCATCAAACTTACCGTCTCTGCAGAAGTACTACAAGACAGTAAGATCAGGTTATCTCTTGAACCTGAAGTCAGTAACTTAGACACCCAGTTTGCAGATAATACATACAATTTACCTGCACTTAAAACCCGTAGAGCTAAAACTACGGTTGAATTGGGTGACGGTCAGAGTTTTTTACTCGGGGGCCTACTCAGTACTGAAGATAAAGAAGTATTAAAAAAAGTCCCTTTGATATCAGAAATTCCCCTGTTAGGTGCGCTGTTTAGAAAGACAGAGACTGAACGCAATAAAACTGAGCTTGTTATTGTTGCGACCGTTAATCTTGTAAAACCGATTAGCGCAGATCAAATTCAACTTCCTACGATGCATAGAACAACAACCCTAAGTCGCTTTTTTGCTGTTGAACAGTCGTTTTCGGTAGAGAGCGAAAAATGGACCGAACAGTTACTGTCAAATGGAGGTTTTAAGCTGTGATACATATTAAAGCAATGATCATGACCAGTATGTTGTTTCTGACGGCTTGTGCTGACCGTGCCGATGTCACGAGCGGTATTAATGTCGATATAGTACCAATACACTATGCATTGTCATTAAACTTGAATAAAAGCAACAGAGTAGAGGTGAAAGAGAAGCTAAATGCGTACCTTACTGACCAGAAAGGTAACATTTTATTTGGCACTGTTGAAATGTACGTTGCGAATAATACCGCGTATAAATTTGCTAAAAAAGTTGAATCTCAATTACACGAACAAGGTGTTGAAGCCTCTATGATAAGCATTGAACGTGTTAAGCAGCCTCTTAAACAGCGTTTTGATTATGTTATCAGGGTCACACGACATCAAGTGACGGTACCCATTTGTCGTTCTGCGCAATCGGGTGACTTCTTTCATCATAGTTTAGGTTGCTCCGTAGACGCAATACGCTGGAAATCAATGACCCGTCCCGAAAGTATATTGAATCAATCAGAAATGGATACTCGTCCATCAAAGGCTTTGTAATGCTGGATATTGTAGATCTGCTCAAATCAAAAAATGCTGAAACAGTAAGAAATGAAGACTTTTTTTCAGCGGTATTATTTAACCAAACACTCGAATGTAAAGAGTTGGTAGAAGAGGCATTTCGTTTTGAAGGCATAACTACGCCTGCGAGTATCGAGAATTCCGATGAAAATATTCGTCGCCATGTCAGAGAGTCTTCAGTCGAAGTTGTGCTTGTTGATCTTAATCGAAGTCAAAATGTTGCCAAAGATATGGAAAGAATCTCACACCTACTGCCCAATCATGCCTCTGTTATTGTGATCGGCAGTGAGGACGCTATATCGACAATCCGAAATTTAAAGCAGATGGGCTTTTATTATCTGTTTTGGCCAATTACGAAAGTTGAACTAGTCGATTTTGTAAAACATGTTTACGAAAATCGTAAGCAGCAAGCAGGACTGGGGAAGAACCGAATCGCTAAAAAAGTGGCATTTTGGGGTTCTAAAGGTGGCCTGGGTACGACGCTGTTAACGAGTGAAGTTGGGTTAATTTTAAGTGACTTAAAAAATAGTTCGTGTGTGATCGTCGATCATAACTTTACCGGTGGTGATATTGATATTTTTTTGGGGATCCCTGACTTTGAAAAACGTTCTGTTCAGAAAGGCGGATTAACAACGAGTATGGACTTTAGTTATGCCACAAGTATGACGAAGAAAGTGAACGATATGCTGTCGGTTATATCAATCGAATCCGCTGAACTAAATGAATTAGAGCTAAAAGAGTATATCCGTATTTTTGCAACTGAATTAGCTAAACAGAACAATTTTATATTAGAAGATCTTTCGCGTTCGGTGAATAGTAAAAAGGATCTACTTTACGTTTCTCTGGAGTGCGACATTTTCGTGCTAATTATTGAACCAAGTGTGTCGAGTGTAAGAGAGGCATGTCGCCTTATTGCTGAACTGGATAAAATAGGTTCGCCGCTTAGATGTATTTTGGTGATGAATTACACCAAGCCTGAAGTGTCTGCCACTATAAGTCGAGCTGAAGTTGAAAAATGTTTAGGACAAAAGATCGATATTGTGTGTGACTTTGACAAAAGTGCAAGTAAGGAAATTATCGAAGGTAAGCATATTTATCAACTCAATACCGCATTGTCTAATAATCTACATAAGCTAACGGGATTGATCCTTGGCCAGCAGGTTGTACCTATTAAACGCTTTTCAATTAAGCAGTTATTCAAAGGGCTATCGTAATGGGGATGTCGGTTTACGCTAGATTGAGGTTGCAAATTTTCGATGCGCTTGAAGCTGAAGCGGTCAATAGTCTTACGAAGGAACAATTAGCGAGACAGTTGTCTGGGGCTATTGATTTACTGGCTGATCGCCAGGGATTACCGCTTACAACTGTGATAAGAGCTGAGTTTGTCAAAAGTTTAATTGATGAAATTCATGGCTTAGGCCCTTTGCAATCACTAATGGATGACGAGAGTATCAGTGACATTATGATCAATGGTCCGAGTCATGTGTTCATTGAGCGAAATGGTTTAGTAGAGCGTTCAGTTGCGTCGTTTATAGATGAGGAACAACTACTTCAAATCGCGAAACGTATTGCTAACCGAGTTGGAAGACGTGTCGATGCATCACAGCCAACTTGCGACGCGCGTTTAGCCGATGGCAGTCGTGTGAATATAGTGATTCCACCTGTGGCATTAGATGGGACATGCATATCGATACGTAAGTTTAAAAAAAGTAGTATCGGCTTGGAAAAATTAGCTGAGTTTGGTGCAATGTCTCCAGAAATGGCGCAATTATTGATGATCGCGGCTCATTGTCGTTTGAATATTTTGATTTCTGGTGGTACCGGTTCAGGTAAAACGACCATGTTGAATGCGCTTTCCCAATTTATTTCTGAGAACGAGCGGATCGTGACAATTGAAGATGCCGCCGAGCTTAAGCTTCAGCAGCCTCATGTGGTACGGCTTGAAACGAGGACGGCAGGTATTGAAGGAAATGGTGCGATTACACAGCGTGATCTCGTGATTAATTCACTGCGTATGAGACCAGATCGGATCATTGTTGGTGAATGTCGAGGCGCAGAAGCCTTTGAAATGCTACAAGCGATGAATACGGGTCATGATGGCTCAATGTCGACACTACACGCGAATACGCCAAGGGACGCACTTGCACGTGTAGAAGCAATGGTCATGATGGCGACCAATAATTTACCGCTTGAAGCAATTAGAAGAACGATCGTGAGTGCCGTTGACTTGGTTATTCAAATTAACCGTTTGCATGATGGTAGCAGAAAAGTCATGAGTATAACGGAAGTCGTTGGTTTAGAAGGCAGTAATGTTGTGCTCGAAGAAATATTTCGTTTTCAACCTAAAATTTCTCAGGGGCAGAGTGGAAAGGTCAACGGCAACTTCATCACAGCTGGTTTGATGCAGCGATCTGTGTTGGTGGAAAAGGCGCGATTTTTTGGTTTGGAAGACAAGCTATCAGCAGCATTTCGGGTCGGAGAACCGGCATGATAGCAAGTTTATGCCTTTGCTTAGGTGGTGCTTTACTGCTTTTAGTATTGAAGCCAAATCGGATAAATAAAAAAAAGTATTTGGAACATTTAAATCGTTCAGTACTTGTCAGTTCGATGGACGAAAATCAACAAGCATTGAATTTTAGCTCGCTTACCGCGCTGAGCTGGAAGCAAAAGTCGAACAGAATATTGAAGAATATAGAGCGCTATCTTGGGCAAGGCGCGAGCTTTAAAGCTGGGCTATTTATAATCAGCATTATTGTGTTATCACACTTTATAAACATGACCTTTTTCCGGACGCACTGGTTTTTTGTGTCACCTCCGGTGTTACTTGTCTCCACCTTAGTTGGCTATTTATGGCTTGCAAAGCGGGCGAAGAATAACTTTGAAGCTTCTTTTCCCGATGCGCTTAACATGCTTGCAAGTGCAGTGAGTGCTGGTGAAAGTATCATGCACGCGATTATTTTTGTTGGACAGTCGCTAGATAATGATGTTGGTCGAGAATTTAAATTGATGGGAGAACGACTTCAGTTGGGTGAAACGCCAGATAAGGTTTTTCAAAAGTCTTGTATACGTTATCCATATCCTACGTTCCAGTTTTTTGTTATCACGTTGCGCGCAAATATGCAGCGTGGTGGTCAACTTAAAGAAATTATAACGCGACTGAATCGCTTGATCTTTGATTCGAATGCGATAGAAAAAAAGAAATATGCCATGACATCTGAGGCAAGAGCTTCAGCTAAGATTGTCGGCGCTATTCCATTTATATTCCTGTTTATATTGCAATATCTAAGCCCTGAAAATTTTGAATTTGTTATGTTTAGTGACTCAGGTAAGCCCATTCTTTATTACGTATTGGTGAGCGAATTCATCGGTATGACCATCATTTGGTCATTAATGAAAGGGGTGAAGTAATGCTAGGAAGCCAAAATGAGCTGTTCTTATTACTGATGCTAATTACTGCTGGCGTAGGTTTACTTGGTTTTTATACATTTGTGTTGTGGAAGCGGAAGCTCAAGCTGTCGAAGCTTAGTATTGTTAAGTTAAATGAAGGTGAGGTTCCTTATATAAAAAAGGCTGAAGCTCAGATTCAGAAAACATTAAATGACCGTAAAAAAACGACTAAAAATGCATTTGAGGCCGCAGGTTTTTATCATGTTTCTTGGGCTGAACATTATCTTAAGGTCAAGTACACGTTGCTTATTATTGGATTGTGCGTGTATTACTTTTTGCTATCGAGCGAGTCGATAGAGATAACTCAACATGTGGTATTTGTTGCTGTATGGGTTTTGATATGCGTAGTCATCCCCGATTTATATATAGATGCAAAAACAAAACAGCTGCGTAATAAAATAGCAAACAAGTTACCTTACTTATTAGATCTAATGGCTGTTTGCATACAAACAGGTATGACTATTGAGTCTTCTATACGTTATTTATCTAAAGAAATGGCTGCATTTGACCGAGATATTAGCCATTTCCTAGATAAAACAAATGAGCGCTCAAAGATTGTTGGTTTGGAAAAAGCGTTAGATGAACTATATGAGTTAGTACCAAGTAATGAAATGCGCAGTTTTGTTGTCACCCTTAAACAAAGCCTTAGATATGGTACATCCATATACAGTATTTTAACTACGCTAGCGAAAGATATACGTGAACTACAGATGTTAGGAATGGAAGAGAAAATTGGTAAGTTGGCTGCAAAAATGTCAATTCCATTGATTGTATTTATTATGGTTCCGATTGTTATCTTAATCGCGGCTCCAGGTGTTATGAGGTTAATGCAAAGTGTATAGATACCTGTTTATTATATTAGTATCGCTTGTCTCTGGTTGTGCCGCTAATAACAATGATTCGATTTCCAGTTCACTCAATTTTTATGAACAGACTCAAAATAAGCACAAAATGATTGAGCTGTATAAGGCTGAACTAAAGTCCGAAGAAAATGACAATATCAGAACCAAGTTGGCGAATACTTATTTATCGATTAATGACTATGAATCAAGTTTGTTCACGCTGGAACCTCTGTTACAACAAGATGAAGTTTCTATCGATATATTAGAAATAAAAGCGACAGCACTATACAAAAGTGAAGATTTTGATAATGCGTTACTTACATGCGAAGAAATAATAGAGAAGAGCGACGTAAACCCAGAAGTTGAAAATTTAATGGGGCTGATTTATGCGGGGAATAATAACTACGAACAATCAAGAATCTATTTTAACCGTTCGAGAACACATTTTCACGACGATGTAATTATCCAAAATAATTTGGCTGTTTTAGATTTGCTGGAAGGACATCCACAGGCTTCAATTACGCGTTTAATGCCACTTTATACTAAAAATCCAACTGATATAAAAATAAAGACTAACTTGATAATCGCTTTCTCTCAAATTAATGATGTAAGTGCTGTTAGACGTATTTTAATGGCCAGTTATTCGCAACATGAAATAGACGAAATCGTCACCGCATTAATTAAATTGAAACCGCTATAGTAGGTCCGTATATGAATAAAGTATTAAGGAGACAGGATGGGGTCGCGACCATCGAGTTTGTTCTCGGGTTGTTTCCATTTTGGTTATTGGTTTGTGTTTGGGTTGAAATGAGCTATGTGTCTTATGTATCTGGATTAACCGACTTAGCTTTGGCTGAATCTTCACGTTCGGTTAAGAAAGATGAAGACGGCTATATGAATCAGTTTAGGCAAAGTATAAAAAGCAATAACACCCTTTGGTCACAATTCCTAGATACGAGTAATTTTAAAGTGTCTGTTCATTACATTGCTAGTTTGGCGGAACTTGAGAGTGTCACGTCAGTTTGCCAGCCAGGTGAAGGTGAATTTAAAGAGTGCGGTATTGAGGATAATAGTGCAATTGCGATATATAGGGTTGAGTATAATTACAATCCGATGTTTAACTATTTTTTAAGTGACGATCAACTCTTAGTGCGTGAATCTATTGTGATACAGGAGTATGAACGTGATGAATTTAAACTGTAAACAACGAGGTAATTTCACCGTCGAATTTGCAATTGTTGGCGTGATATTTTCTCTTCTGATTGTATTTAGTGCTGATGTCATTATTAAGTTATCGCTGAAAGGACAGCTGGACCGATTAAGCTACTCAGTGGCCAATATTTTGAAAGAGCGTACCCAATTGTATGATGAAGATTATAAATTATCACAGGCTGAAATATCTACTTTAGACACGATTGCAACACAAAGCATGCGTAGAACGTCTCCCAATTTTGATGAGCAGCGATGGGGTATGCGTATCGAAGCATTACAATTTGATCGCAATGACACGCCGGAAGGCATTTCATTTGATAGAGGCAATCAAGGTGTCAACCCCAGTATTGACATGACGACTCTCGCTAATTTAGCTGTTATGACGAGTTGGGGGCGCAGAGCTAGCATATACCGCGTTACCTTTGTTTACAGAACTGAAAACTGGTTTGGGGCATTAATTGGTGAAGAGTTTAACACCGTATCATCTAGTTCGATAATGATAGGTCGATAATTATGAAAGCATATTACAAGCGTCAACAAGGGCACGCCGCACTGCTATTTACAATGATAGTTCCTGTATTGTTTGGTATTTTTGCATTGGCTACTGACGGTGTACGTGCTTTACAGAGTAAAGCCAGATTAGGGGATGCTGCGGAAGTCGCTATCCTCACCATAGCTGCAAAGAATGCTGACAACAGTGATGCGGATTTTTCTGGTAGTGGTTCAAGAGTAAATAGGGATATCGCTACTCGTGTTATTTCAAACTATTTTTATAATCAGGACTCGATATTACCCCAATATCTAAAGATTAGTAAATTAGCATGTGATGATATACCCGAGTGCCGTGAAGGGTTAAAAAAGGGAAGGAACCGTTTTTATGAGTATCGTATCGAGGCTAAAACGAAACTCAATACATGGTTTCCTGGTAATGAATCTATTGTTGGTTTTGGTGATTCCTTCACTGTTGGCCATGCTGCTAAAGCGCGAAAGTATGTGAATCAAACCGTTGACGTGGTATTTGCTTCAGATTTTACAGGCTCAATGAAGGGTCAGTGGAATGGTAGGAAAAAGATTGATGCACTTAAAACCGTAATGGAAAGTATTATCGTAGAGATAGAAAAGTTTGATCTGCTCACTGACGGAAAAAATGCTGTCGGAATTGTCCCGTTTAATTTCGTAACAGCGGATAGATATGGGAGAAAATTTACTAATCATATATATAACGTGGATAAAACGATAAGTCAGCTTTGGCAGGAAGGAAGGCCAGTTGTGGAGAGCGATGTTTCCTTTTACGACATCCCATTAACGAATAATTATAACTATGTTATTAGCCAATTTAAGGCGTTTACTCCATCGGGGAAAACTTCTTCTTATGAAGGGGTTATTCGAGGCGCTCAGATGCTAAAAAAGGGTAAAAACCCGAGGCGATTACTCATTGTACTTTCAGATGGTCATGATTCATATACTTACAAACTACGGCATGAGGCCTTAAATAATAAGGGTTATTGCAAATTAATTAAGCGTGGGCTTTCAACAGATAAGAACGAGCAGGGTGAACGTTATTCTGCGAAGTTAGCCGTTATTGGTTTTGATTATGACATTAACAAAAATAAAGAATTAGCTCGATGTGTCGGTATTGATAATGTTTATAAAGCAGAAAACGAACAAGAAATATTAGATAAGATCTTAGAGTTAATATCTGAAGAAATCGGTCACCTAAAGTAACTGTAAATGAATGGGAATATATGAAATCTAAAATAGTGTTGTCGTTATTCATATTATCGGCGTGTACAAGTGCGAGTGCAATGGCGATGAAACAAAGCGAGTTTATCTCTTATTGCTCTAACGGACAGCTAGAATATCAACTAGATGTTCACATGGGCGAGGTAAATACGGTTAACGAAAAGCAAGGTCAAATGATGTTAGTTAAGGCTAACAGCGAGACTAACTATGTGTTGAAACGCATGAAAGATAGCTTCCGCGATTCGGGCTTGAAAGAAGAGTGCGCTGAATATTTATATAGGAATCGTGGTCTTGATTTAACTGAGGGTAGTGGCGATATTTTTGCTCGCGTTAACTTTGCTTTTGATGAAGATAAGTTAACAGGCGAGAGTCGACACATTTTAAATGAGCTCGCGACTAGCCTGAAAGACTCAAATACGGGTTTACAATTGATCGGCCATACCGACTCTATCGGGAGGGAAATCTATAACTACGAACTCGGTATAAAACGTTCTGAAAGCGTGAAAACGTATCTGATAGAAAATAGCGTTAATCCTCAGGGGATCGCTTTAGATTCCAAAGGTGAGCATAATCCTGAATCTAATAATGATACACCAGAGGGGCGAGAGAAAAACAGACGCGTAGATATTGAGTTAACAGATATCTAACTGCGATTAATAAGAGTTGTGCTTGTATTAACACAGCTCAGTCTTTGCCATATTAACTCTCTATAGGCTTGTATTGCTTACATTAGCTTAAGTTTACTTAAAGTTAAAAAGGGTAAATCTCGATAGACTCTTAAACTTGGTCTAGTAAGTTAAGAGTAATGGAGAGTTAACCCCTTATGATGAAGTCGATTTCTTTTATATTTAAGCTACGTTACTTATGCTCACTATTATTTATTATTTTTATAAGCCCTTCTTATGCCACTTGTAGCAGCAACCATGCTGCAACGAGTATGTCTCCTTATCAGAATGAAGTAATCAAAATAGGTGTTGTAAGCGATAGCCTATACACAAGAAAAGTTACGAATGGTGATTTTGCCTATGAAATCATAGAAAAACCACTCAAAAACTGTTTAGGCGTTGAGACCCTCATTATTTCAAAGCCCCTAGCTGAATTACTTGCACTGGCTAAGCGTGGGGAAGTGGATTTGATTTTTGATCTTGCTAAGACGAAAGAGCGAAATCAATATTTAGATTATTCAATAAACCTCAGTGATGAAACTCCTTACATAGTGAGCAATAACTCGTTAATAAATAGCCTGAAATCGGGACAATCAATAGCGACATTAAAAGGTTCTGCTTGGATTGAAATGACCAAAACTTTTTTAGAATCAATTGGTTTTGAAAATGATATAAAGTTAGTTGAGTCTATTTCGGATTTAAATAAAGAACCGCTATTTGTTTCGGGTAGCTCCCATATTACAAATTATCATGATTTTAAAATGCCTATATCGAAAATGATAGGAAGCCATGTCGCCGTGATAAAAAGCAAAAGTAAAAAATTATTACCTGTGATAAATGACATTATCGAAGGTATCGATAAAGCTCAATTGGAGAAGGAAATTACCGGTTTTAATAACCAGTATTTATCATTGTCGAATGAAACGTTACAAAATGGTAACTATATTAATGTATTAATGGATTTTCACTTATTTCCTTTTTATGCCGATAAATATAACAACCTATTGATATTTAACAAGTATAGGGATCTTGCAGATGAGGTTTATGGTATTAATCTTATTGATCGAGATTGCCATGATGATAGCTGTTTTAAATTATATGGCGATGACGTAAAGATGGCTATATATGATAAAGAAAAATTGAACGAGAACAGGCCAACTAATAGTTTAGGTTTGGTTCGTATTGTACTGTTTAAAAATACTGAAATTAATGATGTAAAGCGAATAGGCATAATGAAAGAAATGCCGGCAGATCTACGTTCTCCGTCAAAAAAGTATATAGAGTTTGAACATCAAGAAGAAATGGTCGAATATTTTATGGAAGGTAAGGTTGATGCATTTATTTCGACAAATTTAGATGGAGGGCTATTACTCGCGCAAAATCCGGGATTAAACTTTACTGAAGAACAGCTTGGTTTTAAATCCGTTGTCTTTTTAGTCCCTAAAGATCATCCAGAAAGTAACGCTTTATTGTCAATTCTTAATTCACTGATAGAGATATCTAATAACACAGGATATGTTGCAGTCGAAAAACATGGTAGAGACCTTACTTTACAGTCTGTCATTGATGGTAAAAAGGAATTACGAGTAAGAGATTTTTACTCTTATATTCTACTATCTATCATTTTCGTTGTTTATCTTTATTACGTTTATAAAAAAGTGACCGTTGATCCCCTCACAAAGTTGTTAAATTCGAGTGTGATGAAAAAATATCATAGGAAAAATAATTATAATTATATTTCTTATATCAGTATATCGAACTTAGAGAGTATTAAGAAAGCTGAGGGTGTTGAATATGCTAATAACGTAATTAAGAACTTTTCAATAATTCTTGTAAAAAGTTTTTCATCGGGTGATAAGATATTTAGGATTTATGGTGATCATTTTGTTGTTTTTTCAAAAAATAGCTCAGTTGAAATACTTGAATGTAGATTGGGGATATTGAAGAATAATTCAGACGAACAAAGGGTCATATTTAATTGTGGTATTAGAAAGATGACCAGTGATATTAAAGTTGATCTTATTTCGAGTGCCGAAGCTATGTATGCGAATGCTCTCGATGACAGCTGCTTATTTTACTCTTACGAAAGCTCAAAAGAAGTACAGGACTATATTGACAGAAATATAATTAAAGATGTTATTAACAACGCGGTAGTAGATAAAAGCTTTGATGTTAATTTTCAGCCTAAATTTGACTTGAATACCGGGCATATATATGGAGCTGAAGCTTTAGCTCGCCTTTGTGTCGATGGACAGCATTATTCTCCTCAGGTGTTTGTAGAATATTTAGAAAAATGTGGAAAAATACCTGAGTTAGATTATTTGATTTTTGAGAAAACGATAGACTTTATAAATGTTAATAAAATTTATGATATTGTTTTTTCTGTCAACGTAAGTTCTGAAAGCATAGTTTGTGAAAAGTTTAAGACAAAGGTTAGAGTACTATTGAGTAATAATAGTATGATTGAAAATTTAGAAATTGAAATTATTGAATCCATTATATCTGATCATAAAAATGAAGTTATTAATTTTATGACCGAAATAAGAGACAACTTTGGAATTAGAATTTCTTTAGATGATTTTACTACCGGTAATTCATCTATGATACTACTTAGTGAGTTCAGGTTTGACTGTATTAAATTAGATAGAAGCTTGTTCAATGCAATGCACAATAATGCTAAGTTTAAGGGTTCGGTTAAAAATTTAATTAGAGAAATAAGAAATTTCAGTGATGATATTGTGTTTGAAGGTATCGAAAATGAACGTGATGAATCTTTAGTCTTAGAACTTGGTGTCAGTAAGGTTCAGGGCTGGAAGTATTCAAAGCCTATCAACTCTCTAGATTTTATGACTTTAATAAATAGTGGTCGCAATTAATATTTTGATTTTTAAAGTTACGGGTATAGATTTTTGTGTATTATGTTGAATAATGTTGTTAATACGTTTTTTGATTATTTATCAAGAAACACTTATTTACGTGGTCTCTGTAATACCTTTGTAATGTTATTACCCATTCCGATTATTTCAGCGTTATGTGATGTTTTATCATCTTTTTTTGAGGTGTTTGAGATTCATCGATTAAGTTTATTTATGGAACTTGTTTCAGAAAGTACACGCTCGTTATATCCGATATTGTTGATGACTTATTTTTCTTTATTTCTTTCTAAAAAAGAAGGCGTATCCCGTGTTTTAGTTATTACTTCATCTTTAGTGATTGTTTTAATTATATGTAATACGTGTGAAAATATAGATAGCACTGCGTTGCTTAATATGAATATCCCGTTTTTTATTGCAGTGTTAACGCCTGTATTGGTCTCTAAACTTATCTTTTATATTCAGAGCAAAAAATGGCTTATGCGCTCCGAACTGCCTTCTGTAATAGATCAGTCGATAAACCTTGTCGGTGTCACCTTATTGGTTATTGTTATCCTTGGGCTTCCTGCATTTTACCTGTCTTGTTTAGTGATGACAGAAACAGTGACTGGGTTTATCCATTATGATATTAACCCTTTAACTAATGCGCTTCTATTAGAAACAACTCGGAATTTACTTTGGTTCATAGGAATGAATGGCCATGCTGTACTTTCTGGTTCTTCTTTAGATCTTGTCTGTAGTAATACTCTGGAGTTCGGAGAGCTTAAGTGCCATTCTGAGCAGGTTGTTAATAACCTCTTTTTAACCGCTTATGCATCGATAGGTGGTGCTGGTAACTCGTTGAGTTTAGTTATCTGTATGTTATTAACAAAAAATAGAGGCTATCGTCGACTTGGTGCTGTGTCATTAATTTTTAGTTTTTTTAATATTAATGAATTAGTGATATATGGCTTGCCTGTCATGTTTAATCCCATTTTAATCATTCCCTTTATTATGGTTCCCATATTGTCTCTGTCTCTTGCCTATTTAGTGACGACATTAGGTTTAGTGGCGCCTGTGACTATTCCAATTAGCTGGATGACACCGACATTATACAGTGGCTATTTATCTACAGATGGAGATGTGAACGCCGTCGTATTACAAGCGGTCATTGTCATTTGCGGTATCTTCATCTACTACCCATTTTTTCGTCGGATGGATGGTATAAAAATGGTAAATGTGGTTTTTTCTAAGTCTATTTCAGATAACTATTTTAATTATGACAAATTGGACGAAAGTAAATCGATAGGTGGCATGCTACCAGCAATGAATCAGAATATTCTTGCTCAGAATCGTATCAATAAACTGCAACGGAGTGGGGACTTTGTATTATTTTATCAACCACAATATGATTTGCTCACTAAAAATATTGTGTCTATCGAAGCCTTGATTCGGCATAAAGATAATCAAGGTAAAATAACACCCCCAATATTTATAGATGATTTTAATAAAGTGGGTTTGGCATCTGTACTAGACTTCTGGGTATTGCATCGAGCATTGGCTGAAACCGCCGCGATCATTAAGGAATTTGGTATTACAGTTTCAATTAATGTATCGCCTGTGACATTTATTCGAAAAGATTTTTTTTATGCTGTAAAAGAAAAAATTGAAAAAGTAGCTATCCCTTTCTCTAGTATCATTTTAGAAATAACCGAAGATGTGTTGATTAAAGATGAGTTTAATACAGCTAAAACAATTAAAAGATTTAGAGCATTGGGGGTGCAAATTGCGTTAGACGACTTTGGCTCTGGCTATTCATCATTAGGTTATTTGTCTACATACAAATTTGATATCGTTAAGGTTGATCGCACACTAACAATGAATACTGATAATAAAATTGGAGCGGAGCTGTTCTCGTTAACATGCCAGATAGTAAGAGTGCTAGGGGCGAAAATAGTTGTCGAAGGTGTTGAAAGACAAAGTGAAGTTGAATTAATGAAAAAAGAGAAAATTAGTACTGTACAAGGATTCTTTTTTTCGAGGCCAAAGCTAATAGAAAAGATAGATTTTACTGAAAATGTGCAGTTATAAATTCAATTTGGATGTGTTATGAAAAATTTACTTTTTGTATTTTTAACTTTATTCATAGAGATTAATTGTGCTTATGCAAAAAGAGAAACCTATGATGTGGGTATTGTTAAACGAGACAAAATTAGTGAGTTTGTTTTCCAGAAAATATCAGATGAATTATTGATTAATTTTGATTTTCATTATTATGAAAGCTACGATGATATATTGTATTTGTTGAATACTGAGTATTTGGATTTTTCTGCGGATATCACATATACATCTGAAAGGGCGTCTTTTTTGGATTTTACGGCACCTATTCATATCGATTCATCATATGTTTTCACAAAGGATAAGTTTAATAAATCAACTGCTTATAATTTTTCAACCCCTAGCGGTTCAGCATATCACGATGTTCTAAAACTACAACTTTCGAATATATATGTTGATACTTATAAAGACGTTGATGCTGTGTTTTATAACCTTAAACACGAGTATGTTGATGCCGTTATTGGTAGTGTTGGGATGCTTGAGAGCGCCCTTAAAAGGGGTTTTAAAGCTGAGAGAGTATCAAGTATTTTTGATCTTACACCTGTTTCCATTGTGACTAAACATGGAAAAAATGCTTATGTACTCGATGATATTAACCGCTTACTCAGTAAAAATAATCTACAGACTCAGGTAGCGACTGTGATGAATAAAAATGAGTATGATATCAGGCTAACGTTACTACGACAAAAGGTCGCGAAGAGTGATGTGGATATCAATCATGTCATCCAATTTAAAGTTGAGGATTTACAACAAAATGGCAGCGCACCAACCAATGGGTTGAGCTTTACTATCGTTAAAAAAGCTTGTTCTATATTAGGCTTTAAGTGCCAATTAGTGAATGATGTTGATGAATCTTGGGTCGATATTTATAACGAACTAGATAAAAAATCGATTGATATGTTAGCTGCGATGGTCATCACTGACTCCCGTAAAGATATATTCTATTTTAGTGAACCCTATTATAAACCTCACTTATTGTTGATCAGTCGTGCTGGTTACAAAATAAATCAATATCATCGAGTGCCTGAATTAGTTGGTGAGAGGATAGGTGTTGTAGAGGGGGATTATTTTGAAGGTTTTATTACCCAACGCTTACCTAAAAAACCAATATATAGATTTTCGAGTCAAGATAAGATGATTGAAGCTTTGCTTAATGGCTATGTAGATTACATCCCGCTAGGTGAAGGTAACTTCAATAAACTGATGACAAAAGCGCACAGAATACTGCCTGTATCTCAGGTGAAATCTATATCTACTGAAATCGACACCGGTATAGCGATGGCCTTTCAACGTACAGCGTTGGGGAAAGATTACGCGATGTTGTTTTCCGAAGCGCTTCCTCTCGTGAATGTGAATAACATAGTCAACTTTCATGGATTACAACCGGACTGGAAATCTGCTTTGTTAGCAGAAAAAAAATATATACGATTTACTCAAATTTCTTTTGTTTTCGTTGTTATATTTTTGCTTTTATTTACCTATTATTTATATATTCAAACGTCGACCGATTTATTATCTAAACTAGGCAACCGACGAGCACTGACTCGTAGATTCAAGTCGGGCGTTAAAGGTGAGTGTGTTTTTGTTTATTTGGATATTAATCATTTCAAACAGATTAATGATACTTACGGTCATCATGTCGGTGATCTGGTGCTCGTAGCACTTGCTCAAAATATTCAACGTAACTGCCCAGGAAAAGCATATCGTATTGGCGGTGACGAGTTTGTACTTACCCTTAATAAAATCGTGCCTGAAGTATCTGACTTATTCAAGCATTTACAACGATTCAGTTTTAATATTAAAGAAACGGGAGAAGCACTTGATATATCAGTGTCTGCAGGTATTTCATTAAAGCGTTTTAAAACGACATCACTTCAGGATCTATTACGTGATACAGATAATAAGATGTATCACGATAAAACGGCTAATCAACGTTAAACATATCTATAATTACTCATCCAATTCAGCGTACGTCTCCTGATAATACAAAATTACTCTCTTTATAGCCTTCGTTTAGAGGGGGAGTTCTTTCAGGTAATCTTTTATTTCGGTTATTGTGGAAATATATTTGACATCGCTCTCCTCAAGGTTTATATTTCGAACATTCCAGAAATATAGAGATTAAAATTATGTTTAACATTACACAAGCAATGGTGATGGATACTTTAGGCATGTTTGCCTTCCTCGCTGCAGAATTAACGGTACTTTTTTTATTGATTAGTTACGCTGTTGGCGTCTTACAACTGTATATTCCACCGGCTAAGATCCAACGTATTTTGAGTGGTAAGAACGGTAAAGGTTATGTCGTTGCTGGTTTACTCGGTGCTATCACACCGTTCTGTTCATGCTCAACGATCCCTTTTCTAAAAGGACTGCTACGCGCTAAAGCTGGCTTCGGTACTATGATGGTATTCTTGTTTGCGAGCCCATTGTTAAACCCAATCATTATTGGTTTGTTTGCAGTGACGTTTGGTATGCAAGTGACGCTATTCTATTTCGCGATGGCGATGGGTGTATCGGTGATTGCGGGTTACACATTAGAAAAACTGGGTTTTGAAAAGTACGTAAAACCACAAGCGTATATTGAACCTGAAGCTAAAGGTTGTGCATCTGCGTGTGGCGGTAAAAAAGCGCCTGTAAGCAAATGGATGAAAATATGGAATAGCACGTGGACTGACTTTAAAAAAGTATTACCGTATTTAATTGGTGGTATTGCACTTGGTTCAATGATTTATGGCTTTATGCCGACAGAACTTGTGGCGAGTTTAGCGAGTGAAGATAACCCATTTGCTATCCCTGTTGCTGCTGTTATTGGTATTCCACTTTATATTCGTGCTGAGGCGGTTATCCCATTGAGTGCAGCATTAGCAGCAAAAGGCATGAGCTTAGGTGCGGTTATGGCGTTAATAATTGGTAGTGCGGGGGCGAGTTTAACAGAAGTTATTTTGCTTAAATCTATCTTCAAAAACCAAATGATAGCGGCGTTCTTGGTGGTTATTTTAGGGATGGCTGTTAGCGCTGGTTTTTTATATCAGTTCATTTTCTAAGCGATATTTTTAGTTAATAAAGCGTGACATCGTTATCGGTGTCACGCTTTTTTCTTTTTGCTTAAAGAAATCAGGCTATTATTAATTACATAGTGAAATGGTAAAATATGATTTAATTATTTTGTAATTAAATATGTAGCACTAAGTATTTTATGGGCATACTATTGCAAATCTCTAACAGAGAGTAAAACGTTTAACAGAGAGATAAAATGGACTTTACTGCTTCTAAAAGGAATAAGGGTTTTACGCTAATTGAATTGGTTATTACTATTATTGTGCTTGGTATTTTGGCCGCAACAGCTGTACCACGTTTTATTGACTTACAAGATGATGCCAAAAAAGAGACGGTTGAAAACTTTCACGGAAGTCTAAGATCGACTGTGCGATTACTGCATATGAAGTCGCAAATTGATAACCTATTAGGGGACGATGTCACTATCACTACCGATTATGGTGATTATCAGTTTTATCGTGGGTACCCGGAAACTAAAAGTGAAGCGACCGCACCAAATGCCTATTTCATTGAAACCTTCCTGGAGTTAGGCGTGCCAGTCGATGTTATTCAAAATAATACTACGCGAACCGCGATCTATACTGACATTACCGTTTATGAAGATAATGACTTTTCGCGTATCGGTTATGGTTCAGGGAATTTACTCAGTGATCTGTGTTACGCACAGTATCACCATACTAGCGCGACTCAAGTGTTTACATTAGAAACTACGGGTTGTTAATGTGAAGGGATTGGAAAAATAATGAAAAACAGATGTACTTGGTGTGGAGACGATCCGTTATACGTCAGCTACCATGATGAAGAGTGGGGTGTACCGGTTCATGACGAGCAACGTTTATTTGAATTTTTGGTTTTAGAGGGGGCGCAGGCTGGACTTAGCTGGATCACGATATTAAGAAAGCGTGAAAATTATCGTGATGCCTTGCACCAATTTAATTATAAGGTCATAGCTAATTACAGCGAAGATGATGTTAACCGCTTACTCGCGAATGAAGGGATTGTGCGTAATAAACTTAAAATTCGCTCTGTGATAAAAAATGCCCAAGGTTTTTTAAATATTCAAGCCGAGTTTGGTTCGTTCGATGCTTATATTTGGGGTTTTGTTAAAGGTGTTACTCAGCAAAATAATTTACCTTCGCTGGCTGAAACACCGGTTAAAACCGACATCTCAGAAGCCATAAGTAAAGACTTAAAGAAGCGTGGCTTTAACTTTGTCGGACCAACGATTTGTTATGCGTTTATGCAAGCAATCGGCATGGTAAATGATCACACAACCGACTGCTTCTGTCATCAACAAATAAAAGCTTAATTGACTAGCCTTGATTAACGATTGGGGTTAGCAACTTATGCTCTTATTAATAAGTGAGTGATTATTCGGCGCGCTGATCACGACAGACTTCCCTGCCAGAGTTGCTAAAGCTACCCAGATGATGCTCATGCCAGCAGCGAGCATTAATGCCATATCCCAGCTATTTGTTGCTTCATGCAGTGAACCAAAAATAATCGGACTGGTTGCTGCAAACAAATAACCGATACATTGCGCCATGCCTGATAATGCTGCAGCTTGATGGGCGTTATGAGTGCGTAGGCCAACAAAAGATAGTCCCAGAATAAAACCACCACCACAACTAAAGCCTAATAATGTCACCCAGATCACCGCGTGTTGATGCATCAGCAACAAGCCGATAATACCAATGAGAGCCAGCAGTGTCATCGCTACGCCCAATGTACGCTTGTCTTTTACTTTCGCCATTAACGGGATCAGCACAATCGCAGGGGCTGCGGATGCCAGTTGTAAAACACCATGAATATAACCCGCGTCGTGTTCTGAATAACCATAACTGACTAAAATACTAGGTAACCAGGCAATGAAGGCATACATAATAAATGAATTGAACGCTAAGAACCCAGAGACTTGCCACGCTGCTTTGTTGCGCCACATATAACTGTGACTATCAATATCTGGCGTATCTGCGGCTGGTCTGGTGTGGTTACGCAATTGTGGTAACCACATTAGCATGGTGATGATAGGCAGTATTATCGTGCCCGCCAGTGCAAATGCCCAGCTTGGGACAAAGGTAATATTCAGGCTATCTGCGACGTTAAGCATCGGGATTGTAGTACTGGCACTGAGTGTTGCACCAACCCCCATGGTTAATACATAAATCGCAGTTAATGTCGGCACTTTATTGGGGAAATCGCGCTTTAATAAACTCGGTAGCAGTACATTACCGATAGCAATGCCGATACCGATAACACATGTGCCGACATACAAGGTGAGGCTTGAGCCTGCAGAGCGGATGACAATACCGCTTGTAATCGCGAACAGTGCCAGCATGAGTGACGGTTCAAGCCCAATTTTGCGTGCTAATCCAGATGATATCGGTGAAAAAATGGCAAAGGCCAGCAGGGGTAATGTCGTGAGCATACCTGCTTGTGTGGCTGATAAAGCCAGATCGTGAGCGATGAAGTCTAAGATCGGCCCAATACCGGTAATGGGTCCGCGTAAGTTACTGGCGATGAGTAAAATACTGATAATGAGCAGTAGCGGATGCGCAATATTCGGTTTGTTATCTTGTTGCATAAATCTCTCCTCTGAAGCAATGTCTTATATTACCTGTATCTTAATATTCTGAATTTACGTATATTGACATTTTATTACTAAAAACAGCCATTATGAAACTTCCTCACCATGCAATTGGTTTTGACTCGGACAGATATGCAGCAAGTGTCAATGCACTGCGGACATCGGGTCTTGAAAGAGCCTATGAAATGCCTGTCCATCAACATGTTAAATGTCAGTTAGTGATGCCATTAACCGGATTTGTACGTTGTACAATTGCGGATGCCATATGGATGGTGCCAGCTAATTGTGCGGTATGGATCCCAAGCCAAGTGCCACACAGTAACCATATCTCTATTAGCGATGATGTATGCATGCTATTTGTGGACCCAAGTGTGGTGGGGATACCCGATAACATCTGTACTTTGTCTATCTCGCCGCTATTACGTGAATTGATTATTAGTTTGGCGAGTAAAGATCAGCATTACTTATCTGATGCAAGTACCGTGAGATTAGCGCAAGTATTGATTGATGAACTTATTAGCATGCCTAAAGAACACTTTGAATTTCCGATACCAGTTGAGCCAAGACTCAATCAGATTGCTCACCAATTGTTAGCGAATCCAGCGGATCGAAAAACAGTAGGGGAATGGGCTGCGTTGTACGCGATGAGTGAAAGAACATTTTCTCGATTGGTGAAACAAGAAATCGGCATGACATTTGGGCGTTGGCGTGGGCAACTGCATTTGGTAATGGCGTTGCAAAAATTGTCATCAAATGAATCGGTACAACGTATATCGGAAGATTTAGGTTATGAGTCGGTGAGTGCGTTTATTACTTTCTTCAAAAAGACCTTAGGTAAACCACCAAAGCAATATATGAAACAGCCAATTTAAATAATTTTAAATTGGCTGTTTTGATTATGATCGTTATGTTTAGGTATTTATTCGGCTATTCACCTAGCTATTTATTAAAAACTAAATTGATGTTCACTGGCACTGCATCTGACAGCGCAAGACCACCAACTGTTGCGGCTAACTTAGTTAGGTTCGCAGCAGGGATCGAAAAATCACTGGCTTTAACGATGACTGATTTATACGAATTGACGATAATAGCGTCGGCAGTTTTAGTGATAATAACGGGAAAGTTAAATGTTTTTTTACTGCCATAGAAAGATACTTCTGCAGGCACTGTCATTTTTGAAATCGGTTGGGTTAACGAGCTTAAGTCAAATTGTCCGCTAACCATAATGACTGGATTTTCAGACGAATCAAAGAACAATGAGTTAAGACGTTCATTACGGATAGAAACACCTGTATCTATGTTTGTTACTGGTGCGATAACCGCAAATCTACCTTGTTCATCTAAGCTACCAGTTAACCCACTAATGGTAGCGGGCTCTACGACATATTGTTTTTTAATGGTGGCAAAACTGATTGATGAAAAATCTGTTGTTAGATTGAATTTATCTGTAGCGAATGATTGAAATGACAATAAAGCCAGTGATAAAAAAAGTGTCTTTTTCATGTTTATTTTCCTTAATTAACGTTATTTTAAATATAGATTATATTGTTCACGAGCCCATATCTAATCTATACCAAGACTAGTTCAAAACTATTTCAAGACTATCACATCTTTATCACGGTGAGCCTCTTCGTCAGTTATTATGCTTGCTGGTAGCTTAGCCTTATTCATTAAACTCGCATGACTATCGAGTAGTTTTGTTAATTTCGGCGAGATGATATTTTCACAAAATGGCCGCTGTGGATCGTTGTAGTAATAATTTTGCATGCTTTCATCTGACGGTTTAAATTGGTTGAATTTATAGGCGCGGGTAATAAGAGGTTGTTCAAATTCATCTTGTAGCACAGCTAGATTGTGTTTTATTTCGGTTAATTGATAAGGTTCCATAGCATAGACAGCGCTGCGATATTTATCCCGCATAGAATGGGTTTTAGTACTGCTGTGAGTGTGCAGGTGAATGGCGATTAGATTTTTCAAACTGATCACGTCAGGCATATAAGTCACAATAATACCTTCGGTAAACCAATCATCGTCAGCAAACGAAGATAGCCAACCTTGCTCCACTTTTGTTACGCCACGTAGTGATAAAAAGATCGCCTCGGTGCACCAATAGCATGTGCCACTAAGGCCTATTTTTTTGCCTTTATGATGTATTTTATTATCTGTTGTACTGCCTGTTATCGCATCCATTATACGTCCTTGTATACACCTTTAGCTGTGCGAAGCATTGACAATGCCAATTGCAACAACTGTCAAATTGATTTAATTATGGCTTATATAAATATGGAATCACGTGATTTCGTTAATTATTTTTTAAATAACGCTAAAACATTATTCACGTTATGATAGCTAGTTGATTATCTTGTATGGTGAGTGCCTTTTGAATAACTACAAATTATTACCGACGTTAATTTCGATATTACAAACCCGTAATTTGACTGAATCGGCGAGGCAACTTAATGTGACGCAGTCGGCAATCAGTAAAACGCTTACGCAAATCCGCGTTGCGTTTCATGACAAGATCGTCATTAGAGAGGGGAATCAATTTGTATTAACGCGTAAGGGTGAGGAATTAAAAGCGCAGTTACCCTTATTAATGCAAACCTTGGATAATTTATATTTACCCAGCATGATGGATCCAAGCCTGTGTCAGCGCCAATTTACCTTGGCTTCAAGTGATTATGTTGCACAAGCGATCTTACCATCGATATGTTGTGAGTTAGCTGTCGATGCGGCGAATGCCAGCGTAGCGTATCAGCTTTGGCATAAAGATAGGTTAACAACGCTAGCTGACATGTCGCTGGATCTCGTTAGTACTATCACAGAGCATGTGCCAGAAAACTTGCATGGTAAAAGTCTCGGTGAAGATCAGTTGATCGTAGTTTGCCGCCGTCAGCATCCTTTGTGTCAGGGGAACGCATTATCAGTTGCGGATTATATTAATGCCAAGCATTTACTGATCAGCGGTGGTGGTGATAAAGATAGTCCGGTGGATCTGGCATTATCAGCGCTTGGCGAACAGCGTAAGGTCTTTGCACCGGTACCGTTTTTTCAGTCGGCGATCGAACTGTTATTAAAGACCGATACCTTGCTGACAACACCCTTACATATTGCCGCTGATTTTGCGCAAACATACGATCTTCGGATCATGATTTTGCCGATCAAGTTGCAACCACAGCAGTATTATTTGTTGTGGCATGCGAAGCACCATCAAGATCCGGAGCATACTTGGTTTAGAGAGTTGTGCTATCCCTTTTTAAAAAATCATCTTGAGCACACTAAAACTATAGGTATGAAATTACTTCATGATTGTTAGTATTAAATGCAGCTTTCTCTCATACTAAAGCTGGCTTATGATGACAACAGATAAACGCATTTAGCTGAATTAACAATTTATAAATAATAAATAACAGTAGAGGTTGAGTATGGAATTAACTGCATGGATGTCTTTAGCGCTGATTTGTATGATGGGCGCGATGACACCGGGTCCAAGTTTGGCGGTAGTATTAAAGCATACGATCTCGGGTGGGCGAGTTAACGGTGTTGCGGCGAGTATTGCCCACGGTGTCGGTGTTGGTGTGTATGCGACGTTAACTGTGGTTGGCTTGGCTATTGTGATCCAACAAACACCGTGGTTATTCAATGTGATTAAATATGCTGGTGTGGCGATGTTGTTACGCTTGGCTTATAAGGCGTTAACCTCAAAACCGGCGCTAGATGATGCTGAGCAACAACAAGAAGTAGTGACGTTAAAAGACAGTATCGTCCAAGGTTTTATGATTGCATTTTTGAATCCTAAATTAGCCATTTTCTTTTTAGCGCTATTCGGTCAATTTGTTGAAGCGGATGCTGGCTGGTTACAAAACCTGATTATGGTTGGCACGGTATTTACGTTTGATACGTTATGGTATTGTCTGATTGCCGTGGTGTTATCGCAGTCGTCGTTATTAGCTAAATTAAAGAATAATGTACACAAGATTGATAAAGTAACGGGCGTGGTATTACTGGCGCTGGCAGCACGTGTCGCCATCTAGGGTTTTATAGAAATATAGAAAATAAAAGCACCACAACTGAGCTGTCAATAACAGTCGTTGTGGTGCTTTTTAGTATTCAGGGTATTAAATGATTACGCGATTAAATCCGAGAGTATAATTACGCTGTTAACGTGATCTTGCCTACCGCTTTACCTGAACCAAGGTGATCATGTGCTTGTGCTACTTCCCAAATAGAGAAGTTACTGTCGTCAATGATTGGCGTGATCTTACCTGCGTCAACAAGCGTTGCAATTTCAGTTAAGATGCGGCCGTGTGATTCGTGGTTAATGCCGTGACATAATGGGATCAACATTAATACACTGTGGAACGACAAGCTTTTCAGTGCCACTTGTAATGCATTATCAATTGGTAAAATCGTCGCTACGTGACCATTGAATTTTGCTGCTTCAAATGATTTCTGAATGTTGTCGCCAGCCACAGTATCAAAGATCTTATCAAAGCCGATACCGCCTGTGTGTGCTTGAACATAATCAGCCACAGTTTCAGTACTGAAATTGACTAAGTTATCTGCACCGACAGTTTTTGCTAATTCTGCGTTCGCCGTTGAGTGTGTTGACGTTACTGTTGCGCCAAGTATTTTAGCAAGTTGTACTGCGATGTGACCAACGCCACCTGTAGCACCATGAATAAGTACACTATCACCGGCTTGCACATTCATCTTATGCACAAGTGCTTCGTATGATGTGATAGCAACCAGTGGTAATGCCGCCGCTTGTTTCATGGTTAGTGTTTTAGGTTTTAACGCCATTAGACGTGCATCAACTAACATGAATTCTGCTAGTGCACCGTCAACACCATTAATACCGCCAGCCATGCCGTAAACCTCGTCGCCGACATTGAAGTTTGTCACGTCTTCACTTACTTCAACAACGATACCTGCAACATCACCGTGTAATACTTCAGGTAAGTTCGCAGACCAAGGTAGTTCAATTGAACGAAGCATTGTATCAAGTGGGTTAACACTTGTTGCTTTAACTTCAACAACCATGTGACCTGATTTTAATGTTGGTTTTGCTTTTTCTACTAATTGAAAAACGTCGCTTGCACCGATTTCTTTAATGATCATTGCTTTCATGGTTGCTGCCTTTTGATATAATTGTTGGGACTTGCTTAACAAGATGGGGCTATTCTATGTTTTGTGCCGTCAACCAACAATTACCCAACAAGCAAACTACCTTTGCTTTTTAGACAAAGGCTAATATCGCGAGGAGGATCCTTATGATCATAGTCGTGAAGGAGTAGTGAGAAAGTCATTAGATAAGTTGTCTTAGCTATAGCGCTCATCACTCATATGTATTATTACTTGCAAGGAACTAACTTATTATCGGGCTCCATCGGTGATCGACTAGATACAGATCTCAGTGCAAATACCAAGGCGACCATTAGCGTTTGAATGATAGATGTTGCGCCTAATACCGCCCACCATCCACCGACCTGCCAGCAATAAATAAGAATAAACCCACCGACACTACCGCCTGAATAATACATCACCAGATATAGCGCTGTTGCCGTTGATTTACCCTGTGTGGCACTACGGCCAATATGGCTGTAAGCCAGTGCATGAATAAAGAATGCCCCTGCGCTTAATACCAATAAACCAATAATGATGGTTAGCATCGTTTGCAGCGATAGGATCATCAGTCCAAGCAGGCTAATACCTATACCGAGTAATAAACCACTGAATAAGCTATGGTTATGCAGCCAGCGCCCGCTTAGTTTTGCGGATAAAGTGCCGCTGAGGTAACACAAGAATACTAATGATAATAAACTGGCGGGTAAGGAAATCGGCGCAGCGGATAATTTAAATCCCATCACTGAAAATATATTAATGAATACTGAAAAGTTCAGCCCGCCAATCAACATGGCGAAAAATAGCGTTGGTGTGTTGATATGCTGAAGGAGTTGCTTGCCGTGATGGGATAGGCGTCCTTGTTGGGCGACAAAATGACGTTGTTTTAATATTAGCGGGAAGATAATCAGTAGCGCGATACCACTGAGTATCGACATCGCTAAAATAGTCCACTGCAAACCGATTGCATCTGTCATTACCCCGCCGTATATCCGGCCAATAATGCCTCCGAGGGTGTTGGCGCTAATATAACCTCCTACCGCGATAATAAGTGCCGTTGGTGCAAACTCTTCAGCCATATAAGCCACTGCGACAGCAATGAATCCAGCCAGTGCGACACCGAGTAACGCACGCAATATAATTAAGGTATGTAAATCTGGACTGATGAACATTAAAAAATTAATGCAGGGAATAAGCACTAAACTGCAACGCATGATGGGGCGGCGGCCTATCACTTCAGACAAGATCGCCCAAGGTAATAGCGATACTGCGACAGCTAAAGTGGTGCTAGAAAACAACCAGTTAACTTGTAATTCAGTGGCGTTAAACTTAACCATGAAATAGGGCAGTAATGGCTGAAAATAATATAAATTGCAAAATACTAGAAATGAACCGAGTCCAAGTCCTAATGTTACTTTTTTATAATCTTGAGAATGCAGTGCAATCATTCATCCATCCTGCTGATAACGAAAGGGGTAGCATGATCACCTTTATTGAGCTCATGCGGTACTAATAATGCTTATAGAGTAGAGGAGTAATGCTAATATGAAAAATATATAAATATCATGGAAGGTATCTATTTTAGTTATGCTTAATTCTAAAATATTACATTATTTTGCCACTATTGTTGCACAGGGCAGTTATACCAAGGCGGCCGAGCATCTGGGTATCGCCCAATCTGCGCTGAGTATTGCGATGCGTAAGTTTGAAGAGCAGCTTGGTATGCCGTTATTGATCCGTAGCAGTAAGGGCGTCGTTGTCACCAAAGAAGGTGAAGTACTGCTTGTCCATTGTAAAGATATTCTTGCCCGTATTAGTGATGCTGAAACGGCGTTAAATGATTTACGTGGTTTAGAGCAAGGCGAAGTGAGTATTGGTATTCCCGGCATGATGGGGTCGTATTTTTTCCCTGAAATACTCATGGCCTTTAAGTTTAAATACCCGAATTTGAAGTTGAGTATCATGGAAGGTGGCACCCAAACGATTAAAGAAAAGTTACTCTCGGGTGAGTTAGATTTAGGGGTGATCGTCGATGATCATCTCCCAGATAGTTTACAAGTCCAACGTTTTGTACGTCCACAAATGGTCGCAGCTGTGGGTAAAAACCATGCGTTAGCAGATGCAAAATCGGTGACTTATGCCGATTTTTTTACCCATGAATTAGTGATGTTCAAAGCAGGGTATTTTCATCGTGAAATCATTGATAGTTTGTGCGAAGCTAATAATATGACTGTGAACTACTCTTTTGAAACCAACTTGATCACGATGATCTTGAATATCGTCAAGAATGAATTTGCTATTACCGCACTGTTAGAATTAGTCACAGATCAAGAAACGGATGTCATGGGGATCCCGTTTGATCCGCCTATCTATTTGGATCTAGCGTTGGCATGGCGTAAAGATGGTTATTTGTCGCTGGCTAATCGGCGCTTTGTTGAGTTTACTTTGGCACAAGTGGCTAGTATTGATAGTTGATCGTGAATTAATAATTCATAAGTAGGCGTTAATAAATAGACATTAATAAATAGAAATGCATAAAAAGGAATGTCATGAGTATATCTATCACTACACCGCGTTTAACGCTACGTCAAATTACCGAGTCTGATTGGCCGTTATTTTTACGTTTGCATACTGAAGTCCGAGTGATCGAAAAATGTTTTGATCAACCTAGTGTTGATGATATTCGCGCTAAATTTTCTTCACGTTTACCACGCTGGTCTGTGACTTCTGGTGCTTGGCTATGTTTGGTTATCATTGATAGTGAGACTAATCAGGCGGTAGGTATCACGGGTTTTGATTATGATGGCCGATCTGCAGAAGTCGGTTACCTGCTATTACCAGAACATTTTGGGTTGGGCTATGCGACTGAATCATTACAGAGTGTCATTACTTGGGCAACGCGCGTACATTTGATTTCTCTATTTCAAGGTATTGTGACAGAGGGGAACGCTGATTCAGACAAAGTATTGGCTAAGTGTGGCTTTAAGTTGCACGAGGTCATCGCGGATGCTTATCGTATCGGTGGCGTATTATATGCGGATCGGATTTATAAGCTGAATACCAGTTCACTCGACTCATGAGTTAAGGGCATTCAGCTATTAATGACAGTTAAGCGGCTTGAGCGCCTTTAATAGAATCATCTAGAGCGTTATGGGTTGAATGAATCACAGGTGGATTCATTAACCATGGCGTTAAATTGTTTGCCATTGCAATTTCGCTTTCATCTAGCCACAGGTAGCGTTTGGTATACATTTTACGCTTGGTTTTCTTCAATGTGAGTGGATCTTTTCGGGGCGTGAATACCGGTAAACTATAAAAGTAAGTATCTACTTTGGCTGCTTCAAATTCGTCCCACAGACCGTCATAGTCGAAAGTCACAGAATTACGTTTCGAGCCGATATAACGAATTGCTTGGTAGATATGACCTTTGTTTGAAATCGCTTTGACTTCGTCCACGCCTAATACACGCGCTAGCATTAACGCCATTTCAACGAGTAATGATTTAGTACGTAAACCGTGTAATGATTTAGTTAATACTTTAATAAGTGCGTGACGATCTTCGATTGAATCTCGCGGACCTTGCAGCATACCTATGTGCATCGTTTTAGTTGTAGAACCTGAAATATTACAGGCTAAAGCATAGACACTTTGGTCTTTGTCATTCACTAAACGAATACCTAGGCCACCTTCACGGCTAGCACCACGATATAGCTGCACACGATATGTTTCTCCGCTTAAGCTTTCAAAGTCTAAAATAGTTATCCCCTTACTGGAAATAACGGCATTTGAATTTTCACCAAAAGTATCATCAATATATTGATAGTGTTCTGTTATATGCTTAATACGTTCTGAGTTAGACCAATTAACGCAAAGAAAAGGCTTCAGTGGTTTTTCTAGGATCTCGGGATTGTTGGCTAAAATTGGTTTTAAATTATCATTCGCAAACAAAGTCGTCATTGCTTCGATGGCTTTACCGTTCGTCGCAGCCCAAAAATAGAATCTCGCTTTCTTTTTTATTTTCTTCATGCCTTTGCTTTTTGGGTAAATCAGGTCGGCGAGTTCAGAGAGGTTAGTTGTAGACATCGATTGTTTGTTCCTAGTAAAACCACCTCAAGGCGATGATTTATATGTATATTTAAAGTTTAAGTGCATATTTCATTGCTGTATCGTGTTATGGCTATGCAATCATCGAGAGACACTATCAGTGCCTATGTCGAATTGATGTGAAATTTAGCGTTATTGTCTGTTTAAATATTCAAGTGCAGCATAATTACTTAGTTAATAATACTGAAACCACTAATATTCACTAAGTAGATCTTTGTAAGCATCTGTCAGTGATTTGTTTGGGAGAGGCTAACAGCATCGTTGTGGAGGTTATGCTGTTAGCTATAATGATTGATGTAAAAATAGTATTTTATGTCCAAGCACTATGGGATCGAAAAGTACTATTGTATGCAAATACCCTTCATTAATATTTTGTTATACCAACTTAGAAAACTATGGTCGGTAGAATATTGCGTGCTTACTGCCGTCAATTCGCCATCACACTGCGCAATAAGGGATTGACGAGCCTCATCAACATAATTGGTATTCGCGGCAAAGCCTAAAATCACATGCTGTTTAGTGCTTGCTTCGACATATTTATAATTAAGGTCTGTTGGGATTACTTGGTCAAAACCATCGCTATTGACCATATGGATACTACTGGTGCAGCCATTTAATAACAGTACTGCGGAGATCAATACTAAGGTGCTTAATGTATTTCTTATCACATTCTATCCTTAGGTAGGCTGCAATACCCACTGACGATGACTTCGCGTTTAAATACTAATAAATAGCTGGTGGTTTGGTGCTTGGTAAAGACACCACTGATTTTACCGCCAACACACTGTTCTTTTAAATTATCTACAGCTCTGTCGGCAAAGTCATTTTGAGTGGTGAAATTGAGGAATACCCAGTCATGCGCATTAGCTTCAACAAGTTGGCCTTTGTCTTTTGGAATTTGCGTCATTGATACTGTGTTTAAACCAACACAGCCACTGAGTGTTAGGGCGATAAATAATAAACAAAATTTACGGATCATGATTAATTCCTTAGAGTATGCAATCTGCATCGATACGAACAATTTCACCACTCGCGACGGCATAATCGTTAGCTTCGCGGACGCTACGAATGGCGGTTATTTTGCCGGATTGGCATTGGGTATGGAGTTGGCTTAATACATTTTGAGCATAAGCATCATTAAATACGGGATTACCTGTTCTAGGTCCCATATTCATAAGCGCCCAGATAGTTCTGAGAGCTTCGATTTCATCACTGCCAGCCCCATTGCTTAATACGGCATCGGTAAGCGCTAAAGTAGTGTCAACGTTGATGGTATTTTCAGATACTTTGACTGAAATAGGCTTTAGCTTTCCCTGGCTTTGGTCTATATCACCAACCTGGATGTGGTCCATACGAGCGCAGGCCGTGAGCAATAATATAGGGGTAAGCAACAAATATTTTTTCATTGTAAATGTCCCATTGATTTAAACGAATGAGTGGCTGACGCTACCTCATTTAGTATTAGTCGGACTTGTCGTCAGTTGTTTGTATAAAGATATTGTAAACAAGCTAACTGTATTTGTAGGTAAGCTTGTGTATGCATCTGTCAACAAATCTAACTGTATGTTTATACCATCCGATAAACAGATGGAATCCAACTTTTAGTTATAACAATTTGCGATAGAATAGCCGTCATAATAAAGCTTTAACAGTATGTGAACGGTAATTACGATGATTACGGCATGCAGTATAATGATGTGGAGAAGAATAAATGAGAACAAGGTTAGACCGTATTAGACACGCTATTTTATTTGAGATTATTGGCCTACTGGCAATTATGGGGGTGTTAAGCCAACTAGGCTTTGAGCTCGGGCATGTTGGTGTCATGGGGGTATTATTCTCGGTCGTCGCGACGGGCTGGAACTATGTTTATAACTTAGGCTTTGATAAATACATGTTGAAAAAAATGGGGACGGTAACTAAAACCACCCTGACACGTGTTGTCCATAGCCTTGGTTTTGAAGGTGGCTTGCTGTTTCTTACGATCCCATTTATGGCGTGGTTCTTAGACTTAAGCTTGTGGGATGCATTCGTGCTTGATATCGGTATGGTGGTGTTCTATTTATTTTACGCTTATGGTTATAACTTGGCGTATGACAAGGTATTCCCTGTTCCGGAGATGGTTGCGCAATAAATTTATCGACAAGATACTTTTTAAATATCATTTATTTACAATAGCGGTACAGCTTTAAAATAAGAAACGGTGACAACCTATAGTCACCGTTTCTTTACTCTTGTTTATTTTAGTTATAAATATTAGTTTAACGTGCCTTTATCTTGATACAATAGCTTCCCCTTAATTTGATAAGTGAACCCCGCATGACAGCCCTAACGCCTACCACCATGACCTTCTTTGAACGTTTTGAAACCGACATTCTGAGCGGTAAAAAAACCATTACCATTCGTGATGAAGCTGAAAAATTTTATGTACCGGGATCGGTCGTGACTGTTTCGACATTAGAAGGAGGACGTGAATTTTGCCAACTATCTATCCTCTCGGTAGAGCCTATTTTATTTACTGAGCTATCTAATTTTCATGCCGAGCAAGAGAACATGACATTGGCGGTACTGAAAGATGTGATCCAGGACATTTACCCTGGTATTGAGCAGTTATACGTGGTGTCTTATAAATTGGTAGGTCAGCCATAAATGCGATTGGATAAGTTTATTTGCAAAAGTACTGCGCTAAGCCGATCACAAGCAACGGCGATGATCTGTGATGGTCGCGTTGTGGTTAATCATGTTGTTATTGTTGATGTTGCCACGCAGGTGCATGAAGATAATCACATTTGCTTAGAGGGTGAAGTGCTAACAGCAAGAAAGTCGCGTTATATTCTCATGCACAAACCTGCTGATACTATTTGTTCTAATATTGATGAAGCTTATCCGTCATTATTTAATTATATTGATGTTGAAAATGCATCTGAGTTACATGTCGCAGGGCGTTTAGATGCCGATACCACCGGCTTGGTTTTGGTGACAGATGATGGTCGTTGGTCATTTAATATTATTACCCCAACCAAACATTGCCAAAAGGTGTATCGGGTTAGTTTATCTCGTCCTATTAGCGAAGATGTCGCGGCTAAGTTTTCGCATGGCGTGCAGTTACAAGGTGAACAGCAATTAACGCGCCCGGCAATGTTAGAGATTGTGACGCCGAAAGAAGTATTATTGACGATCACCGAAGGTAAGTTTCATCAAGTAAAACGTATGTTTTCGGCTGTGGGTAACAGAGTTGTGAGTTTACACCGTGAAAAAATTGGTGCAATAGAGCTAGATATTGAAGTCGGGCAGTGGCGTTATTTAACTACGGATGAAGTAAATTCGTTTAGCCGTTGATGTCTGAATTATTAATATTTCCAATATAACTAAGAAGATAATGTTTTAAATCAAACGATTAATAGAGTTAATGCGGTGTCTGGCGTAGAATAAAAGCGTAAATATATCCTATACGACGACATTAAGGCTTCTCTCTGTGTACACCGAACAATTTATGATGCTGCTGGCGGTATTTGAACGTGCAGCATTGATGCTAATGGCATTATTCTTTTTAACGCGCACCAATTTATTCCAACACATCGTTATCAAAACTCAACGACACCCCATTGAAACGGCGCTCATTTCAGTACTTTTCATTCTATTTGCCGTCTTTAGTAACTACACGGGGGTTAATGTTGAAGGCTCACTCATTAACGTGCGTATTATTTCAGTCTTGTCTGGTGGCATCCTTTTTGGTCCTTGGGTGGCGATCCCTGCTGGTATTATTTCTGGCGTGCATCGTTATATTATCGACATGGACGGGCCAACATCGTTAGCCTGTTTAATTTCCAGCGCGATTGCCGGATTATTAGCGACTTGGATCCATTTTCGCTGCCACAAAAAATCGTACGCAAAATGGGGCATTATTGCTGGTATTTTTTGCGAGATTTTAACCATGATTTTAATTGTCGTACTCTCTGAGGATAAGGAACTCGCCTACACGATTGTTAGACACATTAGCGTGCCGATGATTGGCGGCGCGGTATGTATTGGACTTATTATTAAGTTGGTGCAAGATTTAGATGATGAAAAAGATTTAATCGCGGCTAAACAAGCAAAACTAGCCCTCGATATTGCCAATAAAACCTTGCCTTATTTCCGTAAAAATAATCGCGATTCACTGACTAAAGTATGCAGTATTATTCGTGAAGAAACCGAGGCTGATGCGGTCGCTATTACCGATGTCAAAGACGTATTGGCTTACGTTGGTATCGGCCAAAAAGATTATTTAGATACTTATCACCAGATCAGTGAGATGACTCTGCAGGCGGTTAACAGTGGCGAGCAAATTATCAGTAATAACCTCAATGTACACGGCTTTCATTCATTATTAATTATTCCCTTGTGGGAAAGTGGTGTGGTCAGCGGCACTTTAAAAATATTCTACCGCCAACCCCACCGAATTCGACCGTCACTACGTGAAATGGCTATCGGGTTATCGCAATTGATTTCTACACAGATGGAAGTGTCAGGTCTTGAACAATTGAAAACCATGACAAGTAAGGCTGAGCTTTCTGCATTACAAAGTAAAATTAACCCGCATTTTTTATTCAATACCTTGAATGCCATTTCCACACTAGTACGTATTAATCCTGATAAAGCCCGTCAATTGATTGCCAATTTAGCCGATTTTCTCCGTTATAACCTTGAACGTAATAATGACTTGATCGACATCCAAGAAGAGTTACAACAAGTAAGAGATTATGTCGCGATTGAGCAAGCTCGCTTTGGTGACAAGCTTGAAGTCACGTTTGATGTCGATGATGTACATCCGACGATTCCTTGCTTACTGATCCAACCCTTGGTAGAGAATGCTATTCAGCATGGTATCCAGCCTTCTCGCCAACCCGGTAAAGTCAATATTTCGGTAAAACGCAATGGTCAACGCTTTAAAATTACCATTCAAAATACCGGTATCGGTATCAGTCAAAATGTCATTGATAAGCTCTATAACGGCACGATGGAAAGCCATCATATTGGTTTGATGAATGTGCATCAGCGGATCTTGTTATTGTATGGCGAGGGCTTACACATCAAACGTCTTGAGCAAGGCACTGAAATCGTATTTTACGTCAATGAATAGAATTGAATAGAAAGGAAAGGTAATAACATGTTGAAAGCCCTGATCGTAGAAGATGAATATTTAGCAAGGGAAGAGCTGACATATTTAATTGAAAGTCATAGTAATATCGAGATCATCGCGACCTTTGATGATGGTTTAGAAGCCTTTAAATATCTGCAAACTCATAAGGTTGATATTGCATTTTTAGACATTAATGTACCGTCAATTGATGGTATGTTGTTGGCGCGTAATATTCATCAGTTTTCTGAAAAACCGCATATCGTGTTTACCACGGCATATAAAGAATTTGCGGTGGACGCTTTTGAACTTGAAGCCTTTGATTATTTATTAAAACCACTCAATGAAAAACGGATTATTGGATTATTAGCTAAGTTAGAAGCGACCCAAGCATGCCTGGCTCAGCCAGAAGAAGTCAGGGCTAAAACCATTAACTTGATTAAGGATAACCGCATTTTTGTTACCGCCATTGATGATATTTATTATGCGATGGCGAATGAAAAGGTAACGAGTGTATTTACCAAAGACGATGCTTTTATTGTGCCTTTTACCATGAGTGAATTGATTAACCGCTTACCTGAACAGCATTTCTTTCGCTGTCATCGTTCTTACTGTGTCAACATCGCTAAAATTCAAGAGATTATCCCTTGGGTGAACTGTACCTACCAGCTCAAAGTGCATGATATTGGCAGTGAAATACCGGTAAGTCGCAGCAACATAAAAGCATTTCGTGAATTAATGCAATTGTAATTCATGCCACTATATTGCACTTCATACCGTACTCAGTGCATCTCATTTTTTATTGTTTTCTGCCTATTGTTATCTCCCGCGGACCCCGTATTTTAGTGGCTTAACAAGGCGACCGATACCGTCGCCTGCCTGCTTTTAAATTCGTTGGAGATTTCCCTTATGACGACTCAAATATCAAACCGAGACCGACTATTGACGTTGCTTGGTACTATCATCACCCAATTTGCGTTAGGGTCTGTGTATACGTGGAGTCTATTTAACTCACAACTGGCAGACAAGCTATCTGTGCCGGTTAGCCGTGTGGCTTTTTCTTTTGGTATTTTAAGTCTATCGTTAGCCATCGCCTCATCATTATCAGGCAAATTGCAAGAGCGTTTCGGTGTGCGTAAAGTGACGATTTGCGCCGGTTTATTACTGGGTGCCAGCTTAACGCTAACTGCCTATGCATCTAATCTTATTCTGCTTTATATCTTCGCAGGCTTATTAGTCGGTTTTGCCGATGGAACAGGTTACCTGATGACGTTATCTAACTGTGTGAAACTGTTTCCGGAACGTAAAGGTTTAGTTTCTGCGTGTGCTATAGGTGCATATGGACTCGGCAGCCTTGGCTTTAAATATATTAATATGTATTTCCTCACTAACAGTGGCTTAGAAAATACTTTTAGTACTTGGGGTTTGATCGCCATGGTGATGGTCATTATTGGTGGTCTGATGATGAAAGACGCACCCAAGCAAGCGCCACAACAAACTGCTGCAGCGACACCTGTACGTGATTACACGTTAGCTGAAGCTGTGAAAAGCTCACAGTTTTGGATGTTAGCATTGGTATTCTTAACGGTTTGCATGAGTGGTTTGTACGTTATTGGTGTCGCTAAAGATATCGGTGAGAGTTATGTGCATTTACCTGTGGCCATTGCTGCAAGTTCGGTTGCGCTTATCGCTGTTGCCAATCTGAGTGGCCGCTTAGTACTCGGTGTGCTTTCAGATCGCATTAGTTGTATTAAAGTGATCGCCATTGCATTATTTATTTGTTTAGCGGGTGTATCGGCATTACTTTTTGCAGAGCAAAGCATGTTCAGTTTCTACTTTGCCGTGGTATGTATTGCCTTTAGTTTTGGCGGCACGATCACCGTATACCCATCATTGATCAGTGATTTCTTTGGGTTAAACAACTTGACCAAAAACTACGGCTTAATTTACCTTGGTTTTGGTCTCGGTAGTATTATTGGTTCTATCGTGGCATCTGTGTTCGGCGGATTCGCAGCCACTTTCTATCTTATGTTAGGCCTATTAGTTATTTCGCTTATTATTACGCTGACCATCAAGCTACCCGGTTTGCAGCAAACTAACCTTGTTCCTGCATCGCGAAATAATCTTCCTGCGCAACCTGTTATGGTTTAATTTGCTACAGTCATACCTGCGCAGGGTAAATGGTGTGGGTATACATTTCTTATAATTTGTTTCTCTTTGAAAATGTAAAAAGAATACAAACGGTTAATCATTACCTATAATCATCAAATATAGTTATCAACTAAAATATATTTGAGAATAAAATTTAATGATTAATCCTGTATTACTCCGCAGCTTTTGTACGCTGGTGGAAGTTGGCCATTTTACCCGTAGTGCTGAGCGTCTGAATATGACGCAATCGGGTATTAGCCAACATATCCGCAAATTAGAAGAGCAGTTAGGTCAAGACTTGCTCATTCGTGAAGGTAAGCAATTTACCCTGACGGACGCGGGGCAGCGGTTATATACCGAGGGTAAACAAATAATCTACTCACTATCAGAACTCGAACAGCGCGTGACAACGGATCCTGCTTTTGAGGGGCTAGTCAGAGTGATGTCTCCCGGCAGTATTGGCTTGAAACTGTATCGATCTTTATTGACGTTACAAGCTGAGCACCCGCTATTAGTGATTGATTATCGCTTTGCGCCGAACGCAACGATAGAAAAAGCCATTGCCGAGCATGCGGTCGACATTGGGTTTATGACCAGTTCATCAACATTAGCCGAAGTGAGTTTGAAACCGATAGCGGAAGAATCCTTATTGTTAATCACACCTGCGCATATTGAAGAACCAAGTTGGCAAGCATTAATGCAACTCGGCTTTATCGACCATCCTGATGGCGCATTCCACTCAAGTTTGTTACTTGGGGCTAATTACCCAGAGTTTAAACATTATAACCAGTTTAAAAAAACGGGATTCTCGAATCAAATCAGCCTGATTTTAGAGCCTGTGAGCTTAGGACTTGGTTTTACTGTATTGCCTGCTTATGCGGTAGCTGATTTCCCTCATCCAGAAAAAGTGAAGATCCACCACCTTAAAATTCCGGTTTCGGAAACACTCTATCTTGGTGTACACCTGAATAAATTTATGCCGAGTCGTGTTAATAGCGTGATGGTCGCGGCGAAGCATTGTTTACAGTAAACAGTGTTATTACAAATGAGTTGTATTACTATTGGTGGTCGTTATTATTAGGGTGTTATATGTTTATTTTTCCGCAACTATCTTCTCCATCTTTACAGGTACTAAAAAATTATAAACGTCGTGTCATTAGTGTTTTTATAGCCTCAGCACTGGCGGGTTGTAGTGCATCTTCATTTTCAGAGAAACCTGTAATAAACCAGGTTAAATCAGAGGTGACTACTTACTTCGACTATAATTTACAGTCTCCATCCGGCCTGGATATTAATGTAGCTGATTTTGTTGAGCAGATTAAAGACGCTGATGTCGTGCTGGTGGGTGAGTGGCATACGCATACCGGTATCCACCGTTTTCAAACCGCATTATTACAAGCTATGCTGGCAGATAATGACAACATTGCGTTATCAATGGAGCAATTCACTCGTGATAACCAGGCTGTTGTGAATGCTTACTTAGCTGGCGAGATAGGCGAGGGAACATTAATTAAACAAGGTAATGCATGGCCGAATTACACCAGTGATTACCGCCCGTTAGTGGAGCTGGCAAAGGTTAACAACATTGATATTATTGCTGCCAATGCGCCTAAAAATATTGTCCGTTGTATCGCTAAAGAAGGGATTCGCTATATTGATAAATTACCTGCGGATGAACGCGTTTGGTTAGCTGAAAATATTAATACGCAGGATTCACCCTATAAAACCCATTTTATGGCCTCGATGCACCATGGTGATGAAAGTCAAAATGAAAGTAAATTTGCCTCGCAATTGACGTGGGATGAAACCATGGCCGAGAGTATTGTTAATTATTTATCTGATGATTTAAATACAGGTAAACAAGTGATGCATATAGCTGGGAAATTCCATACTGAGAATGGTTTAGGGGCAGCGGCTAGTATTCTGGCTCGCGCACCGGAATTAAAAGTTGTTATCGTCACGCCTGTTGATGTAAACACGCTAAAAACGGCAGCAGAAACTATAATCGAAACTCATAGTGATGACTATCGCTTACAAGTGTTAACTCCACCCAAACAGTTTGTAACACAAGCAAACATGATGGCGTCATTTAAAGATTTATCTAAGCGTAATGATAAGTTAATTTGTATTAAATAGGCATTTTTAACAAGCGAGTTAGCAAGTTCCGTTAACTCGCTTTAGTGATCGAGCATGTAGGTGATTCTTGCTTGATACAACGCGCTAAAATAGCGATTACAATAAAACCAAACAGCAAACGTCCCCATAAAATAGACATCAGATCAGCACCTAATAATAAAATCAAAATTGTATCTTCAATTACGCTGTGGGCTAATCCCAAAAAGCACACGGCTAGAAAAATATCACGCTTACTTATTCTTCCTGTACGCGCTTCATCAATTAATAATCCAGCGCCAAAACTAAGCCCCAGAACTAAACCTATGACACAGACATTGGTGGTTTCCTTACCTATGGTTAACGCTTTTAAAAACGGAGATAACAAGGTTTGCATCAGTTTTTCGATACCACACCATTTTAATAAGCGCAGTAATATCATTAATGCAGCAATGATAAAGAAGATAGAAAATAGCATGCTGAGTTGCGCCATCGTCCAGTCAAATAAACTTGAAGAGGCGGGTGTCGGTTGCCAAACAATGACCGCAGGCTGTTGTTGCCAATGCCCTAATTGATAGACCTGATTAGCGATCATACCGAGGATAAAGCCACCGCCAATACGTAAAGGCAGGGTGATGCGCCAAGATACACCCGATAATTTAGCAACTGCGCCTTCTATCGGTAAGGCATGTGCGAGTAACATCATGATGCCTAGCACCGATACTTGCGCGACAGTGAGAGGACTATCACCCGCTAAATCAAAATAGACCGCCATACCGGTATAGATATTGGTGAGCATAGCCGTTGCCCACACCAAGCCCATTTCTTCCGGTAAGCCAACCAGACTCATTAACGGGGCGAGTAACTTCGCTAACCACTGCGTGCCGCCGAGCATGTCTAATATCTTGACGACAATAAGTGCAGGGACCATGACTTTGAGTAAAGTTAAATAAACTCGCCAGACATCGAGAAATAATGATTTTAAAGTCGTTAACATGTGCTGCTTCCTAGCTGCTAGATGAAATTGATAATAAATAATGCTGTTTGATGTAACTTATTATATTCAACTGACTAGAAATGATTTCAAATTTAACGTACAAATATTTATATAAATTTCTTATTTTTAGTGGTTTAGTTAATTATGTTTCTCGATCGGATTGATAAGGCAATATTACGTCAGTTACAGCAAGATGCTTCGGTGAGTAACTTACAATTAGCATCACTCGTCGGTCTGTCGCCACCCGCTTGTTTTAAGAGAGTGAAGAAGTTAAAAAGTGCAGGTGTTATTGCTCGCCAAGTCGTCTTGCTTGATCAGGATAAGTTAGGTGTGTGTCTTCACATGATTGTAAATGTTGAAATGGAAAGAGACCGTTTAGATTTGAATGATGGTTTTATTAAACGTATTCGTAAAGCGCCAGAGGTGAGGGAATGTTATCAAGTCACAGGTGAAATTGATTTTGTGTTATTGGTGACAGTGGAAAATATGCAGCAGTATGAAGATTTTTGCCTGCGCCATTTGTACAGTGAAGCGAATATGAAAAATTTTAAAACGCAAATATCAATGAATAGAGTTAAGTATGATACCTGCGCGGTTATTCCTGATTAGGATATTAACGACTCAGTTATTGTAATACTTGCTTGATAAACGAAGCCATGCCATCGATTGTTGCTTGTAAATGGGCTTGATGGGTAAAGCCACTTTTCACTCGTGGTTTTAAATCGTGATCGCCGTCAGCTAACCACAAGAATTCAATATCCTTTGGCAGGCCATAACTGGCTACTTCTTCTTTGCAGCCTAACTTATCGCGATCGCCTTGGGCAATAAATACCGGTTGTTGGATCAATGGAAAATGTTCAGTACGCAGTGATTCAGGCTTATTGGCAGGGTGAAAAGGAAAGCCCAAACAGGCGATGCCTTTTATTTTCGCGTTAACTGTTAATTCATCTGTACTTACATCGGAGGCTACTAACGTCGCCATGCGCCCACCCATAGACTTTCCACCAATGACCATAGGTTGCTCAATACTGGCTATTAATTGTTGATATTGCGAGATAAGTTTTGGTGCGCGCTCTGGTGGGCGACGGGTGCCATTATCAACACGTTGTTGCATGTAAGGAAAGTTGAAACGTGCCACTCGAATACCGTGCAGCGCGAGCCCTTGAGCAATGGTTTCCATCACGTCAGACGTTGCGGGTGCACCAGCGCCGTGCGCAAATACAAATAATGGGCCATCAACAGGGCCGTTATAAATGAGTTCCATGATCTTCCTATGCTGTAGGTCATATCTAATTGAGATAACGCGTTAAAAAATCATTATACGTGATTGCGAATAGAAGCCTAATTATCTCATTATATTAGCTGCATAGACGGTCAAAATAATAAGTGCTAGTGTTAATTAACTTGTACTTCAATTGCACTTTATGTTCAATACACAGTAATTTAAATTCAACTATAACAGGCGTTACTGCGTAACGTGGAGGCATAACCCATGGAAATGTATGATTCAGTCAATGTATTTGGGGAGAAACTAGCGTTATGTGGCGAGGATCCGATCACTGGTTTTTATCGCGATGGAGCCTGCAATACCTGTAGTCAAGATGCGGGGGCGCATACCGTGTGTATTGAAGTGTCAGCTGAATTCTTAGAATACTCGCGTTTTAAAGGCAATGATTTATCCACTGCGGTACCGGAGTCTGGCTTTCCTGGTTTACACGCGGGTGACCGTTGGTGTTTGTGTGCGGCGCGTTGGTTACAAGCATTGGAAGATAATATGGCGCCGAGAGTCTATTTGCAAAGAACACACATTAAAGCATTAGAGATCGTGCCGATGGAATTACTTAAACGCTATTCAATGGATTTGAGCTAAGCAATTAAAACATAACCTTAAATTTGCACCGTAAATACCTTTACAAACGATAGATTACTGACATTCTCTTACAGTTCTTTTGTTTTCCCTCAGGTATTTCGGGTGTATATATGACCACTAGTTCGTTATATTTCAGTCATTCATTCCGTTATACGAGTAATCGTATTTGGTGTGGTTGGACTGTAATAGTGAGTAGTGTCCATAATTAAGGTATCAACAATGCACAGCAAAAGTATCCGAGAGTTAAGTTGGCTTGCCTATCCAGATTTGAACGAGAATCAGTGTTCTAATGTGAAAATGCAACAGAAACAAAAAAAATATCGGTCTAAATTTGTATTCAGAGCTATGATGCATTACCCGTATTTTCGTCAATTTCAACGTGGTATTAATGCTCCCTTTCTCCAAATGTTACTGCAACAAGATGTGCGTTTTTTAGGAAAAACGTTTCGTCCTTATCTGCACGTTGGTAATGGTATTGCTAGTCGTACTAAATTAGTTATTGGGCATTATCGTTTTATTAGCGAATGCTTACCGACCCTAACGGGTCTTGCTATTTACAACACAACGCAGGGAATTGAAGTATCTCGATTTACTGTCGGTGAAGATGAATACCGTGTAACCCTAAGCTATTTTGCCTCAAATCATAAAGAAGGTGATTTGTGTATGAAGCTGTTGGATCCAAGTGGCAATATTTTTTATTCTATTACCTTTAGTGTTTTTGATGATCCGATGAAGGGACGTACTATTACAGTCGGTAGTCTGCAAGGGCCGAAAAGCACGCCTGAAATTAACGATCGAATTAAATACTTTACCAAACAACATTTTGGCCAGAGACCTAAAGATTTGATGGTTAAAATACTGACCATTATTGCCAATGTTTGGGATGTTAAATTGCTTTTATTAGTGACTAATGAAGGGCATATTTATAGCTCTAAACGTTATGCTGATGACAAGCTAAAAACCAATTATAACGGGCACTGGGAATCATTAGGGGCGACTAAGTATAGCAAGCACCTCTACCAACTCGATCTGCTTGAAGTCAGAAAATTACCGGAAGATGTAAAACGCAGTAAACGCGCTATGTACCGTAAACGTTATGAATGGCTTGATGCATTAATGCTAGAACTTGGCGATAAACTCGCGCTAAAAACCAATACCAATATCATTCATTAAATTAACGACCCTGCCTGCGATGATGATGCTATTTAATGGTACTTAGATGGTACTTAGGCTATATTTCTGTTAATATCGAAATATAGCCTAAAAAGATACGTTGTATAAACAGGGGGACATAAATGGATATTGATATTATTGCTAAAGCACTGAAAGAGCTTGGCCATCCAACACGATTAACTATTTTTAAAAGTATTATTCGTGCTGGCTATCAAGGCGTTGCGGTGGGGGGATTGCAAGAGCAGTTAGCGATCCCTGGCTCAACATTATCGCACCATATTTCTAGTTTAGCGTCAGCTGGCTTACTTTCACAGCGCCGTGAAGGACGCACTTTATATTGCGTCGCTGAGTATGACAAGTTACAAGCTGTGATTGGCTTTTTACAAGATGAATGCTGTAATGACAGTGTTACATCTGATGCCACCTTAGCTGATCATAAAGTTAATCGTTGAATACGGCTGCATATCCTCATGAAAGATACGAGACAGCCGAAGGTATACAAAATTCGAATAGGCCACTAAATCATTCTTTTCAAAATGCGCTTGCCCATGATTTCATGCTTAATGAGTGCAGCTAAGTGACAAAGCACTAATGCGGCTAATAATCGGCAAGTATACAGGTGCATAGTTTCAAAAAAGTGAATGCTACTTTGCTGTTGCAGTAGCTGCGGGATAGTCAATAACCCAAACACTGCCACATCATGATCCATCATTAATAGCCCACTAACAAGTACCAGCGAAACGAGCACATAGAGTAAAGTATGCCCGATGTGCGCGATTTTGGTTTCCAACATTGACATCGCAGGGTGTGGTGGGGGAACACTGTGTTTTAATCTGTGGTAAATACGCCAACAAAATAGCGGAATAAATACCGTTGTTATCGATACGTTGAAACTTAGAATATGCTTTTTAATGTTTGGTGCTAGCTCGAAAAAAGCGATGTACAATCCCGATATACTTGCCCATAAGATCACCAGTGCGGAAATCCAGTGAAGATACTTCGCGGTACTATCAAATTGATGCGTGAGTTGATTCATATGCAGTCCTATTTTTACGCAGATAAAAAAACAGCGTAAATATGATTTACGCTGTTTGATTTAGACTATGTAGACGGTACGATTAACCGCAACTATTATCGAAACTATTATCGAAACTATTAATCGTAATTAATTAGTCGAAATTATGCACATGGACCAACAAGTACCCAGCCTGAATAAGGTTGATCAGGTGTCATACCTGTATCTGTCCAACGTTCAGCAACGTAGATATTTTCTTGATAAGACACTTTATCGCCTGGCTTGTATTGCTTGCTGATATCAATCGCTTGAACATCTTGGCAATCACCTGGGACGTCGGCATTAACGATATTAAAGTTATTTGATTCTTGTAATGATAAGTTACTATCATCATTAGAGTTAGCTACTGATACCAATTTGAAGGTGCCAGCTGTTACATCATCAAGTAATATCGTAAAGCTTTTCACTGTATCGTTAACATTGTCAGATGCCGAACCAATCGCTTTATTATTGGCATCAAAGACAGTGTTGGTGACATTTAAGTTGCCAACGGCTTCAATATTAAAAGTAATTTCTACAGCATTGTTGTTGATTACATATTCATTTTCTAAGCCTACAACGGTAATACTGTCATCAACAGGTGTGTCACCTTTAACAATATCAACTTCAACAGAGGTAAGATTAGAATCTGCTTTTAGGTAAATAGGGTTGTTACCATAAATAGGGGTAAATACGTCATCACTACTTTTTTCGCCAGATTTTGCATCTGTTTGTTCAGCATTAATTGCCATCGCTAGATCGTAAGACCAGGTATTACGTTGACCACTTGCAGTAGAGTTAATTTCAATGCTGGTTTCGGTGGTGAATGAGCCGACGGATGAATCAAAGAAACGTGCTTTAACTTTATCTCCAACAACTAAATCTTCTTTTGGCGCAATGGTCGTGCTTTGCTCCCAAACATCCGGTAATGGTGGTGGCGTTACACCATCTTCAAATTCCACATCAATTACATTGTAAAAGGCATTGGCAGTATCATCGATAGTCCAAACAGACAGAATAACTTGATAACCGCTTCGCTCTGGGACTGTACATGTGTGCGCTTCACCTAGATTCAGTGGAGGCTGAGTACCGTCCATATCAATTACACAGAAAGGATTGGCCAAATCAAATGACTCGCGAGTCAGTGGCGTATTTTGATCCCAGCCTGATTTTGTTATGTAATAAACGTAGTCTGTGGTTTTATGGTTAGCTGTACTAAACCAGTGGAAATCATTCTGACCTGCTTGGATCTTGGTTTTGTACCATTTGTTTGATGATTGCTGGTCAAGCACATCAAATGAGCCGCCTTTTTGCGCTGATGCTATTTTGCCATCAACAGGACCTGTTGCTGGAAATCCTTTTGGTGCTTCTAGACTTTGTCTATCATATGACGCACTCGCACAATCATTTTTAGATCCGCTAGTCGAGTGACATAAATTAACACGAGAAGGGAAATCGCCAGCGACATAACCGTGTGCGAAAGCTAAAGTCGGTGCCAATGCCGCGACTGTTAAAGCGCCGAAAGATGCTAAAATTGTTTTTTTCATATAATAAACTCCATGTTGAAAAAGTGTTGAATCCGCTATAGCTGCATTTTATTAGTGCTTCATAATTGAACAAATATGATAACGAGGTGTCATGTCTACCACTAGAGTAATAATTATTTCTATTTTAAAAAGTGTGCCTAGTGCCTTGTTGTTAAATCGATTTAGGGCATAGGCATTTTTTTTATTAAGAATAAAATTATTACTGTGGAATTAGTGCATGTATAAACATATATTCCAAAATATATTGTTTGGTGGTTTTGCATTAGACTTATAATGTGATGAGAGTCACGCTGTGGCGATTATTAGGTTTGTGATGACGGTATAAGGTCTAGATGGAAGTGAAGATGGGATATAAAAAATACGCTTACCCAAAAGCAGTAATAATGAAAGTATTCTCTAGTTTTCTAAGAAAAATTCGTACCGAACATGACCTTTCACAGGAAGGGTTAAGGGCTTTATTAAATGATAAAAGCCATTCTTTTGATAGTTTAGATACCATCTCAATCAGCCGTTGGGAGCGTGGGATTAATACGCCATCGCTAACAAAACAGGCTGAGATTGCCGAGATTTTTGATGATAACCTTTTTAATATTTACAGCTCAGATACTGATTTTGTTGAAGAGTGTATCCACTCCATTCAATTTGCTGTGGGTGATAAAAATGACAAAACAACACACCCTTATTATCAAGACGAGCAATACCATAGCGAATATATAGCCCCTGAACACGTCAATTTTGAACGATACCTTAAACTGTGTTTAAGGTATGAAGGTAACCCCCGTTTATTACCGACTTATCAACAAATCTCATCTGCAGAAGTGTTAAAGCAACTGACTTTAATTTCGGCTTTTTGCAATGAAAACCAATTGGTTGGCCATTGTTTGTTTTGTAAAGTGAATAGTAAAGCCTTGTTTGAGTTTATGAATAGCACCACGGGTATCCTTGATTTATTAAATATTGTGAAACAAGATAGCGCGAATGTGCTGGTGGTGTTTTCCTCATTTGGCGTTTCAGCAAAGATTGATAATCATATGATGTCGATTTATCTTAATCAGTTAGCGCTTGATGATACGATTGAATATTTGAGTTTTAGTACTTGTGATAGCAAGCTGAAACAAAAATTGATGCAAATGAAAATCCCGATGTTTAAAGTTAAACCGATTGAACATCAAGCTAAAATGATACAGAACTATTCATTTATCATGAGTAGATCAGAAGTAATGGCAAACCGAAATATGTTGATGCTTTCAGTTATACCAACGCAATACATGCAACCTAAAACCATCGAGATATAGCGGAGTGATGATGAATATTTTGATTGTTGATGACCAAGAGTTTGTTCGAGAAGCAATAAAATCAGATCTTATAGATAGTTCGTTACAGAGTACTTTCAATACTGAATTTCAGAGCTTTGAAGCGAGTGATGCAAATGAAGGTGTTGACGTTATTGTTACAATGGAAGGTAATATTGATTTACTCATTTTAGATTTGAAAATGAATAACAGCGATGGCATGGAAGTCATTAATTTTCTGTCGGCAAATAGCCTTTATGCGCACATTCCATTAGCCGTAATTAGTTCATCAGATAAACGCACGCTTGAACTGGTTAGTAGCATTGCTTGTCGCTTGAAATTGAATGTAGTTGGGGTGTTTGAAAAACCAATTAATGTAGAGGCTATTTTATCTGAAACGCTACGATTACAGCAAACAAGTAATAATGGACCAACTATAACCACGCCTGATGATGCTGCTGAGCATGATATAAATCAGTTGCTTGCAGATGAACAAGTATTGCTTTGCTTTCAACCTCAAGTCGATATGAAAAGTAAGAATATCAATGGCTTTGAAGTGTTAGCGCGAATGTATGATGAAAATGGCTATATTTATCCTGATACATTTTTGCCTTTAATTTATAAAGCGAAAATGAACGTGGAATTTACTAAAATAATTATTGCTAAAGCATTCAAGCTTTGGGTAAATGAAACCAATTTGTCTGATTACACATTGTCGATTAACGTGACAGCTGAAGATTTACTGAGTGACAATTTAATGGATTATATTATTCGTCACAAGCAAGCACATACGCAGATTAAACTGATATTAGAACTGACAGAATCACAAGAGATTATTAATCAAGGTTGTGTATTAAACTCTATTGCTCGACTGATAATTAATGATATCGGCATATCACTTGATGACTTTGGTAAAAGCTATTCGACTTATGAACGTTTAGATATTATTCCTTTTAAGGAAATCAAAATAGATCGCTCTTTTGTGTGTGATATAGATACCAATGAACAGCATCGTCTTATTGTCGAATCGACGATTGCACTCGCGAAGAAAATGTTAGTGAATGTTGTCGCCGAAGGCATTGAAACGGAAAGTGTGCTTAATATTTTAGATGATCTTGGCTGTGATACTGCACAAGGCTATTTATATAGCCCGCCAATGGAAGGTCGTTATTTACAGGCCTGGGTTAATCGCTACGAAAATCAGGGCATTCACGCTGATGAATGTTAATGTCGTCAATATAAGTGCGGATTTAAACACATTTTTTAATCGTTATAATGTACAACGACGCTTAACGTTGTACCAAGCATTAATGCGTGAATTAGAGAATATTCGCGCACAAAGTCAAGACGCTGATAGTGCAGATAAAATTAATTCACTGAAGCATCAATTTAAAGGTGTTTGCCGTTATTTGCTACTTGATCTTGATGATCAGCTTGATGCGATACAGACGTGCGAACAATTATGTTGTGTGGTCGATAATATCTACGCACAAGTTGTAGCGATTGAACATGAGTTATAAGTTTAACCTACGCAGTTATGTTTGTATTTGCCTGCTGATTACGCTGACGATCGTAACTGTATTTAGTAGTTACAGTATTAGTAAATTTAAATCCAATCATGATAAAAAAGTCTCGACGTTGATGGCGTTAAATGAAGAGAATTATTTGCAGCATAGACTGATTATGAATGCGACAAAGTCTTTTTTTAAAGCATCTCAAGGAGTGCAAGAATCTGAGTTCAGGATATTCACTCAAGAGTTACTAGATGAAAGGAATGCGGTATTTTTCACCTTGACCCCTGAGTTGACGCTGGGTTACATTTCTAACGATAGCCTGACAGAACATTTAAATGAATTAGCAGTTAGTATCGATAAAGAGGGTATGCTGACGGGAACATTACCGCACTATCAATTAATTGGTTTTATGATTGATGAACCGAATATGCCGTATTTATTTTACGCTATACCAATGAAAAACGTGCTCTTTAGTCTCGATAAATTACAGGGATCTTGTCTAAAATACTCATCATCACAGCTCTCAGCTGAAAATCAAAGTTGTGTGCTTGAACCTGCAAACATCTTATTTGCTCTGTTTAGTTATGAAACTGAACTCGATATTAGTATTCCGAGTTATAATTTTCATTATCTACTTACAATTACATCTCAGGTATCGGAGTCAAGGCTGATGGAGTTCTTCTTCATTGTGCTGTCGACCTTGGTTGCTTGTGCATTGGTTTCGGTATTACTGTATTTTAGGCTGGTGAATAAGCATTTGTTTAATCGGATTGAGCGAGAGAACAAATTTAATGTCGCGATGGTATCAAGCATCAATCATGAGATAAGAACGCCGATCAATGCACTACTTGGTTATAGTCAGGTGTTGAGGGACATGCCGAAAATAAGTGATGAGCACAGTGTGGTGATTGATAAAATGCTGTGGTCAGCGAATCTATTGTATTCAATTGCTGAGAACACTTTAAATTACAGTAAGTCAGCGACAGGTGGCTTAGTGTTAAATAACGCCGCCATTAATACGCCGCAATATTTTAATAATATCAAAGATTATTATAATAAGTTGAGCATTCCTGAAGGTAAAACACTGGACTTTCATATCAGCGATAAATTACCTAAAACAATCAGTGTTGATAGCTCTAAATTATTTCAAGTTATCACAAATATGATTAATAACGCCTTGAAATACAGCACTGGTCAAGCGGTAAGTTGCCATGTTGATATTTGTTTACGCCGTGTATTTAATGATCCGACGTCGTCAAATAGAGAATGGTATTTACGGGTGTTAATCCAAGATACTGGTCGCGGCATGTCGCAATCAACTAAAGAGTTACTTACCGATCCTTTTGTTGTTGATTGTGAATCACAACTTAAAAAAGTATCTGGGATTGGTTTAGGCCTTTATACCTGTAATCAATTACTGACTCAGATTGGTGGTAAATTGAGATTACACAGTGTCGAAAATGAAGGTACTAAAATCATGCTGCATTTTCCACTTCGATGTGGGGAATACGTGTTATCGGAACCATTGAATCCGCGTAATTATGCTGACAAACGCATTTTAATTGTCGATGATAATAGCTTCAACCTTGAGGTCTGTAATGCCATGCTAGAGGATGAGCAATTTAATACTGTATGTGCGGATAACTCTAAAGATGCATTAATGCGCTTTAGAGATAGCGATCCAGATGTGGTTATCGTTGATTATCAGCTCGATGAAATGAATGGCATCGATTTGATTGGTAAAATGAAATCGATAGAAGCAGAAACCAAAACGCAGTATTTTATTTTATCGGCTAATGATAAAAACGAGATTGTAGATAATGAGCATTATCCAGATGTTTATTTCATGCAAAAACCGTTTAATACCGCGATATTCTTAAGTGGACTGGAACAAACAGGGTAAATAACGTCGGGCGTATAAGAGGCTCAAAAATTGAAATTAAGGCCTATCTCTACGTTATCTTGTGACTTTCTTTGCTGTTCTGGTGTTACGCGATAATTACCTTTACTGTATTTAACGTAGGGGCTTAACCAAGGTGTATTAAAAGCCACTGTCGCATCCCAGCTCGTCGCAATATTATCGTCGACCTGGTTTGGGCTGTCAGTCAAATAATCAACATTATAACTTGAAGATAGCGTTACCCATTGGTGAACGGTATAACTTAAGCCTGCTGTATTTTTCCATTCTTCCTCATCAAAAAGCCCCCAATTACCTGCGCCTGCAAGATTATCCTGTGTACGTCGCCAATCATACGCTGTGTTGGCAAATACCATCAAATTTTCGCCCAAAGGCAGCCCTGCAAACATACCGACAGTATAAATATCTGTGGTATCAGTACGACCATAGTTAAAGTAACCCTCTGCATAGGCGATATCAAAAACTAGATCGCCATAAGCTGCACCTATTTCAAGATAACCACTACTATCGAGTGTGGCATCAATGGATATATTCTCATCTACGTTAACCGTACCGGAAAAACTCGCGTAATAATCATCATCAATTTTATAAGTACTAAAGCGTAAATCCGGTTCGCGGTATTTATCTGCTGAGGGTGTTTGGGCAAAAATATGCGTACTGATTAAACTGCTCAGCGTAAAGAGAATTAAAGATAGTGTTTTTTTCATTTCTAGAACCTTTTAAAGGAGCTGCAATTAATCTACAGCTCCTTGATTTTATTAATCTGAGAGGCTTGCTGTATTACAATTACAAACGCTCTCAACTACTTAGTTATGAACGCGCTTGTACTTTAGTTTTTATTGCTTGTTTTATTTGTTGGCGTTGCTCAGTAGAAAGCTCCTTGGCTTTGTTTTTTATAGCCTCAATTTGAGCCTGATTAAACTGTGGCTTGTCTAATTCTGGTTTTGTCTTCGAAGGATATTTATTGAAATATACTTGACCATTATGCGAGTTATATACATATTCGCCACCATGTTGACCTGTGTATGTGTAGTAGCCTGATTGTGGACTAGTTTCTACAAAATAGATGGTCATGTTTTTGTGATTGGTAATACCAATAGAACCATCTGGTTGTATCGCGACAGCGGTATTTTCAAAATGATGTTCACGACCATTTTCACCAGCTAATTTAAGACTTTTTGTACCATCGTCATTACCAATAAGCTCTACTGTAGCGTATTTTCCATCGTATATAGGTGGGAGGTTGCCCCAACCCATATCACCATTCCAGCCAACAAAACCCCATCCTGCATCAGGACGTTCTATGCGATTACCGTCTTGGTCCTGAATAATAATGGTACCGTCTTTATCCTTAACAATTTGAACAAAACGGTCGCCGTTGATTTCGTCTATTTGAATGAAGTCATTGCCATTTGTTGACACTTCCCACTTTACATTACCTGTGCCCACTACAAACTCCGGTGGTTTTTCAAGTTCTGGGTGCTCTTTGTCGACAGGGTGTTCTGAATTTCCCCAACCATTATCTTCATCAAATTCAGGTATAAGGTTAGCTTTGTCTATAATTAAACGGCCATCGATCACAGTTAATGTATAAGTAGTGTCACCGATGTAAGCGATTGCAGCGCCATTATCAGTTGTAACTGTACCAACGATATCTCCTTGGTCATTAACGATCACATCACCTTGAACTGTAAAGGCTTGGCCGTTAACTGTAATGGCAGCGTTGCCGTTACCATCCGCAATAATAACTGCGTTATTACCTTCGTCACCATTAATGACTGCGCCATGTAATTCTTCATTATAAATGACGTCAGCAACGCCTTCTTGTGATTCTGGAGGTGGCGTATCATTTTTAGAGCTATTCGAAGAACAACCAGCAAGAACGGTACTGGCGATTAGTATAGCTAAGATATGTTTTTTCATGATTAAACCTCTCAATAAGTGGAACGTTGTTTGGGGTGTTTCCATTCTTGTCTAGGCAGCGTTCCTGCTGATGAGATAAGTATATTGAGAGTGAAGTATAAATAGAAGTGATAAGTTGGAATGCAAAATATTCCGTTTGGTTATTTTACTGCTTGAGCGTGGAGTGGAGGTTCATTTTATTTTTTTATAAAAAAAGGAGCTGTAAATAACTTACAGCTCCTTACTCTATATTTAATAGATAGATCTATTGTCTTAAAAATACGTTCATGATTTAGTTATGAGCGAGTTTGTAATTTAGTTTTTATTGTTTGCTTTATTTGTTGGCGTTGTTCGCTAGAAAGGGCCTTGGCTTTTGCTTTCGCTGCAGCCATTTGAGCGTGATCAAACTCGACAACATTGCCATTTCTATCTGTGATAGTAACGGTGCTTCTATCAATTACCTCGTAATCCCTATGGATAAGAATGGAAGCTTCAGACTCGTTATGTTCTAGTATAGATACCTTCTCAAACTCATTTTTAGTTAATACGGTATAAGCTAGTTTCTTGCCATTATCAGCCCCTGGACGTGAAATAACAGCAGCAAATAGACGACCATCATCATTACGGAAAACGATTTCAGTACCATTATCAGTACGGAAGGCTACGCCATTTTCAGTTTGTTGCACGTGGATGCCAGTTGATTCACCAGCAATAGTCTGAACTTCACCGTTTACGATCTTGTGTGTAGGGCTAGCATCTGCGCCATTAACATTGAAGTAGTAAGTGTCTTCATGTTTAACAACAAACATGTGGTTACCGTTATCGCCTTGGATAACAGCGGCGTTATCTACAATTAAGGTATCGCCGTAAGTTGGTGCACCAGGGATACCCCAGTCACCTTCACCGTATTCAGGTAAGTCATTGTCTGGATTTGGACGCGAAATAACAGCAGCAAATAAGCGACCATCATCATTACGGAAAACGATTTCAGTACCATTATCAGTACGGAAGGCTACGCCATTTTCAGTTTGTTGCACGTGGATGCCAGTTGATTCACCAGCAATAGTCTGAACTTCACCGTTTACGATCTTGTGTGTAGGGCTAGCATCTGCGCCATTAACATTGAAGTAGTAAGTGTCTTCATGTTTAACAACAAACATGTGATTACCGTTATCGCCTTGGATAACAGCGGCGTTATCTACAATTAAGATATCGCCGTAAGTTGGTGCACCAGGGATACCCCAGTCACCTTCACCGTATTCAGGTAAGTCATTGTCTGGATTTGGACGCGAAATAACAGCAGCAAATAGGCGGCCATCGTCATTACGGAATACCACTTCAGTGCCATTATCTAGGCGTACGGTGTAATTCTCGCCGTCTTTTTGGATATGACCAACTGACTCACCGGTTTCGTAGTTAAATAGTTCACCGTTTTTAACTGCGTATGTTTGTTCGCCACCGTTAATGACAATACCAGCGTTACCTTGGCCGTCTGCTTTGATAGTAACGAAGTTGTCGTTATCACCTTTGATAATGACAGCGCCACCGGCTGTGACAATATCACCATAAGTTGGTGGTGTGGTTTCAGGGCGGTGATCATCAATAATCGGGTTTGATGCATCTGGACGTGAAATGACTGCTGCAAATAAACGGCCATCGTCATTACGGAATACCACTTCAGTGCCGTTATCTAAACGTACAGTGTAATTCTCGCCGTCTTTTTGGATATGACCAACTGACTCACCGGTGTCGTAGTTAAATAGCTCACCGTCTTTAACTGCATAAGTTTGTTCACCACCGTTAATGACAATACCGGCATTACCTTGGCCGTCTGCTCTGATAGTAACAAAGTTGTCATTGTCACCTTTGATAATGACAGCGCCACCGGCTGCTATGATATCACCGTAGGTTGGTGCACCTGAGATACCCCAACCGCCATCAATAATTGGGCTATCATTGTCAGGTGTTGGCACATGATCCCAGCCGTTATCATCACCATATTCAGGTTTTAATTTATCGCTATCTACAATTAAACGGCCATTACTAACGCTTAATGTATAAGCCGTGTCGTTGATGTAAGCGATAGCAACCCCATCTTCAGTTGTAATCGTTCCAACTATGTCACCTTCGTCATTAATGATGACATCGCCTTGAACAGTAAAGGCTTGATCATTAATTTTAATTGCAGCATTACCGTTACCGTCGCCAATAATCGCAGCACTATTACCTTCATCACCATTAATGACTGCGCTATGCAATTCTTCATTATAAATGACGTCTGCAATACCTTCTTTTGGTTCAGGTGTCGGGCTATCATTATTAGAACCGTTAGAAGAACAACCAGCAAGTGCGCCGGCGATGATTACCGCGAGGATACTTTTTTTCATTATTTAATCTCTCAATAAATGGAACGTAAGTTGGTGTATTTCCATGCTTTCTAGTCAGCGTTCTTGCTGGTTAGAGAAGTATATTGAGATAGTGCTATAAGTAGAAATAATAAGTTGGAATGCTAATCATTCCATTTGGTTATTTAATAAAGCTTTAATATGATTAAGTAGCCAGGTTTGTTTTTTAGTGTTTTGCAGTTGTTTATGACTGTAACTGACAACCGGAAAAGCAGCGATATCATCTTCGCTAGAGAGAGAGATTTTTCTTAGATTTGAGGATTTGTTATGATTTAAAAAGCTTGAACTAGGGAACATCGCGTCACTATTTAGTACCTCATTAACTAATACACTTGGTAGCTCGCTGCGTAGGGTGACATGGGCTGGTAAGCCTCGCTTCTTTAATTCTATTTCAGCTATGGATTCAGTAAAGTTCCAATCTGCGTTAATAACGGTCACAATCTGGTGCTGAGATAACTGCTCACCAGTAATTGATTCACTCGTAAATGGATGGTTCTTTCTTACATAAACCGAAAATTTATCCTCTCCTAGTCGTTCAGTGACAACGTCTTTATAGCTATTGTCGATCATGTAATTTAGGCCTAAATCTATCTCTTTATTATGAATATGGCTTAATGTTTTCGAAGACCAGTTTAAAAGTAGCAATTGTACGTCAGGCGCTTCTTGATGGATGTTGTTATAAAGTGCATTACCAATGGCATGAATAAGAAATGGCGATATGCTTATGCGTAATTGGCCTGATAAATCTTCAGGCTTGAATTCAACCGTAGAGTTAACCGCATCACTCACTGAGCTGATAGCAGGGCCTAAATTTTTATAGAGATTTTGGGAGAAGTCTGTGGCTAATAATCCATGGTAGCTGCGAATGAATAGCTCATCACCGAAATGGTGGCGTAGTTTAGCAAGCGCTTTGCTCACTGCTGGCTGGGTTACATGCATACGTTCTGCAGCCCGGCTTAAATTTCGCTCTTGATAGATTATTTGAAAAATTTTCAATAAGTTAAGATCAAGCGTCGTAAAAAGATCTTTTGCCATCAGCACTTCCAACATTATGAAGATATTTATAAGGTTAAAAGCTTATCATACTTGATGAAGATAAATGGAGGTACATTTTTACATCTTCCCACTTGAGCCTCCCCTCGGTATTATATGATGTATCTAATAACGTTAAATACTGAATCGCGAGGTAATTTGATGGCCAAATATAAACCCGTTACTAAAATGCAAACATATGGTATTCATTCACAGTGGCAAAGTAAATCGAAAGACCTACCGAGTATTCAAAAGTTCACAACCGATATACCCGCTGAAATTGATATTGAATTTGGCTTTGTTGTGAATATTAAAAAAGCCCGTGGCGCGAAGATCCGTTTTTGTATTGCACATCCAGGTATTTTAGATAGTGAGGGCAATGTGCGTGCGCCATTTACTGGTGAGGTACATGTGACCAATAACGATTGGCAGTTTTATTTAGGTGACACAGTATGGGAACCAATTGCGGATAAATGTGGTGATTGGCGTATGACGATTGAACTAGACGGGAAAGTATTAGCGGATAAAACTTTTAATATATCTCACGAACACTGTTAAAATCCCTCTTTCATTATAATATTTCATCAACAAAGGCAGCAACTGTGGACGCTTTTATTTCCAAAAAAATTGATAACTCAGCGTTAAGATCTCACCCATGGACGAATATGGTAACGGATGAGTCGAGTGTATATATGGATTTTAAGCAGCAGCCTAATTTGATCCGTAGTGCACTCGAAGATCTACTTCCGTTTAAAGCGTGGGACTTTGTTGAAAAGTTTTATACCTTAATTGAATGGGTGAATGGGGCAAGTTCGCTACTGGAAAGCAACGACTGTGTGTTTAATCCGCTCGAAGATAATACTGACCAACAATACCCGTATGCCAAAAAATGCAGTGCGCGATTAATGATTTTATTCCGAGATATCCCTGAAAATTGTCAACAAAAAAGCATTGATTGGTTAATGAATAATATTCAATCGATGGCATCATCGATGAAGCCGAGTTTTAAAGCGGGCGCGATTGGCTTATCACAATCACCAACTTGTTATTTAGCGCTGGGTGATAAACCGGATACTGGCGGTATGGGTTTTCAAGTGACGTTAAACTTCTTTGCTTATGGTGAGGATGAAAAAGGTTGCTATGAGAGCATGAAAGACGTATTGGCGATTGCCCAACATGCTCTGCTACGGGTCAATATGCGCATTAAAAATGGCGAAATTGATGCGCTTTACCGTTAAGCTGTACTGTTAAAGTCACGGTTAAAAGTTACGCTCAATTATTTTGGTAACTGAGTTAAATCAACACGTAATAAGCAATTAAATTCTTTGCCAAAATCAACCGATACACGGGCGTGTACAGCGCCTTGCTTATCGGCAAACTCTTGTTCCCCAGCTATCGCAAATACCCCTTCATGCCAAACGTTGGCATGAATATAGGCGCCGCGCTCACCAGTGAAATAGAAGCACACAAAGTCTTGTGGTTTCACATCATCCCCCGGTAATGCTAGTGGTAATAAAAATGGCTGATTCGATTTAGGGTAAAACATTTGGCCGCCATCGGGATGGTAATTGGCATGCCATAAGATGAGTTGGCTTGGTTTGTTATTATGAGTATCAACCGCCATTTCTGGGCGCTGGTTATAACCGATAATATAATGGCCATCAACGGCTTTATTACGACCAAATAAATAATCCCCTTTCCAAGTACTGATAAAAGTACCTTCCGTTACACCACCTTCATCACCGGTATCTTCATCGACTTTACGCCAACCTTGCGCTGGCCAGCGGGTGATCTCAATATTAAATGCCTCAGGTTCGTCAACAAAGAACCCATAGCCTTTTAGGCTTTCTGGTGTTGCTTCAATAATAGGAATATCTAATAACGTCAGGTCAGAGGCGATGTCTGGATTTAAATAGTTAGGCACAGTATTGGATAGGGCATTAGGTACATTATTTAAATTTGAATCTATATTTGGATTGGCTGTTGTAGATGTCATGTTAGGCTCTATTTTGGCTGAATAGAGCCTAAATTAGCATTCTATTGTTTAGTTTTAATGACAGTGGTTTAATTTTGATGACTGCGGTAGGTCTTAAAGGCATAAACCATAATATCTATATAAGCGAATATAAATTTATATAGCGTGATTTACATCACATTTGGTTCGTTATGTTGTCTTGTATTTAATTATTAAATAATGCTATACGTGCGATTTTATTAAGATAGAATACGCGGCTAATTTACAGTTCTGAGCATATTATGACGTTGAAATATAGAATCCTAGTTTTTTTCGCTTCTTTAGTAATTACTATTTGTGGTGCTATTACCTTTTTTGGTTATAGCGCTTTCGATAGTTTTAGCCACACTAATTATGAAGATAAAATGGATAGCCAATCGCGGTTAATCGCGAAAGCATTAGATGAAAAATTAATGCGTTATTTTGATGCTTTGAACGCGGTTTCTTTCGAGTTCGGTGATAATGGTGAGCCACTATCGGTCGAACGCGCGGTACAGAAAACCCGTCATTTTATTAATAAAATTGATGGTATTGAAAATATATTTATTGGCTTAAAAGATGGCCGCGCGATTGAAGGCGGCGGTTATGTTGCTAACTTCAATGCTAAAGCACTTAACCGAGAATGGTACAGCCGTATTTTCTATGATAATGAAAAAATAATTATCACCAAAGCGTACCAAAATGCGTTAACCAAACAAAATATCATTTCTTTGGTTGTGCCTATTTATCATAATAATCAAACGGTGGCGGCACTGTCGATTGATATCGATTTAGATAATATTACCGGTTTTATTACCTCATTAACCAGTGATAACCAAATCTTCGTTTATCGTGATGACGGTTATGTTATGTCGAGCAAAGATACTCAACTGCTAGGCAAAAACATGTTTCAAGTTCGCCCACAGTATGAGCAGGTAAACCAAGGTATTAGTCGTTTTACATATGAAGTTAACGGCGAAATGGTTTCTGTTGTCACCAACAAGCTATCAGTACGTAACTGGATTGTGGCGAGCTATGAATATGGGAAGGATATTAACGCGGCGAGTAATGCCAACCTAGTCGGTTCATTAATGTTCTTATTCATCGCTGTCATTGTGGCTATCGTTATTTTTTACTTCTTCATTGTGAAGTATATTTATGCGCCAATCGGTGGCGAACCAGAAGATATCTCTAATTTAATGGAAAAAATGGCACGTGGTGATTTAACTGCAGTGAGCACAACTGGTAAAGCAACCACGGGTATTTATGCCAGCATGCTCGTCCTGCTACATGAATTACAAGATGTAGTGCAGCGAACCCATGCTATTTCTGACAATGTATCATCGGCGTCGGTAGAACTGGCCGCTGTGATGGGGGAGGCCGCAACCAATTCACAACATGAAATTGCACAAATCGAGCAAGTCGCTACAGCCGTGAATGAACTGTCGAGTACTGCAGCGGAAGTCAGTCTAAATGCCAGTAATGCCGAAGATGCTGCCAATAATGCGATTGATAGTGTGAGTCGTGGTAACGATGCGCTACAAGAGTCAGATGCGATCACCAAGCGTATTGAAGTATCGGTGCAAGAATCAACCTTGATGGTTAATCAGCTAAGGGCCTACTCGATTGAAATTGGTAGTGTTGTTGATGTGATTAATACTATTTCACAGCAAACGAATTTATTAGCCTTGAATGCCGCAATTGAAGCAGCGCGAGCGGGTGAGCAGGGGCGTGGTTTTGCTGTTGTTGCGGACGAAGTACGCGCATTAGCGGCGAAAACGCAAGAATCAACGGTGAACATTCAGGAAATAATCACTAAGCTGCAAGAACAATCTGAAAAAGCAGACAGTTATATGAACAGTAATGTTGAGTTGATCCAAGGCTCACGCCAGATCGCGCAAACGGTCAGTCATTGCTTTACTGATATCTCTCATTCTGTGTCACTGATTTCAGATATGAACACGCTGGTATCGACGGCTTCTCACGAACAATCAGCAGTGACCCAAGATATTGCTGCTAACGTGATGCAAGCGTCAGATATGGTGACTCAAAACGTTGCTGGTATCGATCAAAGTAATCAGGCGAGTGAAGAACTAGCGCGTTTATCTGAAGAACAAAAAATGATATTGAATTTCTTTAAATTAAGCTAGTAGCCATCTGCTGTTAATATTTCACATGATCGAAATATTAACAGCATAAAACTGTCATATATCCCCTCTAGAATGTGCACCATGAATACACTATTTAATGTTTAGATAGTTATCGATTAACTTATCACTTAATCTATCAATAGGGATGTTATTGATGCACATTGTTAAACAGTCATTACTTGCGACTGCCGTTATCCTTGGCGTATCTTCTAACGCATTTGCGAAAGAAGAACTGATCGTTTATACCTCTTTTGAAACTGACCTGTTAGCGTTATTCAAAAATACCTTTGAAGAAAGCCATCCTGATATTGATATTAAATGGGTGCGTGATTCTACGGGTGTCATGACGGCAAAGTTATTAGCTGAAGGTAAGAATGCGAAAGCGGATGTGGTGTGGGGACTAGCTGGTTCATCATTAGCATTACTTAAAGATAGTGGTATTGTGAAGCCTTATACGCCTGCTAATCTTGATGGTATTAAAGCGAGCATGGTTGATCCTGAAGACAACAAAGCCTGGTTTGGTAATGACGCGTTTTTCAATACTGTTTGTTTCAATACTATCGTTGCGAAGCAGCTTGGCTTGCCAAAACCTAAAACTTGGGAAGATCTATTAGATCCAGTCTATAAAGGTCACATTGTGATGCCTAATCCGGGTTCATCTGGTACTGGTTATATCCAGGTAACAGCGTGGCTCCAAGGTATGGGGGAGCAACAAGGTTGGGCGTATATGGATAAACTGGATAAAAATATTGCCCATTACACTCACTCTGGTTCTAAACCTTGCGTACAGTCTGCGATGGGGGAAACGGTTATTGGTATTTCTGTGGCTATCCGTGGCTCTAAATTGAAATCAAAAGGTGCACCGATTGATCTTATCTTACCTAAGGGGATTGGTTGGGATACGGAGTCGGTTGGTCTCGTAAATAACAATTCAGCGGCGGCTAAGCAGTTGATTGATTGGTCTTTATCATTAGATGCGAACAAAATGTACAACACCATTTATCCGGTTGTTGGGCATAAAGATGTAAGTGGTGCTGTGGCTAATTATCCCAATGTAGAAGATGCAATCGTGGATATGGATTTTGGTAAAATGGCCAATGATCGTAGCGCTGTATTAACTAAATGGTCTGATAAGTTTAACAGTAAGTCAGAGTCAAAAGGTTAATTTAGCATACTATTTATTGCGACACGGTCGTTGCGACTCTGTATCACAATAATGAATACACCCTTTGAGTTATGCTAGTGCAGTAAGGGATTATGATGACCTTGCTGCATTAGTCTTTTTTAATATCAGGACTTGTCTATGTCTATGTTTACATTACACGCCTCCCATCTTGTTTATAATAAGCAGTCATTTCATTATTTTTGGTTGAAAGACAATTGCCGTTGCAGCGAATGCTTGCACGTATCAGGTCAGCGCTTACAAGAGATCCTTGATTTAGATTTAACCATTCAGCCAGAAATTGTGGCGATTGAAGGAGATGATTTAGTGATCACTTGGCAAGATGGTCACCAAAGTCGTTACAGTTCAGATTTTCTCGGCAGCATGCACTTTGCTGAGCAAGACGCCATTAATACAAGAGTACTCGATCAACAAGTACTGTGGGATGGGCTGCTAGATGCGTCAGCCATTACCTTTCAGTATCCTGAAGTGCTAAGCAGTAAAGAAGTGAAACGAAATTGGTTAGCTGCTGTGAAGCAATGCGGTTTGGCATTTTTACACGATGTACCTAATGTTGATAAGCAGTTATTTAAGATTGTCGAGCAATTTGGCTTTGTACGTGATACCAATTACGGCAGCCACTTTGAAGTGATTTCGGAAGAAAACCCGGTTAATTTAGCTTACACCCCAAAACCATTAAGCTTACATACCGACAATGCTTATCGTCATCCCGTCCCGACATTACAGTTATTACATTGTTTAGTCAGTGCTGAACAAGGTGGTATAACCGCATTAACCGATGGTTTTTATGCTGCGCAACTATTACAGCAACGTTTTCCACAGCAGTATGAGCTATTAACCTTGACGCCAGTAACGTACCGTTTTAAGAATGCAGATACTCATCTTGAACATACGGGTTACCTCATCGAGTTGAATAATAACGGCGCTCTTGAGCGTATCCGTTTAAATAACCGTTCTATTCAAGCAATTAAATTACCGTTTGCAGAAATGACGGCATTTTATCAAGCATATCAAAATTTCAGCCGTATTTTACACAGTGAAGAATGTAAATTCTTGTGCACTTTAAAGCCGGGTGAATTGATGATCTTTAATAACGAGCGTATTTTACATGGCCGTGAAGTCGCAGCTGAAGGTGCGCGTCATCTGCAAGGCTGTTATGCAGATATTGATTCATTAAAGAGCACGTTAGCCGTACTCGAAACTAATTTAGATACGCTTAAATCACAGCCTCATATGGAGACTAAATAATGGATATTATTGAGTTTATTAAACAGCAATTTGAAGAAAATGGTCATGTTGCTTATGGTGAAAATATCTCTATGGGTGAGCACATGCTACAGTCAGCCTATTACGCCGAGCAAAAAAACAGTAGTGATGCGATCATCACCGCAGCTTTATTGCATGACTTTGGGCATTTAATTTTGGAGCTGCCTGAAGATATCGCCGAGCACGGTATTGATGGTTATCATGAAGATGTGGGAGCCAAGTTTCTGGCGCCGTATTTCCCCAAGCAAATTATTGATGGTATTGCATTGCATGTGCAAGCAAAGCGTTATTTGTGCGCTGTTAAACCTAAATACCATGGGCAATTGAGTAAAGCATCGCAAGATAGCCTCGCAGTACAAGGTGGGCAAATGAATGCGCAAGAAATTGCTGAATTTGAACAACGCCCATTTTATAAAGACGCGCTACAAGTACGCTTGTTTGATGACTTAGGTAAAGATTTAGTGTTAGAACATCCCGGTTTAGCGCACTACTTACGTATTGCCCAGCAGTTTGTGATGAATAAGCCTCATGTCTTGTCACCGACAGAGGCTTGTTAGTACCCGTAGATTAGCTTATCTGCTCAAGCTTATACAGACTTGATCAGATCAATAAGTTGCTGTATTTCGGCTTCATCATTATAGATATGCGGTGATATTCGCATACCTTGTTGGCGGTTATCGACGCTAATGTTATGTGCTATTAACGCTGACAATACCGACTCTTGTTGTGAGCCGAAATGTAAAATTGCGGTGCCATTACGCTGAGTTTCTCGCGCTGGTGAAACCAGTGCGGATGGAAAGGCATCGGCCAGCATGGTTAGTAATGTTTGGTTATGTTGGCGTAATTTATCAATCCCTATTCGGGTAAAATATTCAATGCTATTTGCTGATATTACATAAGGCATGATAGAGGGGGTTCCACCCCAAAATCGCAATGCCCCTTGGTGAGCTTTAAAGTGATGAATGTTAAACTCAAATGGCTGCTGATGTGAAAACCAACCTACATCTTTAGGTAAGCAATATGCAAGTTGCGTTGGGTTAACCCATAAATAACTGCTCCCAGGCCCACCACATAACCATTTTACACATGAACCGATCATGAAGTCTGGTCGTGTTGTCTTTAAGTCTAACGGTATAATACCTGCTGATTGGGCAACGTCGACAATTGACAATGCTTGATGTTGTCGCACAAGGGGAAGTATGTCATCGAGCGGTGCTTGCTGACCGGTATTAGAATAAGCATGACTTATAAAAACCAGGTCAATACGATCATGCAGATACTCAGCCCAAACGTGAGGGTCGGTGATATCTAGGTTATTGGGAATAAAGGTGATTGTTGCGGTATCTGCGAGTGCCCGTTGCATCACAAACCCCATACTCGGAAAATCACTTTCACTCATTAATATCTGGGTATGCGGTTGCTGTAAACGTGCAACCGACATTAACACTTTGCTGAGCGCGCTGGATAAATTAACTTGCGGGCAGAAATTATCAGCGTCGTCATTAAAGAGTTTACTCAAGGCAATTTGATAACGCGTGATCGCATTCAGCCATTGCGGCCAAGGTTCACTGTTTGAATCCTGCCAATGATCGAGAAAATGGCTTTTGAACTGCTGTTCGGTGGTTTTAAGGGGGCGGCCAACAGAGTGGTTTAAAAGGTAGATATTATCTTTGAGTAAAAAATCATATTTATACATAAGAGATCCTTTGTGTAATCGGGTGATAAGGTAATGGCGCAAGGCCTAATTTAATGACGCCTGTAGTGTGAGGATGTCGTGATAGCGGGTAGCGATATCATCTCGCGGATTAGCAGCACGAAGATCTCGAAGCTTTTCTAATGAGCGTAGTAGTACGTGTAATGGCGGACCACTGGCCGTTAATTTGTCCATATGCTGGGATTGCACCTTGCTGGCTGGTTGGGCGATATATTTATTCACCAGCTGATCATGGTGTTGAATGGCAGTGTCGCCGTGTAATTTACAGACCTCTAAAAACACGGTTAAATTTCGTTGATACCAAGCTTGGTTGTTATATTTAGTTTGGCTCAGGAAGTCATCCATGAGATTTGAACCCTGCATGCAATCCCGTAATAGCCGCTGGTCTTCAGGCATCATGTAAGTGAATTTATCAACCAGCATTTGTGAGTAGAAGGGTTCATTAGCGCGGCATAAGCCAAGTAACATATCGACGATATTAATCCCAGCAAAATCACCGGCATTCGCGCCACGGTAAATCTGTGTGCCGACACGATAAGGTTTGTAATAAGGTCGGACACAATGGAAGAAACGATCGGTATCGAGTTCACTGAATAAGATGGCGTTTGATTCAATCACCTCATTCAGTCCTTGTTTGGCCGCCAGTAATAAGTCATAACAAAGTGGGTGGGAGACACCCATGACATGTATTTTTGCTAGTGCTTCTGCGGCGCGTTTAAAGGCCAAAATACTACGGGTATTGTAATCGACAAATAAGCTTTCATCATGCAGAGTGGTAAAGCGTTTATAGATGCCATTTTCAGCGACATTATGGGTGGTTAAATGAGCTGTAGAAAAGCGTGGTGCCATGCCAATTGTTGGGCCTATGTGCATGGCAAGAGCAGATGCTTCGATAAGGGGGGAACGGGTTTCTCGTGAGGGTTCTGTTAATTCATGACGGCGACATGCGGCCATGTATAATCCGACACTGCCGAGTAAATTAAAGGCGTTATCAAAATTTTGGCTGGTATTCCCTTCAGCAAGTAAGACTTTAATGAGTGCGCGTCCCTCTGATTCAAGTTGACGTTTCAACCCCTCGCCAATCCCCTCGACATTATCTCTGTCTTCTTGTTGCCAATAGAGGCTTTCTAGTTCGGTATTGATATGAACAAAAGAACCTCTAATCCATTGATCAAATACCTGGGTCGCGTTATTACTGTTTTTCATTTTATTACCTTTATGTGTGAATATTCGCTTGAATATTAACGCATTAGGTAATTTATATAACTATTCTATCGAGTAAGAACCTGTCACATAAAAAGTGGCCTATTGGGTGATCTTTTTAAACGCGGTTTTAAACTGTTCAATTGCATAGCGCTGTACTTTACCGGTGCTTTGGTGGTTACGAGTGAGTAAAATCAAACTCCAGCGGCCATCATTGGTCATAAAATTAATATTAAGCTTACATATCTCATTGGCATAAGACGATGAACTAACGAAGTGGTTAGGTAAAAAAGCCCAGCCACCTTGTTTTAGTAATGACAGAATGATGTCCATATTACTGATAGTCGCATTGCGTCCTGATATTTTGGTGTTGTTGCTTAACTCGACTTCTCGGTAATTCTCTGCCGTGTATTGCTGCTGTTTTTCTAAATCTTCTAAATTACAACTTGTTTGCAGTGCTAGGGCACAATCTTTATGAGCAAAGAAAGAAAATGGCAAATAACCAAGGTTAGTAAAAGTAAGCCCTTTGCTTGGTAACACGCCTGAACCCTTACTCAAGACTATGGCAATATCAGCTTGTTTTTCTGCGAGTGCATTCATTGAATCTTTACGGCCACGGTGTATCCAATGTAGCTGGGTTTGTGGGTATTGCTGCTGGACCGCTCGTTGCACCTTAGCTATCACCGAAATAGGCAATGAAATATCATGATAAATGGTTAGGCTTTCCTCTAACCCTTCCGCCAAGCTATCACCACTGTTTTGTAATACTTGCGCGTGATAAAGAATATGCCGAGCTTGCGTTAATAAGCTATTACCTTCAAATGTAATTTTAGGGAATTTACCGCTGCGATCGAATAAGGTAATGCCTAAATCAATCTCTAAGTTACCAACGTGCTGGTGTAAGGTTGAGCGGTCTTTACCGAGCGATTGCGCCGCTTTGCTAAAGGAACCTTTTTCAGCAACGGCGACGAATGACGCTAGCTGTTCGAAACTAAATCTAAGCATTATTATGT